>NZ_CALWJK010000024.1 GCF_944380975.1 uncultured Agathobaculum sp. | reverse complement strand
GTCATCTGTTTATCCATATTTTTATTATATCATGTCGGGCTGTATCATGCTTACTTTTCTGTGCGGTGTTGCGTTAAATTTTCGTGTCCTACTGACGATATAAAATTAGTATTATTATGCTCGAAGGGGATAGGTTGCTTCTTGTGACTGCGGAAAACGGGAATACGCTTGCTGCAATACAGATCAAATAGGCAGCCAGCATCGTGTGCTATTCTCAGGACGGAGCGTCATTTGCTGACCTTTATTACTGTGCCGACATTGCGCCATATGACGCAAAGCGCAATGGGAAAATCAATATTCGCAATACCGGAGGATCAATCTGTAAGCAAGAATCCGATGATAGCGCGAGAAAATGGATTGCATGCATTTTGCTAAAAGGAGTTATGCGTAAATATGATGGACTTTTATCAGTTTACCCAGCAGATGTGGCAGACTTATTTTGCGGATGTGAATGAAAATGGCCGTCATCCAATTGAAAATTGGATCGATCCGACCTGCACAATCATTGGAACGGGCAAGCACGAAATCTATCAAACAGCACAAGCATTTCAAACGGCCATGTATGAAGAAGTGGCAGAGCGAAACGACATTCAGTTTCAGTTTCGCGATTTTTGGTGTGAACCGGTTTTGCTGTCGGAAGATCTATGCCTAGTCTATGGCGAGATCTATATCTACTGGGAAAGCGAAGACCGGGAAGTCACCATTGATATGGACAGTCGCTTTTCTATGGTGTATCGGCGCAGAGAGGATGGATGGAAAATCATCCACATTCATCACTCGCTGCCAAATGTTGAGCAGACCGATGGGGAATATTATCCCAAGACCCTTCTCAGCCAATTTAACGAGAAACTGGAGAAAATGGAATATCTGCAAACTCTGGCCGAGCGGGATGGGCTAACGGGGTTAATCAACTACCGTACCTTTCAGGAGGGCTATCAGCATTATGTGGATACACACCCTTCCTGTTGGATCTTTATTATTGATGTAGATAAATTCAAAGAGGTCAATGATACATTTGGGCACATGGCGGGAAATCATGTGCTCAAAAAAATGGCTATGACACTAAACAATATCGTTCGATCCTCGGACATTGTATGCCGCATGGGGGGCGACGAGTTTATTCTTCTTTGCAGCGGCTTTGAAACAGAAGAGCAAGCATATACTTTTGCCCAAAGAATAAAAAGTGCCATGGTGGATGCCGGAAAAGACGAGAGGGCTTGGGCAGGTATTTCAGTTGGAAAAGCAATTGTGCCTGCTGACAACAAATTGGAAGCGGTCATTGAAGTAGCAGATATCGACCTTTACAAAGATAAGAAGCATAATCGCCAATCTCGATCAGAATAAATTTAACTGGGAGATAAGTGCGCGGAAAGCAAAACCTATCTGCTTTTTGATAAGCGGATCACCACAGCAATATCGCTGTTAATGGGGAGGATCTGTGTTACGGTGAAACGAGTAAGAAAGTTGGCATGGCTGCTAATAGCTGTATGCATCATGGTATCTGTGATGCCGGCAGCACAGGGTGCTTCAAACAAGAATACCGTGGTTCGTGTTGGATTTCCCATCCAGCATGGCATTTCCTATCTGGATGAAAATGGGGAATATGCTGGGTATATGGTAGACTATTTGGAATACCTCAGTCTATACACGAACTGGGACTATGAGTTTGTAACGGCCGAAGGGGACACGAATACGCAAATCAGCACTTTGATGCAGATGCTGATGGACGGTGAGATCGACATGATGGGGACCATGAATTATCTCCCCAGCCTTGAGGAATATTTCCTTTATCCCAGCTACAGTTATGGAACCACATATACTTCTCTGACCGTTTTGGAGGACTCCACCCAGTGGGCAGAAGAGGATTTTGCTTCCTGGAACGGAATAAAAGTTGCATCTGCTCCAAAATTATCCCAACGCATGGAAGAACTGTCGCAGTATGCACAGCTGAATCATTTTACTTACGAAGTGATAGAGTATCCCACTATTGCAGATGCACTGGAAGCGGTGCGAACAGGCGAAGCGGATGCAATCCTGCAGGTTGACATGGCAATCAAGGACAACTTCCGCACCATAGCGAGATTTGCTCCTACGCCGTATTACTTTGCGCTGTATAAAGGGAATCAGTCTTTGCTCCAGCCCCTTAATAATGCAATGTACCAGATGAGCCGGGCATATCCTTATTTGCAAACCGAGCTCTATGATGAGTATTTTTACTCCAATGGTCGCTTTGTCATGTCAGAGCAGGACAGAGAATATATTCAGGATTTAGGGACGCTGAAGGTTGCTTTCTGTGATGGAAATGCGCCGCTGCAATATGCCCGGGACGGACAAGCGCAGGGAATGGCAGCCAGCTATTTTGAAGCTCTGGCAGAAGCCACAGGTCTGCAGTATGAGCCTGTCATTGTGCAATCCTGTGAGGATGGTATTCAGCGTATCCAACAGGGGCAGGTGGATTTGATTGCCTGTGCCGCCAGTACCTCAAGCTATATTACTGTAGATGGCATCCAATTTACCTTGCCGTATTATAGCGGAAGCAGTCTGCTTGTATGGGGGCCATCCGGCGATACTCCATCGGATGATGAGGATATCCAGCGCTTTTATACCAACACGCAATCGATGCTCAACAATCTGAGGTCCGGCAAGATCGGCTGCGGCCGTATGGATATGTATTCGATAAACTATTACCTGCAAAAGCAAGGGCTCTATGATAATCTTTCCGTTGACTGGTCGAGCGACAAAAATGTGTCTTATTGCATCGGAGTAACAAGTCATGTCTCAGGAAATTTATTATCGATTTTAAATCGGTATATACGTTCTATCTCAGATGCGCAAAGCCAGAATATGTTTTATCAGGCTATGTCCGTAAAGGTTACCTACACACCTGCTGAGTGGTTGTATGTGCATCGCTTTCACCTGCTGGTAACGCTTATCGTTCTGGTATTGAGCTTGTGCTTGCGTTCTCTTTACCATAATATTAGAAAAGCCCGCCAAGAGGCGACCCGTACCCAACAGCAATTAGAGCAGCTGTCCCGGTATGACAATCTGACAGGCGCATACAACGATGACGAATTTCGCTTGCTGCTCAGTCAGGCTTGTGACCAAAAAATTCCCCTGATGCTGGTTGCCCTGAACCTGAGGAACTTTAAGCATATTAACGAGACCTATGGTCTCTCTATTGCCAATCAGTTTTTGTGCCGGATCAAGTATTGCCTAGACAAAATTTGCCGACCGGAGGAATTCTTCTGCCGTCAGTCAGCCGATGTATTTTATCTGGCCTTGCGGGAAAATCAGGCGGATCCAGCTGTTGATCGGATTCAGGCCCTTCTTGATATGATCCAGAAGGAGGCATTCGAACTGCTGGGAGATTATTCTGTTTCTGTATATTGCGGCTGTGTACTGACCGCGGCGGCTCCCGAGCCGTTTTCAGCTGCCGCTAAACATACCTACATGATGGCAGCGTTAGCCCAAGGGAAAAAGAATAAAAAGCAGTCGATCTGTATTTATGATGAGGCTCTTCACGATGCCGAGCAGATGCGCCTTTATGTGGAAAGCCATATGCAGCATGCGCTGGAGCAAGAGGAATTCCGTATGTATTTGCAGCCCAAAATGGATCTAAACACAGGACTGCTCACGGGCGCTGAAGCCTTGGTGCGCTGGCAGACACAAGATAGGGGCCTGATCTTTCCGGATCAGTTTATTCCGCTATTTGAGGAAAATGGATTCTGTGTACAACTGGATCTCTATATGGTGGAGCAGGTCTGTAAGCAGCTGCGGCAGTGGATGGATGAAGGAACGACGCCTATCAATATCTCGGTCAATCAGACCAGACTGCTGTTTGCCAGCGAGGGTTATGTGGAAAAACTGTTGGCCATTACAGAGAAATACGACATATCTCCCCGGTATATTACTCTGGAAATCTTGGAAAGTCTGGCTTTGGAGCATATGGATCAGGTCAATGCCTGCATTGATCAGTTGCGGGCGGCCGGATTCCGCATTTCCATGGATGATTTTGGAAGCGGCTATTCCTCTCTCAATACCTTGGGGCGGCTGAAGATTGACGAGTTAAAGCTGGATCGTTTGTTTTTGATGGGAGTGGCCAAAGATACTGAGGGCACGCAACGCAAAATCATGGGCTGCATTTTGGATCTGGCGAAGCAGCTGAATATCAGCACCGTGGCTGAGGGAGTCGAAACACGGGAAAATGAACAGATGATGGCGCAGCTTTCCTGCAACTATGGACAAGGGTACTATTACAGCCGACCTTTGGCTGTGGTCGACTTTGAACGGGATTTTCTAAAGCCTTATTCCAAGCATATAGCCTGTGAAAGCTCGCCGTGATTTGTAAACGTCAGCTCTCTTTGACATAAAAATATGTCAGAAGATGACAGGTGTTTCGTATTCTTCAATACCAAGGCATGCAGATTTGAGGGATCGGGACAGATGCTGCGAATTTGAGCGAATTTGAGATGCGCTGCCAAAATTGACAAATAAATCGTTTCCGCGTATAATTATTATCATCGTAGCGAAATGAGATATTTTGGAGGCGGCCTCAACGCGCCGAAGCTCATGCGCTTTGCGCATGGGCTTCGGCGCGTTTTTAGGGTAGGCGTTTCCATACCCCAACTGCGTACGGGGAAAGCTATGCCGAGGCAGGGAGGCGCTTTTAAATGATCACGCGCAGCAATGTAACAGAGCAGGTCGTGCAGTATTGCAAAGACAATATCAATGCGGGAAACTGGAAAGTCGGCGAGAAGATACCGTCGGAAAACCAGTTGACTGAAATTCTCGGTGTCAGCCGAGCCAGTGTGCGCACGGCGCTGCAACATCTGATCGGTTTGGGTGTGCTGGAGAGCCAGCACGGTAAGGGAACATTCCTGCTGGAAAATCAGGTAGACGAAAAAACCGAAAGTGAATATAAAATCACCTCGGAGGATTGTAAGGATATCCTTAAGGTGTTGGAGTTCCGGCGCATCATCGAAAGCGAGGCGGCTCGGCTGGCCACGCAGAACGCAACCCCAGAGCTGTTGGAGAAGCTACAGAAATATCTGGATGTCATGGCGGCCAATAAGGGGCCGGAGGGACAGGAGGAGTTCGTTACAGCCGATATGCAGTTTCACGAAGCCATCTGTGCGGCGACGCAGAATCCGATTTTGGAGAAAAGCATTTCCAAGGTATTTGACGAGACGCGTAAGAACCACTCACAGCTGCGCTCACTGTTTGGCTATCGTGACGGCGTATACTATCACACACTGATTCTGAGCGCCATCCGGTCGGGTGATGCGGATAGCGCGCATGATTTGATGTTTGAGCATATGCAGAATGCGATCGACAAGCTGAACACGCGAACCAATACAAAGACGCACAAGAAAACAGCGAAAAAGTAAGGCAAGGCACTGCAGGTAACGGGGCAGGACCCCATTGCAGTGCCTCTTCTTGTGCATATTTCACATAAGTGCTAGCAAAGTGTTGTGAAAAGTGAGAAAAATGTGTTTTTGTGGATTTATTTGCTGAAAATGAGTTGACAAAAGAAAAAAGAGAAGTATACTAAGAACATAACTTGTCCGACAAGTGTGAGCGGAAAAGAGAGACTTCTGTGTTTTAATTGCATAACTTGTAAGACGTCAAATAAGTTGCGATTGGAGAGGAGAATACTATGGCAGTCAAAATAGAAAAGGTTCGCGTGATTTGTACAGCACCAGAGGGTATCAATCTGGTCGTAGTCAAGGTGGAGACCAACCAGCCAGGTCTGTATGGTCTGGGCTGTGCGACCTTCGCATATCGTCATCTGGCGGTCAAAACAGTGGTGGAGGAGTACCTCGATCCGTTGCTGCGTGGACGGGATGCGGAAGCCATTGAGGAGCTCTGGCAGCTGATGCACCAGAACGCTTACTGGCGTAACGGCCCAATCAGCAACAGCGCCGTTTCGGGCGTGGATATGGCACTGTGGGATATCAAGGGTAAGCTGGCCGGCATGCCGTTGTATCAACTGTTCGGTGGCAAATGCCGGGAAGGCGTGCCGGTTTACCGGCATGCGGATGGCCGTGATCTGGAGGAACTGTGCGAAAACATTCTGCGCTTCAAAGAGATGGGGCTGCAGACCATTCGTTGTCAATGCGGCGGCTATGGCGGCGATAGCTACGGCGTCACTCCGGCTACTGCGCCGGAAAATGCACCTAAGGGGATTTATCTGGATGCACGGCAGTATATCCGAGATACAGTCAAGCTGTTCGAGGGCATCCGCAGCCGCATCGGTTATGACATCAATCTGGTGCACGATGTACACGAGCGTATCGCGCCGGTGGAGGCGATTCGCTTGGCTCGCGCGCTCGAGCCGTACGACCTGTTTTTCCTCGAAGATCCGGTTTCCATCGAGCAGACAGCATGGCTGCGTGAATTGCGCCACCAGACTTCAATCCCGATCGCGGAGGGTGAGCTGTTCAATAACCCGGCTGAGTGGAAAACGCTGATCACCGAGCAGTTGATTGATTTCATCCGTGTGCATATCAGCCAGATCGGCGGCATCACGCCCGCGCGCAAGCTGCAGATTTTTGCCGAGCAGTTCGGCGTGCGCACAGCGTGGCACGGCCCGGGCGATATGTCCCCGCTGGCCCATGCCGCCAATATTCACATCGACTTGGCTGCACAGAACTTCGGCGTGCAGGAGTGGAGCGGCATCGAACCGCCCAATTTCGTCATTCAGGAACTCAAGGGGCCGCATGGTGCGCTGCTTGAGGTATTCCCGGGCTTGCCGGAATACCGCGATGGCTACGTTTACGCCAACGACAAGCCGGGTCTGGGCGTTGATCTGGATGAAAAAGAAGCGGCAAAGTATCCCTGTGAGAATACCGTCACGACTTGGACGCAGACACGAAAGCACGACGGCTCTTTACAGACGCCTTGATAGAAAGGGAGACTGCGATGAGTAAAAAAGGCATTGCTGCCATTGTGACCTGCGCTGCACTGGTTTGCGCGGCGGGCAGCATCTGGCAGGACGCAAAACCCATTGATTGGCCGGAGGGTACGGTAACGCTGCGCATGGCGCAGACCTCGTCGGAAACCGGTGCGATCGGTCAGGAGATGAACCGATTTGCCGACTTGATCTATGAACGAACCAACGGTAAATACAAAATCGAGGTATACCATAATGGTCAGCTGGGCGCAGAAATCGACACGATCGAAGGCTGCCAGATGGGTTCGATTGATATTTCGGTTGTTAACCAGTCCACACTGGGTAACTTCATCCCGGAATTTCAGGCGCTCGACATCCTCTACCTGATCACTTCGTACGAGCAGGCCGACAAGGTGTTCATGGGTGAGATCGGGCAGGAATTCCTCGATAAGCTGTCTGACGTTCAGCTGCAGGGTCTGGGTATTTGGGAGTCCGGCTTCCGCAACCTGACCAACAGCAAGGTCGACGTCAACTCGATCGACGACGTGCAGGGCCTCAAGATCCGTACGATGGAAAACATGATCCATATTGATTTCTGGCGCGCGATGGGCACGGATGCGACGCCGATGGCGTGGAGCGAGGCTTACACCGCCATGCAGCAGGGCGCGCTTGACGGACAGGAAAATCCGTGTACGGTCATTCTGACCAACAACGTCGCGCAGGTCAATGATCATTTGGCAATCACCGAACACGCCTACTCCACGGTTTTCCTGATTGTCAGCCCACGCACCTGGGCGAGCTTTGACGAGGAAACCAAGCAGATCTTTACCGAAACCGCGATGGAGTGCGGCATCCACGAGCGCGAGGTCAACCGGCAGATGGACGAGGAAGTGATTACCGAGCTGCAGGAGCAGGGCATGACTGTGACCTATCCGGATAAGCAGGGCTTTATCGATGCCGGTGCCGACTTGTACGCTGAGTGGGAGAAGCAGTTCGGCGATGTGATGAGTCGCATTGAAGCGCTTGCAGTCGAGGGGGATGAAGATGAAAACGTTTCGTAATGCATTCCAGAAGGTGCAGAAAGTGTTCGACGCGCTGGTCAGCGTCTGTCTGATTGTCATGATCGCGGTGGTATTCCTGCAGACCTTCTGCCGCTTTGTGATTTTTTACAGCCTGCCGTGGTCGGAGGAGCTGTCGCGTTACCTGTTTGTTGCGCTTATTGTGCTGGGCGCCAATCTGGCGATCACGCGCAAGATGTTTGTGCGCATTGAGATCATCGACAACTATCTCAAGGGGAGTGCGGCGACTGCGCTGCTGTTCGCGCGTAAGTTGGTTGCGATTTTTGTCAACACCGTATTTGTTTACGGCAGCTACAAGCTGATGCAGATCGGCAGCTATCAGACCAGCCATGGGCATCCCGATGGATATGCTGTATGCTGTGATTCTGGTAGGTTACTTGATGAACGTACTGGCAAGCATTGTCGATGTGTATGAATTCTGCACGGAACAGAAAAAGGAGGCGACTTGATTTATGGAAACAGCAGCTGTTGCGTTGATAGTTGTTCTGATTGTTGCGATGGCGCTTGGTCTGGAGATCAGCTGGTCGCTGGGTCTGGCCTGCGCTGTGGCTGTACTGCTTGACCCCAAACTGACGTTTGTCGTGCTGGCGCAGCGTATTTTCGCAAATTCCAACAGTTTCTCTATGCTGGCAATTCCAGCGTTTATGCTGGCTGGTGATGTAATGAGTAAAGGCGGCCTGTCAAAGCGTTTGGTCGCGTTTGCGGACTCGCTGGTCGGCTGGATTTCAGGCGGTATTTCGCTTGTTTCCATTGTCGCATGTACCTTTTTTGCTGCGATCTCCGGCTCCTCAGTCGCAACGACTGCGGCCATCGGCGGCCTGATGTATCCCGAAATGGTCAAGCGCGGCTATCCAGAGGATTATGCCGCGGCGGTGCAGGCGATCGGCGGCACGTTGGGCATCGTTATCCCGCCTAGCATTGTCATGGTCATTTATGGCAATATCACCGGCGTGCCGGTCGGTGAACTGCTGATGGCGGGCATGATTCCCGGCATTATCTGCTGCGTATTTCTGTGCCTGTGGGCATTCATCAAGGCAAAGCGCAGCAACTTTCCCAAGGCGGATCACTTTTCGTTCAAGCGTTTCCTGATGTCGTTTAAGGACGCGATTTGGGCGCTGATCATGCCGATCATCATTCTGGGCGGCATCTATGCCGGCATTTTCACCCCGACCGAGTCTGCGGTTGTCGCGGTTGTATACGGTGTGATCGTATGCCTTGCGATCTACCGGGAGATCACACTCAAGAGCGTTTGGTCGATCATCAAGACCACGGCGGTCGGCACATCTAACCTGATGATTTTGGTCGTTACTGCACAGATGTTCGGCTGGCTGATCTCTTACTATCAGATTCCGCAGTTTGTCACTGAGGTCATGGTTTCGGATGTGTCGAGCGTAGCTATGTTCTGGGCGATCGTCATCGTGCTTCTGTGTATCTGCGGCATGTTCCTTGAGGTTGGCGCAACCAACCTGATCCTCGCTCCGATCCTTGCCCCGATTGCGGTAGCATTCGGCATTGATCCGATTCGGTTCGGCCTGGTGTTCGTATTCTTGCTGGCGATGGGACAGGCGACACCGCCTTTCGGCACTTGCCTGTTCGTGTCCTGCGGGTTGAGCGGTCGCACAGTCGGCGGCATTTCCAAACAGGTTCTGCCATTCGTTCTGGTAGAGATCGGCTGTGGCATTCTGTTTGCGATGATTCCTGCCCTGTCCACCTTCCTGCCTAACCTGATTGCCTGATGGCATGTTCACATAAAAGGAGTAATGAATAATGAAAGAAACCATGCGCTGTGTCGTAATTCCGGAGCCGCACAAGTTTGAAGTGCGTGAGGTGCCGGTGCCTGAACTGCAGAACGAGGATGAGGTGCTCATCCAAATGAAGTCGGCTGGTGTCTGTGGCAGTGACCATCACATTTATCATGGCCTCAACCCCTGCTCGACCTATCCGCGTATTCCCGGCCATGAGAATGCGGGCGTAATCGCCAAGGTCGGCGCGAACGTTAAGAATGTCAAGGTGGGTGATCATGTCATTGTAGACCTGATCCATACCTGCGGCACTTGCTATCAGTGCAGCATCGGCCGCAAGAATGTGTGCGAGCATGTTTCGGTGCGTGGCTCCGGTGCGGATGGCGGCTGGCGTGAGTATTTCACCGCTCCGGCCTCCGAGGTGTACAAGATCGACGACAGCGTAGACTGGAAGGATGCGGCGCTGGTTGAGCCGTATGCGATCGGTGCGCATTGCACAGCCCGTGCGCGTATCGTACCCGAGGATACGGTGTTTATCCTCGGCACGGGTACGATCGGCTCGATCATCTTGCAGACCTGCAAGGCTAAGGGGTGCAAGACGGTCATCTGCTGTGATATTGACGATGCTTCTCTGGCACGCGCCAAGGAATACGGTGCAGACTACGTCATCAATTCCAAAACGGAAGATGTGCTGCTTCGCATCTCTGAAATCACCGAAGGCCATGGCGTCACGGTTGCGTTTGATTCCGCCTGCTTCCCTGGCTCTTTGACCATGTGCATGCAGCCGGGCATCCTGTGCAACGCGGGCCGCATGGTGCCGATGGGCTTCTCGACAGCTAAGGAAGAAATTACGCAGGCTATGATTAACCAGCGTGAGCTGGACGTGATCGGCTCGCGGATGTCCTGCTATCAGTTTGAGCCCACCATTGAGCGCATGAAGAAAAAGGAGTTTAACACCGAGGGCATTGCTACCATGTTTATTCCGTTCAGCCAGATCGAAAAGGTGTTTTACTACATGGATCACCCCTGTGCGGAGTCCAAAAAGATGGTCATTCTGTTTGATGAATAAGTTTCCGTACTATAAATTGAGAAGGAGCGTTTGAAAATGGCATACGATTACAAAACAATGTTTGATGTTTCAGGCAAGCACGCGATCGTCACCGGCGGCGCGCAGGGCTTGTCTCGCGGCATGGCGGAAGGTCTGCTCGAAAACGGCTGCAAAGTTGTGCTGATCGACATTCAGCAGGAGAAATTGGAGGCAGTCTGCGAAGAATACCGCAAGATGGGCTATGAAGCGTACGGTGTATGCGGCAATCTGGCTGACCGTGCACAGATTGACACCATCTTCGACAAGGCGATGGAGATTCTGGATGGCAAACTGGATATCCTGATTCCTGCGGCTGGCGTACAGCGTCGCCACCTGCCCGAGGAGTTCCCAGTAGAGGAGTGGGATCTGGTGCTCAACATCAACCTCAATGCCGTGTTCCTGATGATCCAGAAGGCGCTGCGCATCATGCTCAAGCAGCCGACCGGCGGCAAGATCATCACGATCGGTTCGATGGTCATCTGGTTCGGCGGTACGACCGTACCGGCTTACACCGCCTCTAAGGGTGCGGTTTCGCAGCTGACCAAGAGCCTCGCGGTTGACTGCGCAGGCCGCAATATCAATATCAACTGCATTTGCCCGGGCTATATGGATACGGAAATGTGCGCCAACATGACACAGGCACGCAAGGACGAGTGCACGGTCCGTATCCCTGCTGGCCGCTGGGGTACCCCGGACGACCTCAAGGGTCCGATGCTGTTCCTCGCGTCCGCAGCGTCGGATTACCTCAACGGCGCGACGATTCCGGTCGATGGCGGTTATTTGGTAAAATAATCATTAACATAGGTTGGAAAAGCCAAGATCATGTAATCTGTTTGAGTAATTTAGTTAATATACAAAATGCGCCTGAGCATATGCTCAGGCGCATTTTGCTTTGTCATGCTTGCAGGGTACTGGTTACGATTTGTGAAATCTGTGCGGTGGTCAGACCTGCGGGGACGTACACCGAATACGCAAGACCGTTGTCATTCCATATCGCGACATGGAAGGCTTCCTCGCCGCGTAGCTGCACGGTTACCCCTTCTATTTCGAGTGTACATTTGTTAGAATAATCCTCGTAGCTGCCGCTGATATCGTCGGTGCCTTTGCTGACACGATAGATGATTTCTTGATCGCCGTTTTGGTAGGTAATCTGTGCTATGGATTGGCTGATATCGGTCCATTCGGATGCCGTATAGCCGTCCGGCATGGCGGGTTCTTGAATCGGAAAGCCGACAGCCTGCTCCAATGCAGTAAGCGTAGCATGCTCTGTCAGCGGAGAGGGGATTTGGATATCTTCTTCGGACGCAGCTTCTGGTGAGATGTTTACAGTGTTCTCTTCAATCAAAACGGCTGCGGGATCATTGCCGAACAATGGAACAAACAGCGAAACCGGGACATACGTTGTTGCATCTTTCAGCTCGGGTGCGGATTCTAATGCGAAAGGAGCGCTCATGCCGATCAGATCAGGGTTTGCGGTATAAACAATATAGTTGTTTTGTCCGATGGCAAAGTCGCATTGCATATCGCCATTGTTTAGGTTGAGTGTTTGGTCAGAATGCCACGTCACTTGGAAACCCAGTGCTTCTGCAACCGCGCGAACAGGAACCATGATACCGCCGTTGGATACATAGGTATCGGCGGTTACAAATTCACCATTCACCGTCACTTGCAGCGGTGTCTCTGCAATCACCAAAGAGGAGGGGACAGCCACCAGCGGTTCATTTTCGTCAGCGGCTACTGCGGTAATGCCCATCGGACCCGCGATGGCTACTGCTGTCAATAAAGAAATCGTTTTTCGCATACAAATCATCCTTTCGATTTTTTCCGTCGGTAGGCGGTTTCATAGCTAATACAATCAGTAGGCTCAATTTGTTGCGACATTTTTTTCATTTCTTTTCTTTGCAGCTGCAACATTTGCGTTGTGTGAATTGTATTCACAATAGAAGTAATGCATGCAGGAGGATAGTTCCAATGAATCCCGATATGTTACGCAAATTGCCGTATTGGCATCCCAACTGTTTTGCGTCAATCAAACGGCTGGTTCATATGCTGGCGACGGTTTTACACAGCGGTAAAAAGACGAAAGTATATACAGAACAGAAAGTATCGTATCTTTTTGATACATATGGTGATGCAGTCTTGCGCGCTGCATACGCTTATCTGCATAATATGGATGATGCCGAGGATGTTTTACAGAATACGTTTGTGCAATATCTTCGCGCAGAACCCATATTTGAAAACAGTGCGCATGAAAAAGCGTGGCTTTTACGGGTCGCCATCAACTTGAGCAAGAACAAATTAAACTCGGTCTGGTACAAGCGGACGGATGCTCTGACAGAAGCGTATCCCTGCGCTCAATTGGATGACGAACTGGCCTGCGTATGGGATGCGGTTCGTTCATTGCCGCCGAAATACCGTGAGCCGATCCATCTGTTTTACCATGAAGGCTACAGTACGGCTGAGATTGCAGGAATTTTGGAGACGAAGGAAGCAACCGTGCGTTCCCTGCTGCATCGCGGCCGCGGGATGCTGAAAGACATCTTACAGGAGGCATATGATTTTGATGATGAAATATAATCAGATCATGGAAAAAATCCATGTGACGCCTGAAATGCTTTCCCGTTTGCAAAATGAAATTGTAGCTTCTTTGGCTCGTCAAGCGCGGGTACGCCGATATAAGGTGGCAGGCATAGTGGCAGCTTGTCTGATATTGGTTGTCAGCGGTACAACGATTGTCCATCTTAGTGATATCCCATGGGGACAGGGAACGCTGGAGTCGCCCATCGTTGCCGTTGGCGGGGTGCAGGAGTATGCCTCGATCAAACAGCTTGCAGAAAGCTTGTCTTTTCCGTTGTCGGTTCCTACTGTTTTGCCGGATGACTATGTATTTGAAAGTGCAGCCAATCAGTTTGGCATGGCAGTTGTGATTTATTCCAATGGAGAGCAGCAGATCAAGTACTGCATGGGCATAGGGGATGCGGCGCTCATTGGAAATAATCACACAGATGGTGGATATCCGATGGATTCCAACCATGCGGTGTTGTATGACGACACGAATTGTGGTTATACCATTGCGGAATGGCAGGATGATGCATATAGCTATTGCATTATTTCGGATGTCCCTTTGGAGGAGGAGCTGTGGTCAGATATAATCAAAAGCGTTGCACCGGTAGACGGTACTGCACCCGATTGACAGGCGAGATGCATAGGTGAACGGAAAAAAGAAGGTCTGCGCAGAACGATGCGCAGACCTTCTTTTACATGATGAATCGAGTCAATTGAATGCAATGGTTCGGTTTTTTGTGTTCGCATGCGGTATTTTCTAGAACTACCTATGCTTCTGAGCTGTCAAGATCCCACGCTGCACGGCCGTTGCTGGCAATAATCTTTCGATACCAGTCGAAAGACTTTTTGCGATACCGCTTGAGCGTGCCGCTGCCATCATCATTTTTATCTACATAGATCAGGCCGTATCGCTTGCGCATTTCGCCTGTGGTGAACGACACCGGGTCAATGCAGCCCCAGACTGTATAGCCAATCAGGTCAACACCGTCAATTTCAACCGCTTTCATCATCTCCTGTATGTGCGCCTTGAGATAGTCGATGCGGTAGGGATCGTCAATTTGGCCATCCTTTAGCTCGTCGTAAGCGCCTAAGCCGTTTTCGACGATAAACAGTGGGCAGCGGTAGCGATCCTGCAATTCAATGAGGAAATAGCGCAGGCCCTTGGCATCAATCGTCCAGCCCCAGTCGCTGGCCTTGAGGTAGGGGTTGTCAACGGTATTGGTTCCGGCGGCGTTTAAGTCGCCGGTGCGCGCGACCGTTTCATCTGCGGTGACCACACAAGTATAGTAATAGCTGAAACCGACAAACTGCACTTTACCTTTGGCGATCCAGTTCAAATCCTCCTGCGTGATATCCAACTGATAGTTCTGCCGCTGCCAATACTGGCGGATATAAGACGGATAGTAGCCCCATACTTGCACATCGGAGAAAAAGTATTGCTTGCGGTTTTGACGCTGTGCCTCCAGAATATCATCTGGATTGCAGGAAAGGGGATAATGCGGCTGTGCCGCGATCATACAGCCGATTTGCAGCGCAGAATCGAGCTGCGCGGCATAATCGACCACCATCGCGCTGGCGACAAACTGGTAATGCGCCGCCTGATAAACAACCTCCTCGCGGTTATCCGCAAGCGTAAAGCGGATGCCCGAATTGGTGAAAGCATAAATCGGATTGTCTACCAAAATCTGATTGTTGATTTCGTTGAAAGTCATCCAGTATTTGACCTTGGTGTGATACCTCTGCAAACAGGTGAATGCAAAACGGGTGAAAAACTCGATGCATGCACGGCTGCGCCAACCACCGTATTGTTCGATCAGGTGATAGGGCATCTCGAAATGGGACAGCGTAATGACCGGCTGAATGCCCTTGGACAGCATATAGTCGAATAATTCGTCATAAAAGGCAAGTCCCTTTTCATTGGGGTGCTGTTCATCACCGTTGGGGAAAATACGCGTCCATGCGATGGAGGTGCGCAGGCAGCGAAAGCCCATTTCAGCAAACAGGTCAATATCCTCACGGTAATGATGATAGAAATCAATCGCTTCGTGGTTGGGGTAGTACTTGCCTGGCTCAATGCCTGCCGTGATTTCGCGCGGAATATCCCGTGTGCCTGCGGTCATCACATCGGCGGCGCTGATGCCCTTGCCGCTTTCGCGGTAAGCGCCTTCTACCTGATGGGCAGCCAATGCACCGCCCCATAAAAAGTCTTTCTTCATGCTTTATTCCTTCACCTCCAGCATGGCGTCTCCAACAGTGACCTGTGTGCCGGGTGTCGGCAGGCAAGTAACCTCAAGCTGGTCGGCATTGGTGACCAGTACCGGCGTGGTGAGCGGATATCCAGCCTGTCGTACCTGCTCGATATCACATTCCAGAAGCAGCTGCCCTTTTTTAACGGTGTCGCCGTCCTTGACATGCACGGTAAAGTATTTTCCTTTGAGTTCGACCGTGTTCAGGCCGACATGGATGAGAAGCTCTAAGCCATTGGCACACTGCATGCCCAATGCGTGTTTGGTGGGGAAAACCATGGTGATTTGGCCGTCAGCCGGTGCATAGATTTTGTCGTCCGCCGGTAGGATGGCCGCGCCCTTGCCGACTGCGCCTTGTGCAAATGCTTCATCCTCGACCTGTTCGAGCGCGATCACCATGCCGTTTGCCGGTGCGGCGATAGTCATGGGTTGCATTTCCTGTGAAGTCTGCTGCGGTTGCGGCAGCGGCGCAGCGTCCGGCGCCTGAAAATCGGCACTGTCTTCCGCCGGAATGCCCCAGAAATAGGTCAGCAGCAGACCGGCTGCCAGAGCGGCAGCGCAGCCGATGAGGAAGGGAACAAACGGCGAGTATGTCATCATGGCGACCGAGAACAGATTGTGGAATACATAAGCGTTCATTGTGACATGGCACAGGCCGTTGATCGCACCGCCAATGCCGCCCGCAATAGCGACAATCGCCATCAGACGCTTATAGCGCATGACAATACCGTACAGAATAGGTTCGGTGACACCGGCCAAGAAACCGGTCAGAATGGTCGGTCCGGCGATTTCACGGATTTTGGAGCCTTTTCGGCCCTTCAGATAGGCACCGATGGCAATGCCGATCTCTGCGTATACGCAGCAAACCGCCGCGCCTTCGAGCACGTCGCCGCCGAACTGGCTCAGGTTTTGCAGCGTGATAGGAGTGAAGCCCCAGTGCAGGCCAAGGATGGTCAGGAACGGATAGGTGGCGCCCAGCACCAGACCGGCCAGCAGATTGTTGAAATCAAACAGCATGGAGATAAAGCTCGATACCAGGTTGCCAATGGTTGTGCCGAATGGGCCGAATACCAGAATGGCCATCGGAACAAGCACCAGCAGGCAGATCATCGGCACGAGGAACATTTGCAGTTCCTGCTTGACGATTTTGCGCAGCTGCTTATCCAGAAAAGCATAGACAAACGAGATAATGAAAATCGGGAACACGGTGGTAGCGTAGTCCACCGGCACGACGCTGATGCCGAGGAAGTTCACACCCTCTTGCCCAATCAGACTGGTGAAAGATGGCTCAAGCAACGCTGCGCCGATTGCGCCGCCGACATACATATTGCCGCCGAACTGCTTGGACAGCGTAATGCCCAGAAAGATCGGCATGAAATAAAAGACCGAGTTGCCTGCCGCCGAGAGAATGGCGTAGGTCGAGCTGGCATCCGACAACAGACCAAACTCAACCAGTACCATCAGCAGCGCCTTGATCATGCCTGCGCCGGCCAGCAACGGAATCAGGGGTGAGAACGCGCCCGAAATAACCTTGAGCAGGGACAGCTTTTGTTTACCTTCGTTGGATTTTTTGCTCTCATCCAAATTGAGCAGTTGCATGAGTGCTGCAAAATACTCGGTCACTTTGGGACCGATGACGATTTGATACTGTCCACCGCTGATGACGACCGACAGTACATAGGGCTTTGCTTCAATCTCTTTTTTCTGTGCCAGAGTCTCGTCCTTGAGTTCAAACCGCAGACGAGTTGCACAGTGCACCAGCTGGTTGACGTTTTCCTTGCCGCCCACCAGCGCCAACAGTTCTTTTGCTTCCTTTTCCAGCATGGCTGATCTCCTTTTCTTTTTTTACCCAGCCGGCTTTTTCTCTTAAGAGCTCTCTTGATTTGCATTATAGCGTGTTTTTGCGGTTTGAAGAGACATTTTGCACACAAAGCAACAGCGTTACACTTTTTCCATCCATTGGGAGTGGAAAAGGTGTAACGCTGTAAACCTGTTTGTTTTATTCATAGAAAAGCTCGCCATGCCGCTGATAGAGCTGCAGTGCGCGGTCATAGTTATTGCGCAGCAGAATAGAAACAAGTAAGTCGAGGATGTAGGAGACTGAGGTGTGGAACATCGCGTCCCCGAGTTGGATGACGTTTTCTTTGTAAGCGCACAGCAGCACGGCATCCGCATATTTGGCAATTGGAGCTTGGCCGTTGCCCGTGATGCAAATGATAAAATGGTCTTTTTTGTGGAGGTTGCTCAGTGCGCGGCAGATGTGTTCATCCGTTCCCATGCGGGAGATGACAATGACGACCGAGCGTTTCACATAGTATTCATATAACAGGATTTTGTCGACCGCTGCATAGACGTTGGAGCTGACGCCTGCCTGTGTAAAATTATGCGAGGCATATTCGCCAATGGCACGGTTGGCATCAAAACCGAAAAAGTCCACTACGTTATATTTCTGGAACGCAGCCTGTATTTTTTCGAGCGTTTCGGTGGACAGCATCTCTTTGGTCTCAAACAGGCTTTTTTCATGCAGCGAGGAGATTTTGTTCATCAGGGAAAGGATGTGTTCCTTTCGTTCGACCTCCACCCGTTCGAACTGGCTTTCCTTGAGATCGACCAGCAGATGAAGCTTAAAATCCTGAAATCCCTCATAGCCGATTTTTTTGACAAAGCGGACGATGACTGTGGCGCTGGTAAAAGTCTCGCTTGCCAGTTCGCGTGTTGTCATTTTCAGAACGGATTCGCAATTGCGCAGAATATAGTCGGCAATCTCACATTCGCGTTCGGTAAAGTTTTCTTTTTGTTCCAGTTTGCGCAACAATTCCATCCCTACCACCCCTTTTGCCGTTTACTTTATTTATTATATCGGCAAACTACATTTTTGGCAAGAATACAGCGGCAAGTGGTTGCAGTGAGAGTGGTTTCTCCAGCATACTGAGATAAAAGGAGCGCGTGAGGCGGTCATGCCGCCTCACGCGTTTTCGTGTTCAGCCGTCCAGCGGACCGTGGGCAATTCGATCCCGGAGCGAAAGTACATTCGCATAGATTTGCCGGATGGTCTCGCGGAATACAGCATCGCTTTGCCCTGTTGGGTCATCCAGTCCCCAGTCCTCCCGATGCCGGCAGGGCAGGGTGGGGCAGTTGACATTGCATCCCATGGTTACGACGATATCCACCGGGGGAAGTTCAGTCCACAGCTTGCTGTGCTGGCTGACGGTCATGTCGATGCCGTACAGTGTCTGCATCAGCCGCACCGCGTCACGATTGATCTGCGGCACGGTCTCCGTGCCGCCCGAGCAGCTTTCGAAAACGTCGCTGGCCAAATGTCTGCCAAGCGCTTCTGCCATTTGGCTGCGGCATGAGTTGTGTACACAGACAAAGGCCACTCTTGGTTTGTGTTTCATGGATTACCCCCTGACCTTTTGCAGCAGTGCCTTGACTTCCTCCGGCTTGAGCACCTTGCCGTAGGACACGACCTTGCCATCTACGACCAGCGCCGGGGTGGTCATAACGCCGTATGATGCAATTTGGGCGAAATCGGTCACATGGTCGATGGTTGTGTCCATTCCCAGCTCGGCCAGTGCGGCTTTCGTGGCGGCTTCCAGCTCATTGCACTTGGCGCAGCCAGAGCCAAGTACCTTGATGCCGGAAGTCGTTCCTACTGCACTTGCTTCAGCGGCAGCCGCTGGGGTGCAGGGGCAGCAGCTTGTTTCCGCTTTTTTTCTACCAAACAATCCCATATCAATTTCCTCCATTATAGTAATAAATATTGCAATCCGTTGAACAGATAGCCGACCAGAATAATGCCCAGCGTACATATACCGATGAACAGCGCCAGCAGCCGGGGCTTTACTGCTTTGCGCAGCATGACCAGAGAGGGCAAAGAAAGCGTGGTGACTGCCATCATAAAGGCCAGCACGGTACCCAACTGTGCGCCTTTGCCGAGCAGCGCCTCTGCCACCGGGATAGTACCGAAGATATCTGCATACATGGGAACACCTACGATCGTAGCCAGCAAAACACCAAAGGGGTTGTTTGCGCCCAGCACCGTGGTGATCCAGCTTTCCGGAATCCAGTTGTGAATGACCGCGCCGATACCCACACCGATGAGAATATACGGGAATACTTTGCGAAAGGTGCCGAGCATTTGTTCTTTGGCGTAACGCAAACGGTCGCGCTGGGTCAGGTTGGGTGATTCGATATCTGTGCTGCCAGCGGACAGGATGAAATCCTCAACATACCGCTCCATACGCAGCTTTTCGATCACTGTGCCGCCGATGACTGCGATGAGCAGCCCGAGGATGACATAAACGACCGCAACCTTTGCGCCGAAAATACTCATCAGCAGCACCAGACTGCCCAGATCCACCATAGGGGAGGAGATCAAAAAGGAGAATGTCACGCCCAAAGGGAGTCCTGCACTGGTAAAGCCGATGAACAATGGGATCGAGGAACAAGAGCAGAAGGGAGTGACTGTGCCCAGCAGAGCGGCGATGAGATTGGCCCAGATGCCGTGAAACCGACCCAAAATGCGGCGGCTGCGCTCGGGCGGAAAGTAGCTCTGGATATAGGAGATCACGAAAATCAGTATGCACAGAAGGATAGTGATTTTGATAACATCGTAGAGAAAAAACTGTATACTGCCGCCCAGCCGATTCGTCACATCCAGACCGAGCGCGGACAGACCCGCGCCCACCAGTCCGTTGAGCCATTGCATGCCCAGCACCTGATCCTGTATGAATTGCCATATGCTCATAGAAACACCTCACTTGATGATAATATGCAATACATCAAAAATATTTGATATGTTTTGCCGAAGAAAACGCCATCGATGTATGGATGGCGTTGATATGTGGTATCAGCACTCTGCTTTTTTCGGCTCGGCAGCGTCTGGTGTGGTCAGCGCTTGCAGCAGTGCAACAGCATGCTCCCGGCCGGTGGCACTGAGCCGATAGTGCGTCCATTTCCCTTCCTGGCGGCCGATGACGATACCGGAGTCGCACAGGATTTTCATGTGGTAGGACAGGCCGGATTGGGTCAGGTCAAGCGGCTCTTGCAGCACGCAGGCGCACTTTTCGCCGCTGCGCAGCTGTGCAAGAATGGCAAGACGCTTAGGATCGCACAGCGCTTTGAATACTTTGGCTTGTGCTTGATAGTCGTTTTCCATTCCTGCACCTCACATCAAATAATTTTGATGTGTTTAGTATATACGGGCGAGCGTGCATTGTCAAGGGCAGACAAGCAAAAAAGAAGCGACAGATTTCGTTAACAAAACGGGCAAAAATGCCGGTTTTCGCTGGTGGCTTTTTTGCGTTCGGGCTGGTATACTGACAAGCAGGACAGTAAAAGGAGAGAAAAAGATGAGTTTGGGAAGCAGTTTGTATCATGCACGAAAAAAGAGCGGGCTATCACAAGAGAATGTGGCCGAAAAGCTGGGTATCAGCCGGCAGACCATCTCTAAATGGGAAACCGATGACACTTTGCCGGATATCCGGCAGTCCAAACGGTTGGCGGTGCTCTATCATATGACGTTGGACGAGTTGATCGAGTACGATTTTGACGAGCAGCAGGCGCAGCAGATGATCGATAGCGTCAGTGAGGAAGCGCAGGCCAAAATCGACTGGAACAAGGTGTGGAGCAAGAAATATCCGGTGTTGTCAACTTATCACCAAAAGGTGCGTATTGACGATTATGCGCCTGTTTTTCGGGAGATGCTCACCCGGCTGCGGGTCGAATACGGTTATAACAACACCAATGCGCTTCTGGTGCTCAAGGATATTTTGGCCCGCGTCTGGAAAGGGCAGATGTAGGCGCGGAAAAAGAAGAGGAAACCGCGGCTCAGAAGAATAAGAAAGGCTCCACTTGATGTGGAGCCTTTTTGTATCAGCAGTTTTCCATGATGGCTTTGACTGCGGTCTTGGTGTCGGTCAGCGGGAACAGTTCGTAGCCCACACGGCCGGTATAGCCGCAGGCTTCCAGATGCGAGATCACCTTTTTGTAGTTGATTTCACCTGTACCGGGTTCGTGGCGGCCCGGCGCGTCTGCTACGTGGATGTGGCCGAAGGTGTCGCCGTATTTGGTGATCGTGTCGCAGATGCAGCCTTCGTTGATCTGCATGTGATACACGTCATACAGGAGCTTGAGCCGCGGCGAGCCGATCAGGCGGACAATTTCTGCGCCCATCTGTGTCGTGGCAAGGAAATTGCCGACGTGATCGGTCGTGATATTGAGGGCTTCCAGATTCAGATTGATCCCTTCAGCCTCTGCCAGCTTGGCACAATCGAGCAGCATGTCATACATCGAGCACAGCTTGACCGTGTGCGACAAGTCGTCATAGTGATTGACAACGATGCCGCCTTCGCCGAGCGCGTTGGAATGAATGGTCACGCTGGAAGCGCCTACCTTTTTCGCCGCAGCGATCGACTGCTTCAAATAGTCGAGGTATTTTTTCTTGTGAGTGGGGTCGACGAGCGAAAAGTCTGCGTCTCCATTAAAGCCGGAAATGGCGATGCCAGCCTTTTCCGCTGCTGCGCGGGTGGCATCCAGATCGCGGATGCGCCAGTCCCAGAATTCTACAGCCTCAAAACCGTCGTTTTTAGCTGCCTCAAAGCGATCGAGCCAGTCCAGCTCGGTATACAGCGTGTCGATGCACGCGCATTTTCTCAGTGCCATTTTGTCGGGTCTCCTTTATCGGGTTTTTGTGAAGTGGGTGGTATCACCACTTTGCTGCCATGATACCACCCTGCGGCGTATTATTCAATCTCGGAAATCTTGACCGGACGTCCTTCGTGCAGCGATTTGGTGGCGGCAGCCGCCATCAGAACCGGATACAGGCCATCCTCGCCGGTAACCGGCGTTTCCTTGTTATGGAGCACTGCATCGGCGAACGCCTGCATCTCGGCAACAAATGCGCCAGTGTAGCGATCCCACATGACTTTGTAGGCCACGCCATGTACTGCGCCGTCTGCGGTGGAAAGAACGGCGGTATTGGGGGTGTCGTTCTGATCCTCGGCACAGCCCTCTGAACCGAATACTTCAACGCGCTGGTCGTAGCCGTAAACCGCCTTGCGGCTGTTGTCAATCACGCCGATGGCACCGTTTTCAAATTTGAGGGTGACCAGTGCGGTATCGACGTCGCCCGCCTCGCCGATGTCGGGATCGACCAGCACAGAGCCGATCGCGTGGACTTCGGTGACTTCGCTGCCTGCCAGGAAGCGAGCCATGTCGAAGTCGTGGATCATCATGTCGTAGAAAATACCGCCGGAAACCTTCACATAGGACACCGGGGGCGGCTCAGGGTCGCGCGAAGAGATCTTGATGATGTTCACTTTGCCAACCTTGCCATCCCGCACCATGTCATATACGGCGCGATGGTTGTGATCGAAGCGTCGGCAGAAGCCGATTTGCAGCTTGACGCCCGCTTCCTTAGCGGCATTGATGGCTGCATGCACCTTGGACAGGTCATAGTCGATCGGCTTTTCGCAGAAGATGTGTTTGCCGGCATGTGCAGCCTCGATGATGTACTTGGAGTGCGTGTCGGTCGAGGAACAAATCAGTACAGCTTCGATTTCCGGGTCGTTTAAGATGTCGTTTGCATCCTTGGTGCAGTTCGGGATACCGCACTGCTTGGCGAACGCTTCGGTCTGCTCGTTCATAAAGGGATCAGCGATGGTCTTGATTTCCATCTCCGGCACAAACATGGAAATATTCTTGGCGTGAACCTTGCCGATACGGCCCGCGCCGATAATACCAACTTTCATGGAGAATCCTCCTTTGGGAAATACAATACAGTTATCATGAAGAATGTAATGGAAGTTTAGAACGTAGGAGCGTTCTGGTAAAAAAGAGAGTGGAGCGTTTTATGAAGGAAAAGGATTGAGAAGTTTACAATAGGGATTGAATGGTTAAGACATCCATTCCGTAAAACGGTCAAGGCGATCCTGCGCATTGTCCTTGGTGATGATTTCGGTGCCGGTATCCACGACGGCGTCGTATTCTTCACCCTGCAGAATCTTGACCATGGTTTCCACAGCCTTGTAACCGATGTCATAGTTGTTCTGTGCAGCGGTCATGGTCAGTTCACCGTTGAGGACTGCCTCTACTGCGGATTTCTGACCGTCAAAGCCAAGGAAAATGGTGTTGGCATAAGCCGGATTTTCCGCTGCGGTGCGGGCGGCAGCCAGCGCCATATCATCGTTGTTCGAGCAGATGATTGCAACGCCATCCGGGAACTTGTTCATGATCGCTTCCATGCAGGTGACCGCCTGATCTGCGGTAGCATTGGCGTACTGCACTTCGTCATCCAGAAACTCGCCGCCGGCTTCGGTGATGCCTTCGCGGTAGCCTTCCATGCGTGCGGTGTTGGTAGCATCGCCCTGCACACCGGCGATCTCAATGCACTTGATCTCTTCCCAGCCGGCTGCTTTTGCGGCCTCCACTGCGGCTATCGCGCCTTGCTTTGCGGCTTCCTTATTGCCAGTGCCGACGAAGGACAAACATTTGTCTGAGTCGATGTTGGTGTCAAAGGCAACAACCGGCTTGTCGGTATTGGCGATTGCGGTGGCAACGGCTTCGGACTGCAACGGTGCGATCAGATAGCCGTCAAAGGATTCATTGGCCAGATCGGTGGTCAGGGAGTTGAGCTGCTCTTCGTAGTAAGTCTCTCCCGGAGGGCCCTTGATGGACAGCTTGACCAGATCGGGATGTTCTTCCTCATAGGCTTCCGCACCGGCCTGAATGATTTGCCAGAACTCGGATGCGTTGGTTTTGAGGATCATGCTGATCTCGTACGGCGTTTCCGCGGAGGAATCGCCGCTCTCGGTCGTGCTGGTGTTGGTGTCGCCGCCGCAAGCGGTCATGGTCAAAGCGAGCGAACCTGCCAGCAAGGCTGCAAACCAGTTTTTCTTCGTCATGTCTTTCATCCTTTCTTTCTGTGTGTGCGTTTGTGTGCTGTGTGCTGTTTATGTGCTTATTGTAGGAGCGGCAAGAAAGAAAGTCAATGAATACTTTGGAGGAAACGTTTTTACAGAAAGAAAAAATCAGAACAAATTTAGCAAAATGGAATAGGAAAATGTAAGTAGTGAGATAAAATTTGCCTTTCAAAGTGCACAAATTTAAGTGTGGAGAGATTTGGGGGAGTGCTATTGTTGATTCTCGACAACGAGTTGATATTTTGAAAAAATGCTTTTCTGCAAAATAAGTTACAAAAATACATTTATTTGGATGAAAAAGAAGATAAAGTGTGTTGAAATAGTGACATAATGGAATATGTGCTTTCGCACACAAAGGGCTGAAATATGTGTGAAAAAACAATTTTCTTTGCCGCATGCACAGGGTGTGTGCTATAATGAATCCACTGAAATTTTTGGCAACAGGTGAGGCGGCATGAAGAGGAATCGTCCAACCATACAAACCGTAGCGGAGCAAGCGGGAGTTTCACGCGGAACCGTAGATCGTGTATTGAATAATCGTTCCTATGTCAGTGCGGAAGTGAGGGAGCGTATTTTACGAGCAATCGAGGAAACCGGATATGTGGCACCGCGTCAGGCACGGCCTGTGGAGGAAACAAAGAATTATCCGCCGCTTCGATTGGGCGTTTTGCTGCCCAACTGGACCGGACCCTTTAAGACGGAAGTCTCCAGCGGTATTGAGGCGGCGCGACGGAAGTTAGCGGATTATCATGTGGAAATTCGTGTCTGCGTGTGTGAGACCGATCTTCCGGTGGAATGCATTGAGCATTTGGATGCGCTTGTGGAATGGGGGGCGCAAGGGATTGCGCTGTGTGCGCTCAATGATATTTTGATTGAAACCAAAGTGGGCGAATTGGCGGATCGCGGCATTCCATGCATCACGCTGAATTCTGATTTGCCGAACAGTCGGCGCCTGTGCTTTGTGGGGCAGGATTATACCAAAAGCGGTCGGATTGCTGCCGAACTACTCAGCAAGTGCGTGCCGAGGGATGCGCATATTCTGGCGATGGTGGGAAATTTGGAGTATCACGGACATCGCACAAGATTGGACGGCTTTTGTGCACGCATGCATGAACTGGGTTTCTCTTCTGCGCAGATTGAGATCACAGAAACTTACAACAACTATCGCTTGACATGCGATAAGGTGCGCCAAGCGCTGCAGGGCACACCAGATTTGGCAGCAATCTATATGGTCAATCGCAGTGTGACGGGCTGTACGGACGCGCTGCGGCAGGCGGGTATGACCGATCAAATTCGCGTGGTTGCGCATGACCTGTCGGCACGTACCAAGAGCTTGCTTCAAGAGGGCAGCTTGGATTTTACTATTACGCAAGATATGTATCGGCAGGGATATCTGCCGCTGATGTTGCTGCGTGAGCTGCTGCACAAGGGTGTCCGCCCGCAAGAGGATCAGATCGCAACCAGTATTTCGATTATTTGCTCGCAAAATATTGAGTAGCGCAAGGATACACCGGAGCACGAATCGAAGAAAGCAAAGCCGCAAACTGCAACAATATGCTGCGGTTTGCGGCTTTATCGGAAATTATGGCTATGACACGGCCGCGCGCATAGACAAAGAAAAGCTTCTTTGCAATGCAGAAAAGAGCGTTAGCAGCCTATCTGCTTTTTCAGCTTCATTTCAGCAAAATTTTATATTATGATAGAGGTAATACAAAAGTGTGGTGAATGGCGTTGAAAATCCTGATTATCGAAGATGAAAAGCTGCTCGCGGATTCCATCGGGGAGCTTTTGCGGGGCAAGGGCTTTGGCGTGGAGATCGTTTACGACGGAGAAAGCGGCGCCCAGTATGCAGAACTGGGCGTTTATGACCTGCTGATTCTGGATGTGATGATGCCGAAGATGAATGGGTATGAAGTGGCACGGCAGGTGCGCGCCAAGCGGCTTGGCACGCCGATCCTGATGCTGACGGCACGATCCGGGCTGGAGGATCGGATCATGGGGTTAAATGCCGGGGCGGATTATTACCTCATCAAACCATTTGATACCAGAGAACTGCTGGCCTGTATCAATGCACTGCTGCGCAGACAGGGCGCGCAGGTGGATGAAATCACCTTCGGAAATACATCACTGGATCTGGATTCGGCCATGTTGGTTTGCGGAAGCAACAGCATCCGTTTGTCTGCAAAAGAATTTGACATCATGCGCTTTTTGCTGCAGGCAGGGGAGCGAAACTTGTCCAAAGAAGTGATTCTGGCGAGGGTATGGGGATTTGATTCGGACGCGGTGGAAAACAATGTAGAGGTCTATATCGGCTTTTTGCGGAAAAAGCTGGCGGGCATTGGTTCCAATATCCGCATTGAGGCCATCCGCAGGCTGGGATACCATCTGGAGGTGCGCGGGGATGATTAAAAAGCTGCGGCTGAAATTCATTTTAATCAATATGTCAATCGTTACGCTTCTGCTTTGTATCATTTTGGGGCTGGTATTTTATTTTACCAGCGCCAATCTGGAGCAGGAAAGCCTGAGCATGATGCGGAATATTGCCGCGCAGCCATTCCGGTTGGACACACCGGAGGAACGCGGGGAGGATGTGCGTCTGCCGTTTTTTGCGCTGCAGCTGGGACCGGACGGTGATTTGCTGGCGAAGGGCGGCGGGTACTACGACCTGTCGGATGCCGCTTTTCTGGACAGCCTGATCGACGCGGCTTTTTCCACGCCCAAGCAGTTTGGCGTGCTTTCGGAATATAATTTGCGATACTATCGCGTGGATATGCCGCTTAGCCAATGTCTGGTGTTTGCGGATATTTCGAGTGAACGTGCCACGCTGAATGGTCTGGTCAAAACCTGCTGCATCATTGGTGTAGTTGGCTTTTTGCTTTTTTTATGGGTTAGTATATTGCTGTCCAAGTGGGCAGTGCGTCCGGTGGAGCAGGCATGGAAACAGCAGCGCCAATTTGTCGCGGCGGCATCGCATGAGCTGAAAACCCCGCTGACTGTGATCATGACCAATACAGAACTGCTGCAAAACCCGACGTATGACGCAGGTAAGCGGGAAACGTTTCTGCACAGCATCCAGACGATGTCCGAACAGATGAAACGGCTGATCGGGCAAATGGTCTGGATGATCCTGAACTGACGGTGCAGCTGGATTACACCGAAGAGGATGACGACGGGAACCAAACCCAGAACAGCTTCGTGCTGCACATCAGCCGAGACCCGGGGCAGCGGGAAAAGGTGCAGGAGGGCGATACAGACGAGGACGAAGAAATCATCGCTTATGCCCGTGTGGGAGAGTCCCCGATCCTGTATAAGATCACCCAAGAGGAATACTATGCACTGATTGCAGCGACCTATAACGACCTGCGGCATCAGGAAGTGCTGTCTGCGGACTTTAACGACATCAACCAGATAGATATTACGCTGGAGGGTGAAACCTATACCATTACGACAGACGGTGATGCGGATGATCGAACCTATGCGTATGAGGACGAAGAGATCGACATCACATCCTTCCGGGATGCGCTGACAGCGCTGCGCGCAAACAGCTTTACCGATGAGCAGCCCGATCAGAAGGAGGAAATCAGCCTGACGGTCCATCTGATTGAGGCGGTCAATGCGATTGTTTTGAACTAATCTATTTTATTGCGTATAACAGACAAAGGACTTGCCGTCTGCGGTTTGCAGGCGGCAAGTCCTTTTGTAGTCTTTTGGATGATGCAGTGCTTAAAGCTGCGGCATCAAATTGGCAAGCTCAAGCGCAGCAAGGGCAGCATCCGCACCCTTGTTGCCCGCCTTGGTGCCGGCGCGCTCGATGGCCTGTTCAATGTTCTCCGTGGTCAGCACGCCGAACGTAGTCGGCACGCCGGTTTGCAGGTTGACCTGCGCCACGCCCTTGGAAACCTCATTGCAGACATAGTCATAGTGCGAGGTCGAGCCGCGGATCACCGCACCGAGGCAGAGAACGGCGCAATACTTGCCCGACTGCGCGAGCTTGAGCGCTGCAAGCGGGATCTCAAACGCGCCCGGCACCCAGACGAGCGTGATATCGTCCGTGTCGACACCGTGGCGCACGAGTGTGTCCTCTGCACCCGAGATCAGCTTGGAAACGATGAACTCATTAAAGCGCGACGCAACGATGGCAAATTTCCCCTGACCGGCAACCAGTTTTCCTTCGAGTACTTTCATTTTATGTTCCTCCCATGTTGATAGATTTGTTTACAGTACATGCTTGAACAGATGGCCCATTTTGATCTGCTTGGTGCGCAGATAAAAGGCATCATCCTCCTGCGGCGCGATCTCGATCGGAACGCGCTCGACGATTTCCACACCGAAGCCGTCCAAACCATAAATTTTTTCCGGATTATTGGTCAAAAGGCGCAGCTCCTTTGCGCCGAGGTCCTGCAAAATCTGTGCGCCGATCCAGTATTCGCGAAGGTCGGGGGCAAAGCCCAGCTTGACGTTGGCTTCAACCGTATCCAAGCCTTGTTCCTGCAACTCATATGCTTTGAGCTTGTTAATCAGACCAATACCGCGGCCTTCCTGCCGCATGTAAAGCAGCACGCCGCGGCCTTCACGCTCGATCTGCTGCATGGCGGCTGCGAGCTGCTGGCCGCAGTCGCAGCGGCGCGAACCGAATACGTCGCCGGTCAGACATTCGGAATGTACGCGGCACAGCAGGTTTTTGCCGTCTCCAATATCGCCTTTGACCAGTGCGACATGATGTTCGCTAGTCAGGTCGTTGATGTAGCCGTAGATTTGGAATTCACCAAAGCGGGTGGGCAGCTTGGCGCATGCCTCGCGCACAACGTGTTTGTCATGGCGGCGGCAGTAGTCCTGTAAATCTTTGATCGTGATCGCTTTTAGGCCCCACTCTTTGGCGTGTTCGAGCAGCTCGGTCGTGCGCATCATCGTGCCGTCGTCGCGCATGATCTCGCAGCACAGACCACACTCTTCCAGTCCGGCTAGGCGGCACAGGTCAACGGTCGCCTCGGTGTGACCGTTGCGGGTGAGCACGCCGCCGCGGCGTGCAATCAGCGGGAACACATGGCCGGGGCGGCGCAGATCGGTGGGCTTGGTGTTCGGGTCAGCGCACATGCGGCAGGTGTAGCCGCGCTCCTCGGCAGAAATGCCGGTGGTGGTATTGACGTGGTCGACCGACACCGTGAATGCGGTCTGATGGTTGTCGGTGTTGACCTTGACCATCTGCTCAAGGCCGAGCCGCTGGGCGACCGCTTCGCTCATCGGCGTGCAAATCAGCCCCTTGGCATGGACTGCCATAAAGTTGACATTTTCAGTCGTGGCGAACTGGGCGGCGCAAATCATATCGCCTTCGTTTTCACGGTCGGGGTCGTCGATTGTAACGATGATGTGGCCGGCGCGCAGCTCCTCCAGCGCCTCTTCGACCGTGCAGTATTGCTGTTCCATATCGGTTTGTCCTCCTTTGTTCTTAAAACCCGTTTTGGGCTAAAAATTCCATGGTGATGCCGCTTGTGGTTGGTTTTTCAGCAGCTGCATACGGCGTAAGCAGCTTTTCAACATATTTTCCGATTACGTCGCATTCCAGATTGACTGTCTCGCCCGGCTTTTTGCCGAGCAGGATGGTCTGCGCACCCGTGTGCGGGATGATCGAAACGGCAAAGCTGGTTTCGTCCACCGCCGCGACCGTTAGGCTGACGCCGTCAATGGCGATCGAGCCTTTCTCCACGATGTACCGCAGCAGGGAAGCAGGGGTGCGCACGGTCACCCAGACCGCGTTGTCCTCGCGCTTTTGGGATGAAACCGTGCCTGTGCCGTCTATGTGACCGGAAACAATATGACCGCCGAATCGGCCGTTTGCAGGCATGGCGCGCTCGAGATTGACCGGAGAGCCGCTTTGCAGTGCGCCCAAACTCGAGCGTCGCAGCGATTCCGCCATGACGTCGGCCGAGAAACTGTCTGCTGTCATGGAAACAACGGTCAGACATACACCGTTGGTTGCAATGCTGTCGCCGAGTTTGGTGCCTTCCAGCACGGTTTTCGCGCCGATCGTCAGCCGTGCACCCGCCGCGCCGCGTTCGATGCGGCGCACGGTGCCGATCTCTTCAATGATGCCGGTAAACATTTCACAGCACCCCCTCGATGAGAAAATCCTCGCCCAGTGGCGTAACAGTAACATTTTTCAACGTTGCCGCATCTGCTATGCGGGTAAAGCCCGCGCCGCCGAGCGGTGTTTTAGCGGTGCTGCCGCCAATCAGCTTGGGTGCGATGTACGCCTGCACCTTATGTACAATGCCTGTTTCAAGTGCCGCGAATGCCAGTGCCGCGCCGCCTTCGAGCAGAATACTGTCCAGTCCGTGCGCGCCAAGTTGATGCATCAGGTCATTTAAGTCCACCTTGCCGTTTTGTGATTGGCACAATACCAGATGCGCGCCCGCTTTTTTGAGTGCCGCAGCACGCTCGTTCCATTCGGTCACGGCGATGACGGTGTCGATTTCCTGCGCGGTGAGGATGAGTTGACAGTCCAGAGGTGTGCGCGCGTGGCTGTCGCAAACGATGCGGTACGGGTTGCGTCCGCCTTCAATACGGCAGGTGAGCAGCGGATCGTCGGCCAGCACAGTACCCACGCCGACCATGATGCCGGACAGGTGCGCGCGCGTTTCGTGCACATGACGGCGGGCGGCTTCGCCTGTCACCCAGCGGCTGTCTCCGGACGCGGCGGCAATCTTGCCGTCCAGCGTCATGGCATATTTGAGTACAACATAGGGTGTTCTGTTTGTGATGTAGTGGAAGAATACCTCGTTGAGCCGGCGGCACTCGTCTTCACAGATGCCGGTTTCGACCGGGATGCTCGCGCTCCGCAGGATTTCCGCGCCTTTGCCCGCGACCAGTGGGTTCGCGTCCAGACAGCCAACGAACACGCGTCCGATGTGGTGTTCGATAATGGCATCTGTGCAGGGCGGGGTGCGCCCCCAATGGCAGCACGGCTCGAGCGTGACGTATAAATCTGCGCCCGCGGGGTCTTCCGCGCAGTTTTTCAGCGCGTTTCGCTCGGCATGTAGGCCGCCGCAGTATTCGTGCCAGCCCTCACCGATGATGCGTCCGTCCTTGACGATCACGCAGCCGACCATCGGGTTGGGGCTGACATGCCCCGCACCGCGTGCAGCCAGCGCAAGGGCGCGGCGCATATAAGTTTCCGTTTGGTTTTGCAACCGGATCACCTCTTCAGAACAGCCTTTCTGAGGCTGTAAGATAAAAAACGCCCCGAAAGCGGATGCTTCGGGGCGTATAGACGCAGAAAATAAAAAATCTGAAACACAATCATGCGTTTCAGAACAGCAAACAAACGGAAACGGAAGTCGATCCGTTTTCCGCACATTCTTCTTTCATCCAGACTATACTGTCGGCCTCGGAGTTTCACCGAATCATGCATTCGCTCGAAAAAAGCGTCCGCTCGCGGGCTATACCGCCGGTAGGGAATTGCACCCTGCCCTGAAGAATCCTGATATTCGGTTTTAGCACAGCAGTCTACTGCTTTGCTGAACACAGTATATACCCGTCTGAAGGAGAATGCAAGTACTTTGTGAAAAAATATGCAGAGGCGGCCTTGGCCGCCTCCGCATTTGGGAAGAGTATAAGAAAAGAGAAAAGAAGATGGCTTGATGACGGTACTATCATAGCGCAGTCACATCAAATCCGAAGCAAAACCAAATAAAATTTGTGCAAAAAACAGAACAAGGGCAGGGGAGAGGGTAAACCGGAAAAGAACGCTTGTGAGACGGACGGGAACGTGTTATAATATTTTCATATTGCTATTATGGAACAGATAAGGAGCTTTCGGGGTGAAAAATCGCGAGCAAATTCGTAATTTCTCCATTATTGCGCATATCGACCACGGCAAGTCCACGCTGGCTGACCGCCTGCTGGAACAGTGCAAGGCAGTGTCCCAGCGCGAGATGGAGGAACAGTTACTCGACAATATGGATCTGGAGCGCGAACGCGGCATCACGATCAAGGCGCGTGCGGTGCGCATGGAATATGAGGCGGACGACGGCAAAACCTATGAGATGAACCTGATTGACACGCCGGGCCATGTTGACTTCAACTATGAGGTATCCCGCTCGCTGGCTGCGTGCGAGGGTGCGCTGTTGGTCGTGGATGCGGCGCAGGGCATTGAGGCGCAGACGCTGGGCAACACCTATCTGGCGATCGACGCAGGGCTTGAGGTCGTGCCGGTTATCAACAAGATCGACCTGCCTGCAGCAGACGCGCCGCGCGTCAAAAAGGAGATCGAGGATATCATCGGCATTCCGGCGGAGGACAGCCCGGAAATCTCCGCGAAAATGAACCTCAACATTCATGCGGTGCTCGAGCGCATCGTGTCCGACATCCCTGCGCCGACGGGCGACCCGGATGCGCCGCTGCGCGCGCTGATTTTTGACAGCCAGTATGACCCCTATAAGGGCGTTATCGTTTATATGCGCTTGATGGACGGCACGATCCGTCCGGGCATGAAGGTCAAAATGATGGCGACCGGCGCGGTGTTTCAGGTGCTCGAATGTGGTCATCTGCTGCCACTTGGCCTGTCCCCGCAGCAGGAGCTGTGTGCAGGTGAGGTTGGTTACTTCACCGCGTCCATCAAGACCGTGTCCGATACCCGCGTAGGCGACACGGTTACCGAGGCCGACCGCCCGACGGCGGAAGCCCTGCCGGGTTATCGTCCCGCGCGGCCGATGGTGTTCTGTGGTATCTACACCGAGGATGGTTCCAAATACCCCGATCTGCGTGATGCGCTGGAGAAATTGCAGCTCAATGACGCGGCGCTGTCGTTTGAACCGGAAAGTTCAGTGGCACTGGGCTTTGGCTTCCGCTGCGGCTTCCTCGGCATGCTGCACATGGAGGTCATTCAGGAGCGCCTCGAGCGCGAGTTCGACCTCGA
>NZ_CALWJK010000023.1 GCF_944380975.1 uncultured Agathobaculum sp. | reverse complement strand
TTTTTACATCATATATGCTAAAAATCTGGGCTGAAAATATCAACTTTCAGCCCAGATTTCTTTTGGTCAACAGGTCCCATGACATATTTCATCATGGAGATACCGGTTTCCGCTTTAAATATATGCGCAAGGTAAAACGGACTGATATGAAACCGCGTTCCCAGCTCATGCAGCTGCAGCGGTTCAATATAGTGCGTATCCAGATACTGCATGATATTCTGAATGAATTCCTCTGTATTCTTGTCTGCGATCATGTTGGGTTGCTGTCTTCGATGCAATTTATCATATACAATGCTCAGCAAAGCGTTTGCCAGCTGTCCCAATGCTGTTTTATGATCTATATCCTGCCGATCCAACATATAAAGCGCAAGCAGAATATGCTCCACTGCGGCCCGGTCATCCGAAAAATACAAAACCGGATTTTGCTCCGGTTTGCTCAATGTATTAGAGGCCAGCCCTTGCAGCGAAACCCCTTGCAAAACACAGCAGTAGCTTTCCATATTGTGCCGGCGAAACGGTTCTTCCCCGTGCATGATTCCTGCATTGCAAATCACCAGATTGCCGGACTGTACAAAGTATTTCTTCCCCGCGACAATATATTGCCCTTCCCCTTTCATCACATAGAACAGTTCGAGCGCGTCATCATGCTTATGTAGCAGCTGCGAATGTTGCTCGTGATATTTTTCATCGACAAAGTGGAGGTGAACAAATTGCCCTTCCAAAACGGCACTATTTGGCATGGCACACCCTCCTTGGTACTGATAGGATTATCATACCGAAATTTTGTGTCAATCGCAAGAATATCCACATACTTTCGCAAGATATTGAAAGATATAGTTTACAAAAACCTTATAATGAGAAATCAGAGACCATATCTTCACCATTGGGAAAGGAACGACTCATGCTTCAGCACTTTATGAAAAAGCAGGTATCTCCCATTTTCTATTCTGAACATCTGCCGCAACTCTACTATATGGGAAAGGTACTGCCTGAAATCAGCAGTTATCCTCGCATCTTACATTCCCATGCAGAACATGTGGAAATCAGCATCATTTACAGCGGAACCAGTGAATACCTCATCGGTGACCAGCGGCAGTTGATCCGTCCGGGCGATGTTATCATCTACAACGCCGGCGTTGTGCACGATGAGCTTTCCAGTGCCAACGCACAGATCGGAAACTACTTTTTTGCCGTTGGCAATCTCAAAATACCACATTTGTGCGCCAATGCGCTGATTCCGGCCAATATCAATCCCGTGTTTCATATACCACAGGGTTTTGAGGATGTAATCTCTCTGTGCGAAAGCATGCTTTCGCATTTTGAGCACCCATCTGTGTGGTCACAATACATGATCCATTACGAAACACAGGCACTTCTTGAAATCATCTGGCGTGTCATTCACACGGAACAGCGGCCGCAGGAACCACACCCCAATTACTACTTGGGTTATAAAATTCAAAACTACATCGATACACATTATCTGGAACCACTTACCATGAAGCAAATTAGCACCGCATTAGGCATGAGCGAATCCTATATCTCGCATGTATTTAAAGACATGCTTGGCTACCCTCCCATGCAATATGCGCTGCGCAAAAAAATTGGGGAAGCGCAAACTCTTTTAATTTCTACCGATTATCCCATTTCGCAAATTGCGCAAATGGTTGGATTCGATGCACAAAGCCATTTCAACAAACTGTTCAGCAAATATGTTGGCATCTCTCCTGGACAGTTTCGTAAAAATTATCGCAAAACACAACAAGCAGACTCAACTAACCAGCCGGGGTGTTGTCAATAGGCAGCACCCCGGTGTTTCTATCCCACTCAAAGCAGAAATATACAATTTCCTGCTGTAAAATCGCACAATCAGGCGCTGCATCCCATCTAAAGACTATTTTGAACCAATGCAGCCGACAGCAGCCAATCCTAATCAGAAGTATATCGTTTTCCCAATTTGCCACACTTTCTCTCCGCTGAAATATTTGTGAACTTTTATAAAGAATCCCGCTGTTTTGTAGAAGCAAAAAACGGACGGATGCGCAATAATGGATACACCAAGGAAAATTGTCAATCCGCACACATAAACACTGGTAAAGGAGTAACGAATATGGGTATTCATATTTGCGGCGCCCCCTGCTGCTGGGGCGTTGACGACATCAACAATCCGTATCTGCCGACATGGCAGCGCGTGCTGCGCGAAGCGCACGAAGCCGGTTACAGCGCGATTGAATTGGGGCCGAATGGCTGGATTCCAACCGACGACATCGAGGGTGTGACCGAAGAACTAAACAAGAACCAGCTGTCGATTGTCGCGGGTACGATCTTCGACGATGTCCTCAGTGACGACAACTATGAAAAGCTACTGCATCAAGTCGACGGCATCTGCCAGCTGATTACCAAGCTGCCGCCCCTCCCCCGGGAAGACGGCCAGCGCTGGCCAACCCCCTATATGACCGTGATGGACTGGGGCCACGATGAGCGTGACTACGCGGCAGGCCATTCCGACCGCGCCCCCCGCTTGGACGAAGCCGGCTGGGGCAAGTTGGTCAGCCACTTCAAAGGACTGTGCGAGCGCGCCAACAGCTACGGTGTACGTCCGGTCCTGCATCCGCACTGCGGCGGCTACATTGAGTTCGGTGACGAGATCGACCGTCTGGCGGAAGAGATCCCCAATGATCTGGCAGGCTTCGTGCTGGATACCGGCCATCTGCAATACGCAGGCATGGACCCGGTTGCATGGTTGCGCAAGTACAAGGACCGTCTGGACTATGTGCACTTCAAGGACATTGACCCCAAGGTATATGACGAAGTTATGCACGAACATATCCGTTTCTTTGAGGGCTGTGCCAAGGGCTCGATGTGCCCTATCGGTCAGGGCATGATCGACTACAAGGCGGTTGCCGATGTGCTGGACGAGATCGGCTACAACGGCTACATCACCATCGAGCAGGAATGTGATCCGCGCAACGTCGAGAACAGCCTTGCAAACGTCAAGGCCAGCGTAGACTTTCTCAAAGGGATTGGATATAAGATTTAACTCTTAACTCTCGCAATTCCGATATGATCTTATTCTGCAAAAGCACAAACCACCAAGTGCCCCACCATACGGAAAAGGAGAAAAAGGAATGAAGAAGATATTATTGGCCGCACTGATGGCAAGCGCACTGATGATGAGCATCACTGCATGTGGCAGTAACACCACCAACACCGATGACACCACATCTGGCACTACCGCGGATACCACTTGCTCGGTTAGTGTCATCCTCAAAACGACCGCTTCGGAATACTGGCAGTATGTCGTTGCCGGTGCCGAGGCGTATGAGACTGACCACCCCGAGGTTAATGTGGATGTAAAGGGACCCAGCTCCGAAACCGCATACGATGAACAACAGAATATGATCGAAACCGATCTGCACTCCGGCACTTATGACGCAATAGTCATCGCGCCTCTACAGGCAGATCTGGTCAAAACACTGATTTCCGGTCAGGATATCCCTATCATCAACTTAGATACCCGAATTGACGCCCCTGAGATTGTCTCCTTTGTCGGCATCGACCAGGAGGCCGCAGCGAAGCTCGGCGCAGAAGCTGCCGTAATCGCTGCTGAGCAGGCCGGTTGGGAGAACATCACCGCGATCGCCATCTCCGGCGTACAGGGTGACAATACCGCAACCGCACGCCTGACCGGCTATCAGGAAGGCATTGAAGACGCTGGCGGCGACTTCCTCGAAACCGAAATCCAATATGCTGATGCAGTCGCAGACAAGGCTGCAAACTCGATGGAAGCGATTATGCAGAACCATCCTGAAGGCGTTGCGATTATTGCCTGCAATAACGACGATATGGCAATGGCTGCTGCCCGCACCGCCAGCGGACATGCTGCATATGCAAACACGATTTTCCTTGGGTTTGACGGCATCAGCTCAGCGTGTGAGTCCATTCTGGTAGGCGAAGAGACCCTTTCCGTTGCTTACGACTGCTATGATCTGGGCTACAAATCGGTAGAAGCTGCGGTTCAGGCGATCAACAACGAGGACGTGGAAGAGAACATCTCCGTTGACGCAACCGTAATCGATAAGGACACCGCGCAGGAGCGTCTGGATTATCTGAACGCTCTGCTGGGCTAATATCCCAGCACCCCCTACCATTAAAATTGATTTTGAAAGGATAAAAACATATGAAACAGGTAAAAGTCGGTCTGATTGGCGCGAACTGGATGGGCAGCTTCCATTCCATTGGCTTAAACAACGTTCGTCAGGCCTATCATGATGTGGAACCGGTATTTGAGCATGTCGCAGATGTCAACGAAGCGGCAGCCAAGCTGGCCGCGGAGCGCTTCGGCTATAAGAAAGTCTCCATCGACTGGCATGACGTCATCAGCGATCCGGAAGTAGAACTGGTCATCATCGCAACGCCCAATTTCACCCATGCGGAAATCGCGATCGCTGCTGCTGAGGCAGGCAAGCATATCCTGTGCGAAAAGCCAATGGCCAACACGCTGGCCGAGGGCAAGGCGATGGTAGACGCGATTGAAAAAGCAGGCGTCAAGAGTCTGGTCGACTTCATCTACACCAAATGCCCGGCCAATGTGCTGGCAAAGGAATTGATGGATTCCGGCAAGCTGGGCGATTTTGTCACCTTCCGCGGCGAATTCGACTGCTCCTACTGCGCAGACCCGAACACTCCGGCAACCTGGCGCCAGCTTGCTGCAACTGCAGGTACCGGCGCGCTGGGCGACCTGACCGCGCATGTGGTCAGCCTGTCCGACATGATCGTCGGCAAGAAGATCGTCGAGGTGTTTGCGTCTTGGGATACCCCGTACAAGCAGCGCCCGGACGCACGCGATCCGTCCAAAACGCTGGACATTGATACGGACGACCAGATCTATGTGATCGTCAAGTATGAGGACGGACGCATCGGTTCGATGTCCTCCAGCCGTGTCTCGGTTGCGCGTCCGGTCAGCCTTGCTTACGAGATTCAGGGCAGCAAGGGCTCGGTCAAGTTTGAGATGACGCGCATCAACGAACTGCTGTACTACTCCAATGACTGCGATCCCAAGGAACGCGGCTACAAAATCATTAAGGGCAACACGCGCAACGGCGATTATGCTAACTTCTGCGGCACGGATGAGCAAGGCATTGCGTACAACGAAATCATGTCGATTCAGGCGCATGATATCCTGACCGCCATCACGGAAGACCGCAAGGTGAAAATTGACATCGCTTATGGTCACTATGTCGATACGATTCTCGAAGCGATGGCGACCTCCGCGCGCGAAGGCCGCTGGGTTAAGGTTTCCGAAATGCAATAATAGCGATAAACGCGGTACAGTCCTGTCCGGCTGCACCGCGTTTGCGTCCCCATAAGGCACACAACAGATTCCGGAATTGACATTCCAACCGGACGTGCTACAATCCAATTATGCACAAATAATTTTATGCGATAAAAAGGAGCTGCATTTATATGAAAAAAATTCGTGTTGGCGTCATCGGTATTGGCGATATCAGCGATGTTTATTTGAACAATCTGAAAAAATATGATGCGGTCGAGGTGATTGCATGCGCCTCCCGCGGACTGGAAAAAGCGCAGCGCAAGGCCGCGCAGCATGGCATCCCCAAGGCGTATGCCTCGGGCGCAGAAGTCATTGCCGATCCGGAAGTCGACCTGATCCTCAACCTGACCACGCCGCAGGCGCACTATGAATACAACCTTGCAGCGCTCAAGGCCGGCAAGCATGTCTATACCGAAAAGCCACTCGCCATGACCTATGCAGAAGGCAAGGAGCTGGTCACGCTGGCAAAGGAAAAGGGGCTGCTGATCGGCTGCGCACCGGATACCTTTTTAGGCGGCCGCCTGCAGACCATCCGTGAGCTGATCGACAGCGGCAAGCTCGGCCGTATCACCGGTGGCGGCGCCTACTTCATTGGACACGGGCACGAATTTCACCACCCTGCACCCGCCTTTTTCTATCAGCCCGGCGCAGGCCCGCTGTATGACATGGGGCCGTACTACATGACCGCGCTGCTCAGCCTGCTCGGTCCGGTGCGGCGCGTCTGTGCGATGGCCACCAAGGCCGCCGACACCCGCACAGTCCCGTCCGGTCCCAGCAAGGGACAAGTGCTGCCCGTTGATGTGGATACCCACATCAACGCCATTCTGGAATTTGCCTGCGGTTCGATCGTCACGCTGACCTGCAGCTTTGACGTATGGGATTCCGAAATGCCGCGCATGGAGCTGTACGGCACGGAAGGCACCGTGCTGATCGACGAAAAGGACCCGATTTCCGGCCCCAACCTGTTCGGCGGCGACACGCTGCTGCGCACCCCCGCAGAATACCGCTGGGCAGCCCCCGACCGCAATCCCGCGCACGTAAACACCTCGTGGACCGTCGTCCCTAACAAGCATCCGTTCAACTCGGTCAGCCATGCGGAAAACCCGCGCGGCATCGGTCTGGTGGATATGGTCTATGCTCTTGCGCAGCACCGCACGCCGCGCGCCTCGGGCGATATGGCGCTACATTCGCTGGAAGTGATGGAATGTATCCTCAAGTCTGCGCATGAACACATCTTCTGCGAACCGGAAACCACCTTTGAGCGTCCCGCTCCCCTGCCGCTCGATTTTCCCGCGAGTGAAGCAGCAAACTAAAACCTGCTTTTCCACAAAACAAAGGCTGCCCACAGGCAGCCTTTGTTTTGTTATGTTACTGTTTTCTTGCTATCGCCTGACAAGCCGCAGCCACAATATCCGCAGCCGTAAGTTTGTACTGCTGCATTAGGAAATCCTGCGGGCCAACCTGGCCGAAACGGTTCTGGATACCAACACGCTCGAGCGGTATCGGGCACTTTGCCGCAAGCAAATTAGCCACAGCTGAGCCTAAACCGCACGAAACCTGATGGTTTTCCGCGGTCACAATGCAGCCTGTTTCGGCAGCTGCTTTTAGAACCAGTTCGTCATCCAGCGGTTTCCATGTGTGCATATCGATTACACGCGCGGAGATATCTTGCTGTGCCAGCTGCTCCTGTGCCTTGAGCGCCTCGTCCAGCAGAATGCCGGACGCAATGATCGTCACGTCCTTGCCGTCGCGCAGGGTAACGCCCTTGCCAATCTCAAACTCTGATCCGTCTGCATACACAGTGGTGAACGTCTTGCGAATCAGACGCATATAGGACGGGCGGTTATCCGCCGCCAGCTTCTTGGTCAGCGATTTGGTCTGCGCAATGTCGCACGAGTCAATAACGACCGCGTTCGGGATAGTCATATACAGGGCGCAGTCCTCAAACGGCATGTGGGTTGCGCCATTGAATGCCGCCGTTACGCCGGGGTCGGAGCCGATGACATGCACCGGCAGTTCGGAATAGCCCGCCGCCAAAAATGCCTGATCGAACATACGGCGGGAGGCAAAGCAGCCGAACGAATGTACAAAGGCCGTTAGACCGGTCGCTGCCATGCCCGCAGCAACGCCCATCGCGTTCTGCTCCGCAATGCCTGCGTTAAAAGTCCGCTTGGGGAATGCCTTTAGCAGCTTTCCGGTGTTGATGCAGCCCATCAGATCGCAGTCGATATGCACCAGCTTTTTGTTTTCCGCCATCATCTCCAGCATGGCTTCCACATAGCCGTCGCGGTTCGCGCGGCTGTCCTTCTCATGTTTGCCAATCAATGTTACGCTCATCGTTTTCCCCTCCCTTACTGTTCGTTCTTTACCGCTTCCAGCGCTGCTTCCGCTGCGGCAATCGCCTCGTCCCACTGCTCCTGCGTCGGCTGCGAGGAGTGCGCGCCCGAAGGCTCGGCAAAAGTCGCGCCCTTGCCCTTGACCGTATTCAGGATCAGGCAACTCGGCTTGCCCTTGCAGGCGCAGGCCTGCTGCAGCGCATCATAAATCTGCTCAATGTCATTGCCATCCGCAACATTGATGACGTTCCAGCCAAACGCATCAAATTTGGCACCAATACCCTTTCCGTGGCTCATCACGTCCGCCACCGCGCCGTCCAACTGCCGTTTGTTGTCATCCACCAGACAGATCAGGTTATCTAACTGGTAATGCGCGGCAAACTGCGCGCCCTCCCATATCTGACCCTCATCCGCTTCGCCGTCACCAATTGCCACAAACACATGATTGTCACGACCCTGCACGCGGCTGCCCAGCGCCGCACCAACCGCCTCACTCATACCCTGACCAAGCGATCCGGTCGTCAAATCAACGCCGACTGTCTTATTGCGGTCGGTATGGGACGGAAAGTCCGTGCCCGGCTGATTGAGCGTATAAGCATTCTCGATTGGATAATAACCCTTCAGGCCCAATGTTGCATACATGACCGGTCCGCCGTGGCCCTTGGAGAGCACAAACCAATCCCGACCCTCCCAGCGCGGGTTTTTCGGGTCAATATTCATCACCGCGCCGTACAGAACCGCCATTGTGTCGGCCATGGACATCGAGCCGCCGACATGGCCAAAACCACGCGAGCCGATAATTTTCAATGTTTCCAGACGGATTTCCGCCGCGAATACGCGAAGCTCATGCAATTTCTGCTGATCCATAATTTCCTCCTTTAGTGATGCTAACAAGCGCCCGCCCGATGCCTTCGGACGGGCGCTTGTCCTTTGGTTTATTGAATACGCGCGATCTCTTTGGCAAGCTTTTTCTTCTGCTCCAGATTGGACTGCCGCGCAATCATGATGCGCTGTGCCTGCGGCGAGCCGGCACCGTGCATGGACTCGGGCAGATAGCCGACAGCAGCTGTGCCCATCGTCATGTTCTCAATCAAACGCAGCACGCGCATACGATCCTCGGTCGGAACGGAAGCCACACCCTTGAGATACTTCTCAATGTAGTCATGCGTTGCCGGGTTGCGGTAATCCGCCTCAGACGGCTGGGTCACCATGATACCGCCCGCAAGGTCCTGCGCGAGCCGCGCGATCTCATACGGGAAGCGCGTGACGTTCTGCTTGCAGACATTCGCCAGCAGCAGATCGATCAGGTAGTTGCCGCTCTTGGTCTTGGTGCCTTGAGATGAGCACGCAATACCACAGCAGTACAGTGTTTCGTTCAGATGCGTCATCTCGATGATCTTGTCCTTGACGTGGCTTGCCTTCGCACAGCCCGCCATTTCGGTGGCAAGCGCAGTCGCGCCAATCAGCACGTCGCCCACGCCAACCTTGCAGCCGCCGTAGCTCTGACGATGATATCCCGCGAAGCGCTCCACCATCATTCCGGCAAACTCCACCTCGCCGTTGAGGAAGATCATCTCGTTCGGGATAAACACGCGGTCAAAGATGACCAGCACTTCATGGCCGCCGTACACTTTATTACCCACATCAATGTCGTTGTATTCCTCGGTCTTGCGGGTGTCGCAGGACTGACGACCGAGAATCAGCGTGATACCCTCCGCGTCAGTCGGGCAGGCAAACGAAATCGCATAATCCTCGTCGCCTTTGCGCATCGAGATCGTCGGCATCACCAGCACATAATGGCTGTTCAGATAACCGGTCTGGTGCGCCTTGGCGCCCGTGACATACACGCCATCTGGCGTGCGTTCTACCACATGCAGGAACAGATCGGGGTCCGCCTGCTGGGACGGAGACAGCCCGCGGTCGCCCTTGACGTCGGTCATCGCACCATCGACCGCCCAGTCGTTTTCCTGCACATCCGTCCAAAACTTCTTGAAATTCTCGTGGTACTTGGTGCTGCAAGTCTCATCGGTTTCATACGTCGTGGAGTAAACAGCGTTTGCCGCGTCCAAACCCACGCAGCGTTGGAAGCATGCCGCCGTCTTTTGACCCAGCAGGCGCTGCATCTTAACCTTGCGAATCAGATCATCTGCAGACTGATGCAGGTGCGTGAATCGGTTGATCTTTTTGCCTGTGAGATTGGAGGTGGCTGTCATCAGGTCATCATGCTGCGGGTCCTCCGCCAGTTCATAAGTCGCGGCAAAGGAATTGAGCGACGGACGGACGATCGGATCATCCACCACGTTTTCTACCTTTTCCCCGAAGCGGTACAGATTAAGATGCAGCGTCCGTAGCGACGCAATGTATTGTTCTTTTGTCATCATAATTGCATATCCTTCTTTCCGGTTAAACCGTCAGTTTTTCTCCAAAACGCTGCGCATACTCCTCCGCCAGTTCTGCGCGGAACTTGGGATGCGCAATTGCAATCAGACGCTTGGCACGCTCGCGCAATGTCTGTCCACGAAGCTGCGCGACACCGTATTCGGTCACGATGTAGTTGACATCGCAGCGGCTGGTCGTGACCGGCGCGCCAGTCGTTAACGTAGTGACGATCTTGGACGCCGATTCATTCTTGGTCGTCGAATGCAGCGCAATGATCGAGCGTCCGCCCTTGGACAGGTTCGCGCCGCGCACAAAATCCATCTGTCCGCCGATACCCGAGATCTGCCGCAAGCCGATCGCTTCCGCGCATACCTGCCCCTGCAGATCCACTTCAACGCACGAATTGATGGATACCACGTTATCATTCTGTGAGATGATGGCCGGATTGTTGCACACATCTACCGGCAGCATGCGGATCATCGGGTTGTTGTCCACATAATCATACAGTCGGCGTGTACCCATTAAAAAGGTGACGCACACCTTTTCCACATCACGCTGCTTGCGCTTGCCATTGATGACACCGCTTTCCAGCAGCGGCAGCACACCGTCCGAGATCATTTCGGTGTGCAGGCCGAGGTCCTTTTTGTCCCCGAGGAACGAGCACACTGCATCCGGCAGCGCGCCGATACCAAGCTGCAGGCAGTCGCCGTCCCGCACCAGATCCGCGATATACTTGCCAATCTGGCGATCCTCCTCCGAGATTTTCGCCGGAGCGGATTCGGGCAGCGGCTCCCATGAACACAGAAACCCATCAATTTCGGACACATGCACAAAGCTCTCACCATAGGTGCGCGGCATATTCGGATTAACCTCTGCAATGACCGTTTTGGCAGACTTGACCGCCTGTGCACCATAGTCGCAGGATAGACCGAGCGACACATATCCGCGCTCGTCCGGCGGCGAGCAGGTGAACGCGAACACGTCCACCGGCAACGTCCCATCCCGGAACATACGCGGTACGTCCGAAAAGAATACCGGCGTATAGTCCGCGCGGTGCTCTGCAATCGGCTTGCGCGCCGCGCCGCCCACAAACAGGGCATTATGACGGAAATGGCTTTCCATGCCGGGCTGCAAATAATCGCCCGAGCCGAGATACACCATGTGCGCGACTTCCACATTATGAAACTGCTCCGCCATGTTCGCCATTGTGCGCTGGAAGATGATCGGCTCACCCACCGCATGGCCAAACACCACGCGGTCGCCGTCATGGATCATACCGACCGCCTGCTCCGGCGTCATTGTATGTTCCTTATAATAACTTCTCCAATCCATTCCTGTCCTCCCCGCTTAAAACGCCGCGCGGTAGATCGAAAGGATATCGTTCTCGGTCAGCTCCACATAGTTGTTGCCCAGCAGGCGCTGCTGTGTTTCAATGACATTGCGCGCAAAGTCCGGCAGCTCTTCCGCAGTCACACCGTGCTCGCGCAGCGGGTCCTTTTTCAGCACCTCATCCATCAGCGCGTACAGCTTTTCCAGAGCAAATACCGGCTCGACTTCCAATTCCTTAGACAGGATCTCCTCAAGCTGGTTGAGCTTGCCGATTGGCTTTTTCTCCTGATATTTGCGCATAACATCGGCAAACATCAGCTGATTTGCCTGTCCGTGCGGAATATGGTGCACGCCGCCGAGCGGATAGGCCATCGCATGCACCGCTGCGCAGCCTGCATGGCCAAACGCGATACCCGCAAAGTTGGACGCGCGCAAAAATTCCAGTGCGTACTGCTTCCAGCCGTCCTTACGTCCGGATGCAACTGCCTGCTTCCAGCCGCGCAGGATCAGCTGCAACGCCTTTTCCGAAAACAGCTCGCTGAGCGCGCAGGCGTTCGGACTGAGATAGCTTTCCACCGCATGCACCATCGCGTCGATTGACGAGGTGGCAAACACGGAATACGGCAGACTTTGCAGCAGCGCGGGCACCAAAGCCGCCTCGTCTGCGAACATCGCAGGGGACACCAGCCCGACTTTGACGCCCTTGGTTGTGCGGTTGATAATCGAGATATTGGTCACCTCGCTGCCCGTGCCGCAGGTCGTAGGCACGATAATGAGAGGATGCTCCTTTTGCAGGTCTGCCATGCGGTCATACAGGTCGTCTACACGGTCCTCCGGGCGCGCCACGGTCAGCACTTTCGCAATATCGATGACTGTGCCGCCGCCGACCGCAACAATACGGTCATACGCTTTATCGCGCAGATCGTCCAAAATGGCATCCACCATCACGTCTGTCGGCTCGCCCGCGCCATATTTTTCCTGAAAGCAGGTCTGGCAGCCAAGGTTCAGCGCAGCGATCGTCGGGTTATAGATGTACTCGTTGGTCAGGATCAGATCGCGCGCGCCAAGGTTCAATTCCTGCGCCATCGTACCAAAATCCGTATATTCCGCAACAGCAGGCATGATTTGAAAGGCTTTCATTTGATTTGCCTCCTTTTCCTCAGATATCCGGGAAGTACTTTGCGTCTGGTGCCGTTACCCACTCGTATTCCTTCACCGTGGTGGTAACAATATTCTTGTCGTCCTGCAAGCGGATGCACCACAGATAATACTCCGCATAGCCGGGCGCTGCCGCCTGCGAATGAGTCACATTGCACGGCATACCGGTCAGGTCGTTGTTTTTTACTTTATATGCGTCATCGCCGTACTCCGCAAGGCCATAGCCATTTTCCGGCAAAAATTTATAGTAATACATCTCCGGCTCTACATGCTGGTGCGGCGGATAAGAGGACCACTTCCCCGGAAAATGCACCACTTCCCCGATAAAGAAATTGGTTTCCGGGCAGTTGGAACGATCAAAGAAGGTGCGTACCAGACGGGTAGAGCACTCGTTCATCTGACCTGCGCCGCGCTCCTCATTGGCGCACAGACAATCCTCCGGACGCATCAAGCGGGCTGCAAAGCTGCGCTTGTTCTCGGTGCGTACGACAGCAATCTCGGTGTCCTGCTTTGCAAAAACAGACACCTTGGTGTTCTGCGGCACATGCAGCAGGACCGCACCTTCGTGGAAGCAGTCACTGCGCTCGACCGATTCGATTTTACCGTCCCATTCAAAGGTCACTTTACCGGAAAGCAGATCATACACAACCTCCTGCGCGTAGTCAAAATGCAGCACGTCGCCCGCCGCCATTTTAACCACGCCAAATTCCATCCCCATCATCTCCGGATTTTCCACAGCGGAGATCATCTTGTTGTAGCCTTTTTCAAACGGCCCTTTGCTTGTGTATTTCATATTTTTTGCTCCTTTCTCCTGTTTTTGGGCAGCAAACAGCCGCCCGCTCATAACGGGCGGCTGCATTATACCAAATTTATATTCAGTACCGAATCGTTCCTCATCTATTTCCATGCTCTGACCGTCCCGTCGGACAGCGCGTGCCACAGCACGCGCTGCCTTGCGGGTGGTAATGAAAGAGAAATGATTGGGAGAATGCACTATCAATTCGTGAGAGAGCCATGGAAGAAAAATAGGAGAACGGGATATCAGTACATTCTCGCTTCTGCCAGGTGGTCATCAATCCGCTTGCGGGCTTCCCGCACCGCCGCCGACTTCGAGGTGGAAGCCACGCCAATATGCCACCAAGATTCATAACCCTCTGCCATGGTCTTGGGCAGCACCTTGGCATCAATGATGCACGAGCCCTTTTCCTGCTTCGCCGCGCGCACTGCCTGGCGGAATTCCTCCGGCGTCTTGGCGGTAAAGCCCTTCATGCCGTAACCCTCGCCCACCTTGGCAAAGTCGGTGTAGCAGTACTTGCCATCCAGCTTGCCGGTTTCCTCATTGCGGTGACGCATTTCGGTCGCCAGTGTACCGACACCATTGCCCATCTGCAGGTTGTTAATACAGCCGAACGCCGCGTTATCAAATACCACAACTGTAATCTTGGCGTTTTCCTGAATCGCGGTCGGAATCTCCGAATTGAGCATCATAAAGGAGCCGTCGCCCACCAGCGCATACACTTCCTTGTCCGGCTGAGCCAGCTTGGAGCCCAGCGCACCGGCAATCTCATAGCCCATGCAGGATGCGCCGTATTCCATATTGTAGGAATCCTTTGCATCGGTGACCCACAGACGCTCGAGATCCGCCGGCAGTGAACCTGCTGCTGCAACTACGATCGCATCGTCGTCGATCTCCTCGCGCAGAATACCGACTGCGTTGGACTCGGTGATCGTACCGCCGATGTCGTTGATGAAATCGTTCATGATCTTCTCGGTCCAGCTCGGTACGCACGGCACAAACTTGCCCTCGCCAAAACCTTCGCCATGATACTGTACGCCCAGCACGCGCAGACGCTCCTCTTCCCATACCTTGCGAATCTTGTCGATCTCATCGGTATAGGCAGTCTTATAATTTGCTTCCTTCAGCTTCGCCATGATCGCTTCAAGCGTTACCTTGGCATCGCCGACACAGCGCGTCGCGTCCAACTTTTCTGCGTGGAACTCGGAGGTGTTGATCGCCAGCACCTTAATATCCGGATTTCGGAACAGTACCCACTTGGAACCGGTGACAAAATCGTTGAAACGTGTGCCAACGCCGATCACCAAATCGCAATCCTTGCACAACGCATTGGCTGCCAGACCGCCGGTAACGCCAATGCCGCCAACCGACAGTTCAAAGGAATCCGGCAGCGCGGAGTGGCCGGCCTGCGTCTGGGATACCGGAATGTTGAATGCCTTGCAAAACTCCATCACGGTTTCGCCGGCCTCGGAGTAGCGCACGCCGCCGCCCGAGATGAACATCGGCTTCTTGGAAGCTTTGATCAGCTCCACTGCCTGATTGATCTCATAATCGTCGGCAACACGGCGAGCAACGTGATGTACGCGCTTCTGGAAGAAATAATCCGGGAAATCAAAGCTCTCACCCTGTACATCCTGCGGCATAGAGATGACCGCGGTGCCGCAGTTTGCCGTATCAGTCAGCACGCGGAACGCATTGATCATCGCGCTCATCAGCTGCTCGGGGCGGGTCACGCGATCCCAGTACTTGGCCACCGGCTTAAAGCAGTCGGAAGCAGTCATGGAAAGGTCGGTCGGCACCTCAAGCTGCTGAAGTACCGGGTCTGGCTGACGGGTTGCAAAGGAATCGGACGGGAACAGAAGCAGCGGAATGTTGTTGATGGTCGCAGTCAGCGCTGCAGTCACCATATTGGCTGCGCCTACGCCGATCGAGGACGAGCAGGCGATAATCTTGCGGCGGTTGTGCTGCTTGGCGTAAGAGATCGCAGCGTGCGCCATGCCCTGCTCGTTGCGGCCCTGATAGACCCGGAGATGGCCCGGGTCCTCCTCAAGTGCCTGCCCGAGGCCGACTACCATGCCGTGGCCGAAAATGGTGAAAATACCGTCTACAAACGGTTCTACCTTGCCGTCCATTTCGATGTACTGCTGATTAAGAAACTTGACGATTGCCTGACCAACAGTCATTCTTGTTTTGCTCATAATGCTTCCTCCTCAAATCATTTTGTCTCGCATGGTCGTTTTAGCGACCCTCGTTTTTGATGGTTTCAGTTTATCATTCCGTCTGCCAGATTTCTTCTAACATCTTGGTTTGATGCTTATTTTTATATTTTCGATCTTTTTTGTGCATTTCCCTCCACTCAGGCAAGTGTTTTTTCTCTTTTCCACCTGCAAACGCCCATTTAACCCCATTTCACGGCTGCACGGCTTCCACCGCTGCCGCGGCGGTTTTTTTGAATATCTCGCTTTTGCAGGCAATTCCACTATATTCACCCGCTGTTTTTCAGCTCATATGCCCATATTTTTGTGAAAAAACAGATACAACCTCAATATTTTAATAAAACCATGCATTTCTCTGTGTCGTTGTACTCTATCGCATGCGCAATCGCCGCATGCATTTTTACAGGATATTGCTGCTGTTCTCCTTGGTGTTTCCCCGTTTCATGCCAGTCTTTTGAAAAACTTGCCATACTGCCGGAAAACACATAAATCTGAAAGAAGCGTGTCGGCAAAAATGATATGCTATATACAACAAAAAGAACTCAACTTAGACAGACAATCATGTTTATCAACCTATTCAAAACCACTTCAAAGGAGGAAACATCATGTTAGTTGCTGTTCTTGCCCTGATTATTATTTTTGCTGATATGTATTTGACCCGCAGCAACACATACACCACGTTTTCGGATTTGTCCGATTACGACTACGATTACCGTTGACCACCTCTTACTCTTTTTTTCTCTCTTGTGCAGCGCCCCGGTACCACAACATACCGGGGCGCACCATATTGCATAAAAAATGCGCTGTACACCATTGCCGTACAGCGCATTTTCTTTATTTCTTTTTTCGTTTCTTATTTGCGCTCCCGCCTTGTTCCTTTTGCGCAACGATGTAGTTCTGCCGATACTTATTGGGCGGCATGCCGACGTTTTTGGTAAATTGCAGGTTGAAATAGCTCTGTGTATCGTAACCCACCATTTCAGCAATCCGTGTAATAGACAAATCGGTCGTAATAAGCAACGTTTGTGCCTCACCGATCCGGCGGCGCAATAGATACTGCACCGGTGAGTAGCCGCTCATCTGTTTGAAGACGTGCGACAGATAATATGGGCTGATGTGCAATGCTTCTCCCATGCTTTGCAACGTAATCGGCTCCATATAGTGCCGATCAATGTACTCTTTGATGCGCCGTCCCAAAACGTGAGGTTCCTCCACCGGTTTTTCCACTATGGCATCCACTCCATCCGTTACCGTCAGCACCTTAACCAGCAGTGCGTGCATCAGACTATGGCAAAATGATTCTGCACGCGGCTCACCCGATGCCAGATTGCGGAACATCATTTCAAACAGGATACGCAGGTCGCCAAAACTCTGCCCTGTCGGGAAAACATAGCCCGCGTCATCGGGCAGTAGTGCATTAGCACGCAAGCCTGGCATATGCAGCCCGCCGATCGCCACACAATAGCTGCCGATCTCCATATCCGGCCCAGATATTTCATCGTGAACCACGCCTGCATTATAGACCAGCAAATCTCCCGGCTGGATATAATATTTTTTATCGTGAATCAGATATTCGCTGGAACCGCTGCAAATCAAAATAATTTCGACGAAATCCTCATGCGCGTGCATCACACGCGGGTGCGCGCTGGCATCCGGCCGGATCTCGCTGACATAGAGCAGACGAGGATCATTCTCCCCGACGAACATGGATTGAAATTCTTTTTTTACAAAGCACTGCACATTAAGAGAATGTTGTTGTGCCATGCTGTCCCTCCTTTGCCTATTCGTCTGGATGTCTGCACATCCTTTCCACTACCACTATCGATATTTAGTCCCTGCTAATCCCCGCTCAGCCCCGCTTACCATCCTGACACGGTTTTTCACCATCCTTACGGAACGAACGACGATATTGTCCCGGCGACATCCCCACATATTTTTTAAACATCGTATTAAAATGACAGACGCTGGTATATCCCAGACGGTCTGACACTTCGGCAATCGGCAGCGTTTCATGAATCAACAGATCCTGTGCTTCTCCGATACGCCGTTTGATGACATACTGCATGGGAGGCGTGCCAAACTCCTCGCTGAAAATGTGCGCCAGATAATACTCATTCATGTGCAGTCGGTCCGCCACAACGCGCAGCGTCAGGTTTTCAGAATAATGCTCATCCAGATATTGACGCACCCGATGCGCCAAAACGGACGGTGTTTCCACCTTCGATGCGGTCTGCTGTCTGGCGCGGCTGCCGACCAACGCCTGTGTGAGCAGCACCATAGAATACGCCAGACTGCTGCACACTGCTCCCAGATGCGCGGTATCGGCCGACAGCAGATATAGTAGCCGCATCATGTGCTCCACCTGTTCGGCCAATTGTCCGCAAGAGACTACTGGGCAGGTATACGGATCAATCAAGCAGTTCAGCGGCAACCCTTCCAGCTGCACCCCGGTCAGCGCCACGCTATATGAATAGACCTGGCGTACCAACGCCGGTTCCTCTCCATGCAGCACTCCTGCGTTACAGATCACCATGTCCCCTTTGCAGATCGGATACAGCCGGTTATCAACCATATACTGTCCCTCGCCGCTGCATACATAAAACAACTCCAGCATGTTGTCATGAACATGAGGCAGGTGCGACTGTTTATCATTGCTAGTTCGGTCGATCAGCACACAATTCACAAATCCAGGAAGCTCTGTCATCGGATTACACCACCCTCCTCGCTTAAGAACAATCACAAGATTTCACAATTTTGTTTTCCCGTTTCGGCTTTTTTCACGCCCTGCCGCACGCTTTTCCCACAAGAACCCGCTAACGCTTCACGGGTATTTTCTTCTATAATAAGTCACAAGAACAGCAGAGAAAACGCAGAAAATAAAACAAATGCTGAGAAATCATCGTTTGCTGTATCGTCATCTTTTTATTTTATTATAGCACAGCCCGCGACGATACGCTTTGAAAATCCTGCTTTTTTGATGCATCTACAAGGAACACCCGTTGCTATGAAGAAGGAGAGTGCATGAAAATGAAAAAGGTTCGTATTGGTCTGTTAGGCGCTGGTCGCATCGGCAAGCTGCACGGAGAAAATCTGGCACATGCCGTACCGGAAGCCGAGCTATACGCAGTTGCTGATCCGTTTATGAACGACGTGACCCGCGCATGGGCTGCCGACATGGGCATTGCCCACTGCTATGACGATCCGGAACAAATTTTCAGCGACGCATCAATCGAAGCGGTCTTTATCTGCTCCTCCACCAACACACACGCTGACTTTATTATGCGCGCAGCCAAAGCCGGCAAGCATATTTTCTGTGAAAAGCCGATCGACACCAATCTGGCCAAAATCCAAGAGGCACTCGACGCAGTCAAGAACGCAGGTGTCAAGCTGCAGGTTGGCTTTGTGCGCCGTTTCGACCACAACCACAAAATGGTGCGCGACACCGTCGCCTCCGGCCGTCTTGGCAAGCCCAACATCGTCAAAGTCACCTCGCGCGACCCCGACCATCAATCCATGGACTACATCAAGGTTTCCGGCGGTATCTTCATGGATATGACCATCCATGATTTCGATATGGTCCGCTATCTAGCCGGCAGCGAAGTGACCGAAGTCACCGCATACGGCGCAGCACTGTCCGGCGCGGGCTACGACCAGTACGGCGATGTAGACACCGCCATTGTGATGATGAAGTTTGAAAACGGCGCGCTCGGCGTGATCGACAACAGCCGCGCCGCACATTACGGCTACGATCAGCGCACCGAGGTGCACTGCGACAAGGGCTGCGTACAGGTTGCCAACGACTTGAACGATCAGGCCATGATCTCGAGCGCCGACGGCGTGGAAATCGCAAAGCCGACATGGTTCTTCCTCGAGCGATACAACAATGCGTTTATTGCGGAGGCAAAGGCGTTTACGCAGGCCGTCCTGAACGACACCGATACGCCGGTCACGGGCTTTGATGGCCTTCAGCCGGTCAAAATCGCCATGGCAGCCGCCACATCCCTACAGGAGCATCGTCCCGTCAGCCTCAGCGAAATCCAATAATCCGGGAGGTGCGAGAACATGCAAGCTGTAACCCCAGTGCAAACCGCATCTCCTGCTGCTCCGCTCTCTTGGTGGACGCGCATCTCCTATGGTTTGGGCGACACCGCATGCAATGTTGTCATGGGTATCACCACCGCGGTGCTGACATTGTTCTATACCGATTATGCTGGCGTATCCGTCGCTGTTGTCGGCCTTGCGATGCTGATTTCCCGCGTATTCGACGGCACTTCCGATGTAATTATGGGTGTGATCGTCAACAAGACTAAATCCAAATGGGGCAAAGCCCGTCCTTGGGTATTGTGGATGGCCGTGCCGTATGCACTATGCACCATTTCGATGTTCTGTATTCCACAATCTACCGAAACCGTGCAGTTCTGGTACATATTTGTTACCTACAACCTGTGTACGACCGTTTGTTATACCGCCATCAATGTGCCATACGGTACGCTTTCCACGCTGATGACCCGCTCCTCCCATGAACGGGATATGCTGTCTGTCATCCGCATGGCGTTATCCCCCTTCGGCAAAATAATTGCCGTCACCTTCGCCCTGCCGATCGTCAAGCTGTTCGGCGACGATCAGGCGGCGTGGATCAAGGTGATGAGTATCTGGTGCATCATCGCGGTCGGTCTGCTGATCATCTGCTTTGCCAACTGCAAGGAAACCGTGCGCTTCGAGGTGCAGCAACAGGCACAGCCCAAAGCGACTGCGGGACGCAGCCTGAAAGCCCTGCTGTCCAACCCCTATTTCTGGGCAACCTTGATCCTGTGGGCGGTCACCTGTATCCATACCACCATCATCGGCACCGACCTGCCTTACTACTGCAAATATGTATTGGGCAACGACGAGCTGTACAGCTTCATTTACACGGCTGAAATCGTTTCGCTCATTGTAGGCGCGCTAGCCTGCCCCCTTTTGCTGCGCCGGTTCAACAAACGAGACCTTTCGCTGCTAGGTTGTGTGATCGTGGTTGCGGCACAGGCGCTCATTATGCTCCACCCCACCAGCTTCAGCTGGATTCTAACCATGACCATCATCCGCTCACTGGGACAGGCACCGCTGACCTCTGTTGTGTTCGGCATGATGGGCGACGTGGTAGAATATGGTCAATGGAAATCCCATATCCGACAGGAAAGCCTGATTTTCGGTGCCGGTTCGCTTGGATTCAAGGTCGGCACCGGCGTGACCAGCGCCATCATGACCATGCTGCTCGAAGCCGCAGGCTTCCTCAGCTCGACTACGGGCGGTGCGGTGCAGCCGGAATCGGCCAAGGAAATGATTGCTGCGATCTTCTACTGGGGCCCCATTCTGGTCTGGGCCGTCGCCATTGTGGTATTGTTGCTGTACCGACTGGACAAGATTTATCCCACCATCATGAAAGAACTGGCCGAGCGCGAAGCGCGCGGTGAACTATAAAGGAGAATGCTATATGTTGAAACTCGGATATAATGAGGCCACCTGTAAGGAAAATTCCACGGTGGAAAAAGACCTCGAGCTGTGTGAAAAATACGGCTACGACTATATTGAACTGCGTCTTGATATGCTGAAAGAATACCTTAAAACGCATACCGTCGACGACCTGAAGGCATTTTTCGCCAAGAGCCATCTCAAGCCCTATGCCTTCAACTCCATCGAAAACATCAACTTCTGCACCCCAGAAGAGTGGAAAACACTCGTCGAACTGTTCACCTTTGGCTGCGAAGTCGCCCAGCAGATCGGCAACCCGTATATCATTGTCGTACCGACCGTTACGGCGGAAATCTGCACCAAAAACGAGCAGGAAGTGTTTGAGGACTCGGTCAAGGTACTCAACCAACTTGCTGATATTGCGGAGCCTTATGGAGTCAAGCTGTCTTTTGAGCCGATCGGCGACCGCAAATGGTGCTGCAACAGCGTGCGGCAGGCGCTTGAGATCGTACAGGCGGTCAATCGCGACAACGTCGGCCTGACGATCGACTGCATCAACGTCTACCTGCACGACAAGTGCGCGGATGTGGACTTCATCCGCAAGGTACCCAAGGATAAACTGTTTGTGTTCCATATCAACGACTGCGAAGACCTGCCGCTCGGCATCCTCGACCATTGCCACCGCCTGATGCCCGGTCTGGGCGCGATCCCGGTCAAGGAGGTTGCAGAGGCGGTCAAAGCCGTGGGCTACGACGGCCCCGCCTGCCTTGAGCTGTTCCGCCCGGAATACTGGGCCATGGATGCTGAGGATGTCATCCGTATGGGCGCCGAAACCACCCGCCCCTTTCTGTAACAGCAGGATTTTCAAAAAACACCGTTTCCGCAGCGCGCCGCCCTCCGTGCGGCGCGCCGCTTCCAAGGCACTGTTTGATATTGAATCTGCGCATTTACCCAGCGTTTTTCTTTATTTTATCTCCTGTGCACACTTTTTTGAACAAACCCAAGAAGTTGAAAGAAAAGACGCATGCAGACTGCTACACTGTAACCAGTAAGCAAGATCGCCACACATCAAACGAAAGGAAGGAATCCCATGTTAGATCCGAATAAAGTCAAAATCGGTATCGCCCCGATTGCATGGACCGAGGACGATATGCCCGAAATGGGCGCGGAGAACAGCTTTCTCCAAACCATCAGCGAAATCGCGCTGACCGGCTATGTCGGCACTGAGATCGGCTGCCAGTACCCGCGTGACCCCGCCATCTTGAACAAGGAATTCGGCCGCCGCGGCATTTCCGCCATCACTGCATGGATCAGCACATACTTAAACGAGCAGCCGCTTTGGTGGAACGAGCGTGCCTTTGTTGACCACATGAATTTCCTGAAGGCCATCGGCGCGACAGTCATCAACACCTCGGACCAGTCCTTCTCCATCCAACACCAGTGGAACACCCCGCTTGCCTACAAGAAGGTGCTCAACGACGATGAGTGGGAAGTGCTCACCAAGGGGCTCAACCACCTCGGCAAGATCGCTTATGACAACGGCATGAAGATCGTCTACCACCACCACATGACAACCACCGTGCAGACCACCACGGAGATCGACCGCATGCTCGCCATGACTGATCCGAAGTATGTCAGCATGATCTACGACACCGGCCACCTGACCTTCTCCGGCGAGGACCCGATCGAAATCCTCAAGAAGCACCACGACCGCATCGGCCATGTCCATCTCAAGAATGTGCGCAAGCCCGCCATGGACAAGTGCTACGCGGAAAACAAGAGCTTCCTGCGTTCGATCCCGGAAGGCGTGTTCACCGTACCGGGCGACCCGGAGGGCTGCGTGGACTTCCCGACCGTGTTTAAGCTGCTCGACCAATACAACTACGAGGGCTGGCTGGTCGTGGAAGCGGAGCAAGACCCGGCCAAGGCCAACCCGCTGGAATATGCACGCATGGCACGCGCCTACGTCAAAGAGCATACCGGTCTTTGATCCGGCTGCCCCACGCAAACAGAACATTCAAATTTTGAAATAAAGGAGCGAATCCCTATGAAAAAGCTGAAAATCGGTATCATCGGCGTTGGCCGTCTGGGTTATGAGCATGCCTGCAACATTGCAAACCGCGTACCCGGTTCTGAGCTGGTCGCAATTGCGGACGCAAACTTTGACCGCGCCAAGCAGGTCGCTGCTGAGCTGGGCGTTACTGCAGTATATAACGATCCCAAGGCGCTGTGCGAGGACCCGAACGTCGAGGCAGTCGCAATCATCACCAACACCGCATCCCATGTGGAGATGATCAAACTCGCGATGGACGCCGGCAAGCACGTATTCTGTGAAAAGCCGCTGGCCGACACGGTTGAAAAGTGCAAGGAAGCAGAGAAGATTATCGCCGCGCACCCGGATCTTATCTTTATGCTGGGCTTCATGCGCCGCTACGACCACTCCTATCAGGTAGCCAAGAAGAAGATGGAAAACGGCGATATCGGCGACGTAATTCTGGTACGCTGCTACTCGCAGGACCCCATCTCCATCATCGAGGGCACACTGGAATACGCACCTCGCTCCGGCGGCCAGTTCATCGACATGTCCATCCATGATTTCGACCTGATCCGCTGGCTGACCGGTTCCGAGCCGAAGAAGCTGTGGGCGATTGGCGGCTGCTATGAATTCAAGCAGTACAAGGATTGGGACGACGGCGATAACGTCTCCGGCCTGATGCAGATGGAGAACGACGCGATGGCGTTCTTCTTTGCCGGCCGCGCGGCAGCGCATGGTTCGCACGTGGAGACCGAGATTGTCGGCACCCGCGGCACGCTGCGTATTGCTTCTGTACCGACCGATTCTCTTGTCGAGGTCATGAGTAAGCACGGCGTATGCCGCGAATGCTATCAGGACTTTATCACCCGCTGGCATGACGCTTACATCACCGAAATCGAAGAGTTCTGCGACTGTGTCGCAAATGGCCGCAAGGCGACCCCGGGCGTTATCGACGGCACCCAGTCCACCAAGATCGCATTCCGCTGCAAGGAATCTTTCCTCAAAAACGAACTGCTGTCACTGGAATAATCCCTCACACTCATTCCCAAATCATCCCTATCCTCTTATGATACTTTGATATGCTGAAAAGGCAGAAGGACGAAGCAAATGTGCTTCGTCCTTCTGTCGTTATTAAATCATTACGAGGACGCTGAATACAAAGCATTAATGAATATTATGCACATATGTCCATACTTTCTTCTCTAGAAAGCTATATAGGAATGCATCCAAACGGCTGTCCTAGCAGCATAAGGGTTCACCGAAAAGGTATTATAGAGGGGCCATTATTAAACGCAAGACTTCGTTATATGCAGTTAACAAAAGAATTACCAGCTTGTCCGGTGGAAACAATCCTAATGCTGATTGGTGACAAATGGAAAGTCCTGATTCTGCGTGACTTAATACCTGGGACAAAACGGTTTGGAGAACTAAAGAAATCCATTGGAAGTGTGTCGCAAAAAGTGTTGACAGCACAACTCCGGGATATGGAAGAAAAAGGGCTAGTCAGCCGAAAAGTGTATGCCGAAATTCCTCCTCGAGTCGAGTACAGTTTAACCGAGATTGGGGAAAGCCTGAAACCCATTCTGGACGCTATGTGGACATGGGGAGAATACTATAAGGCGCAAAACAGTTAGCATTGTTATGGCATCCTCCACAAGAATTCGCGAAAGCAGGTGTGTTTTGCGTCTACATTCTGTGATAGATCCTGACTAGTACAGCTTGGTGTCCGCCCTTTGTATCTCCAATATGTGTTATATCGTTGGACAATAGGATCGCTGTGCAGCCGTTCCCTGCATGAGAGAGCAAAAAAGAGGTGCAGACAGCGCACAGGCTGTCTGCACCTACAAAACGAGCAGTGATAGGTTTTGCCGCGAGGCAGTCCGAATCACACAGGCCATCGGGAGAGCAGCACCTTTCTCCCATTGTTGTTATGGACACGCTATTTTAAGAACCATTTAATCTTTCAGCCATTCCTCAAAGCGTTCCAGCGAGATTTCGCCAGTCTGACAGGCATCACGGTGCTTTTTTGCCTCTTCCGTCCAGGCATTAAATTCCTCGCGCGTCATCGTGCCATAGCGGATGCGGGCATTGTGGGTCTTGTAGGCGCGGTTATAGGCGCGTGTGATCGGGTTGCCGAGCAGTTTCTTCTGATAGACACGCGAGGCACCAACCTCTCGGCAGGTTTTGCCTTTTTCATATTCACGGGAGCAGTATTCTGTCCGGTCGCCGTCTGTTGCTGCAAACAGCTTGCCGCACAGTCGGCATTCTTTGAAACGTACCGCACGGCGCAGATAGGTGGATTTGAGAAAAACGTATAGTTCCTGTACAGAACGAGGATAGCAGACCTCTGCCAGTATCATCTCCTGCTGTGTACTGTAAAGGTATTCCGGATCCGTGTTCTCGGCTGGCGAGATCCAGCCGTTATAGGCCGCGCGCGTGCGGGCAGGAAGTAATTCCGTGCGGATGGAAGGCAAACGCATCGGTGTACGCCCCCAGATCTCCCAATACCGGCGGCAGATATCCGCTGTTTCTGGATTCAGGCAATCGAACAGCAGCGTGTGTGCATCTGCCCTGACCTTGTCCAGTTCCTCACAGAAATCGGTGACAATGGAAGGATCGATATCGTAGAAGCATTTGAGCAGCAGCGGTGCAAGCTGCATGACCAGCAGATAGAGGAACGGGTTATCCACATGCTGAAAACGGAACAGTATTTCATTCCATTCTCCCATGTTTTCCTCTCCGACCTGCGCTCGCTTTATCAGATATTCATAGGCTTCCTGTAAAAGGGGTTCATCAGTTTCTTTCCAGCTCTCTAGCAGTTGGATGATGCTTTCTCCGTAAGAAAAGGTGTGCCGGTGCAGCATGTGTTCTGCATTGTCGTAAAATTCAAAAACCTCCTGCTTTGCCGTAACAAATACGCGAAGATGACACTCGGACGGAATGATCAGGTGCATAGGAAATCCTCCACCTCCATATAGAAATATTTATTTATAAAATAATTATACGCCTATTGACAAATCATTTCAAGATGCTATTATGTTCTCATAGAATTATAGTTCTATAATAGACGAAACAATCTAATTTGTCAACTGGGAGGAGGGATGAAGATGAAACGGATCGCATATGAGGACTACCCCGATGTGCTGAATGCCGAACAGATCGCGATGCTGCTCGGCATTTCACGGTCGGGTGCGTACCAGCTTTTGAACCGCGCCGACTTTCCGACATTACATATCGGAAAACGAAAATTGGCACCCAAGGACAAAGTTCTTGCATGGATCGATCGGCAGACAGGAGAGTAGGCTAAGTTGGAAACGCGACAGAAACAGAACTTTTTTGCCCGTAAAGCCGTGCAGTAAACCGCAAAACAGTGGGCGGTAATTTCGCCTGAAAGTGCACCTTTTCTTCCCGAAATCGAAAGCGCCGAAAAGGTGCACTTTTGAAAAAACGCAGCATTGGGCGGTAATTGCAAAAAGGCATTAATTCCCGATGAAACACCCGTCAAAAAAAGAAATATAGTTTCGAAAATTGAAATTATCTGCCACACTGCCGTTCCTCTTTACCCAGTTGTTTGCCGCATGGGTATGGGCGGTAATGATTTTCGCGTTTTCGAACCCACAGAGCAGAGAGGAGGAGGCTTCGATGCATGATCGAACCGGGGCGGCATTCCTCGCCGCCCTACAAAATCTGAATGAATTGTCCGAACGGCTTACGGTAGGCCGTGACGATGATGACTACCTACGCCGTCTGGCAAATGCAGCGCAGGACACGGCCATCGCCGCCCGTGAGGCCTATGCAGAGACCCGCGAAAAATATTTCCTGTGCAGCAGGAAATATTTTTCGCGGGCAGATGCGGGAACAGCCATGACCGCTGATCAACCAGAGCAGACTGGTGACGATTTGCCGGACGGCTACGAACTGGCCGTACAGAAAGACGGCTCGGTGGTGATCCGGTTACCACTGCGCCTGTCCAAACGAAGCAGCTGCACCGAGTTTGTGTGCGAGCCGCTGAACCGGCTGCTGGCGCGCCGGGCATCCGCCCTGCCGCGGTTCCGGGCGTGTACGGTCGTGTTTTACCATTGCTATGCGGCATCGCATCAGCCCGCCGATGTGCGGGATCATGATAATCTGGAAACGCGCGCAGTGCTGAACGTCATTGAGCGGTACCTGCTGACCAGCGACAGCGGCATCTACTGCTCCAACGTCCAAACGAGCTGCTGGGGTGACAGGGACCAGACCGTGATCTGCATCCGGCCCGGCAAAATCCCGGTTTTCAATCTGGGAGCAGGATACAATGCGGATATGTAGAAACAGCGCAGCATGGCTTTTGCTACAAGTTAGTGTTGTCTGCGGACAGCTGCCGTACCATGCGCTCAAATTGCTGGGCAGCAACTATGCGCGCACACAGGATGCGTTTCAGAAGCTGTGTCGCGCGGGATATCTGGAAGTTGTCAAGGCGCCGGGCCACAAGAGTTTTTTCGTCACAGATGCAGGGTTTGAAGCCTATTGCCGGGTGCTGCACAAAGACCGGAGAAAATCGAAAGCGTTCATTGACGATAAGCCGACGGGCACGCACAGCATCGAAAAGGCAGTGCGGCTCAGCCGCATCAACGAGGCGTGGCTGTTCTTCGTCCTGCTTTGCAGGCGCAAATACCAGACGTCCTTGCAGATCAAGCGCGAACAGGAACGGAAAGCTGTCCGCAGCACCGACAGCCTGAAATATTCTCGGTTCGTCGGTTGCATCTATGACGAGGGGCGGTTCATCCATCCGGTGTATCACTTCGGGAACGGCAACCAGCGGCTCAATCCCAACGGCGAGAAAAACGCGGCCGTGCGGCTGGCCGGGGCGATGATGTCATTCGAAAAGGTGATCCTCGTCGAAACGCCAGAAGCGATCGCGGACATTCTGGAATACTCGCTCTGGGCGCTGAAAAAAGATCCCCGTGCGCTGCGGCACATGAGGCTGAACTTCCATATCACATGGGAGGACAACGCGATTTTACTGCCGCTGGATGGGTCAGCACAAGCCTTTGTGCAGCACTTTGACCGGAAGGACTGGCGCATCACCATTGCGCAGATGGAAGAACAGGAGAAGGCCAAGTCAGGCGTTACCATCTCCTTGCTTCAGGGGCAATGGATGGAACTACTGGAGTATCTGGCACGGCAGCCAGACCCGGAAGCGCCGGTGCGTATCATGGTATGGGATTTTCAGCAGCCGGTGCTGTGGGTGCTGCGAGAGCGGGGTATGCTGCCGAAAAAAGCACAGGTTGGGGTGTGTCGATAAATTGTAATCTCGCCATGCTCCCTTCAAACATTTTATCCACTTACATCTTCACAGATTACCTTATTTTCCTGCATTAACTCATACATGTTCACAGTAAATGTGCTATACTAAGGATAACAGCGGAATCCATGTGCCATAGAAAGGAGGCCATCATGGCACAACGTAAAAAACGTGAGTCCGGTAGCGGAACCATCACTAAGCGAAAAGACGGACGCTGGGAAGCACGCTATACTTCCGGCATAAATCCCGCAACCGGCAAACCAATCCGGCACTGTATTTATGGCAAAACACAAAAAGCAGTTGCTGCAAAATTGCGTGAGGTGACGCGGGATATCGACACCGGCTCTTATATTGAACCGGCGCAATATACGGTCGCTGAATGGATGCAAACCTATCTTGCGGAGTATACCATGAATTTGAAGCCCTACGCACTGCACTCCTACGAAGCTGTGATACGAAATCATATCACACCGGCACTAGGCAAGATCAAATTGCAGGCATTGAACACGGTACAAATTCAGGCCTTTGTGAATTCGCTTTGCCGACCTGTATGCAATGGAGGCAAAGCACTCTCACCTAAAACTGCAAAGAATGTTTATGGTGTTCTGCATCGAGGGCTGGATCTGGCGGTTCGTATCGGTCTGTTGCGTTGCAACCCAGCAAGTTCATGTATTCTGCCCAAAGTACCGAAGCCGGAGATCAAGACAATCACAGATGAGCAATTAGATCGTTTTCTTGCGGCCTGCCGTCCTGACCCATTTTACCGACTCTATCTGGTCGATTTGTTCACAGGTATGCGGCAGGGCGAAATTCTTGGTCTATCTTGGCCGGATATCGACTGGGAACACGGCTCTTTGTATCTGCATCAACAACTACAGCAATACTTGACGCGGGGCGACTGCAATTGCTACATGAACACCTTGAAAAACGGCAAGTCACGCACCATTACAGTAGCACCTACCGTGTTACATATTCTACAGGAGCAGCGACTGCTGCAAAATAGACAGCGCATGGCGGCAGGTGCATTATGGGAAAACGAATTCAATCTGGTTTTCACGAATGACCTCGGGCGACCTCTGAACCGCAGGACCGTATATAAGCATCTCAAAAAGATACTTGCCAGCATTGGCATGAATGATTGTTATTTCCATACGCTCCGACATACGTTCGCCACCCTCTCCCTGCAAAACGGTGACGATGTTCTGACCGTAAAGGAGAACCTTGGGCATCATTCTGCGGCATTTACACTGAATACCTACGGTCATCTGACACAGGCTATGCGCCGCGACAGCGCAGAGCGCATGGAGAAGTTGATTCAAACCACTGTGATTTCCAAAAATGCGTGATTGTCGTCAGGATCGTCGTCAAAGAAAGCAATAACCTCAACATAATTTCGTTTTCTTTGCGATAATAGCAAAAACCGCACTTTATCTTTCGATAAAGTGCGGTAATCTGGCGGAGAGTCAGGGATTTGAAAATCAAAAATGCGATTTTTTGAACCTTTATTGCTGTCATTCCGTCCATTATGTACAAAAAATATTATTTTTCATCACTGTTGGTACATACAATTTAGGTTCTTATCAACGTGTTTGCACTCGCCGTTGCACTCAATGCAACATAATACAAGCTACTCCGCTGCCAACCAACGTTCGGTGAATTATTATTAGAATCTCTGCAGTTTTTTGTTGCCAGTAATGGAGAGCATCACCCCCATATCATGAATCAACTATACCATATCGGATATTGTCCAGCAATGATATTAATTTACTTCAGTTGCCAAAGAATTATATTACGCAAATTGATTCTAATCCAGCTGCAAAGTCTGTAAATACTCTTCGAATCTCTCCTTGGAATACGTATGAATGTTTCTAAAATATAGTTTTTCATACCGTTCCAAATCAAAACAAATAAATTCTTTATTCGCTTTTGCCATAATGCGATCAGCTATAACAACTCTTGATGGTGTTTCTTGCAATTTCCCCTTTTGTACTTGTCTGGGTAAAGGATTCTTTTCAAGATTATAAACCACAACAAAATCAACATTGCTACGAGAAAAAGCTATATTTTCCCCAATAATTTCAAGAAAGATCAACAAGCTGTCTCGTGCTTTATCTTTAATTTCGCGGTTATTCACCTTTCCATTTTTAAATTCGATGAATAATATTCCATCCTCAAGCAAGGCGATTGCATCAACTGAGGTTGCAACTTCTTCAGAAAGATTAAGTTTATTTACATAATGCCTTTTGACCAAGTCAAAATTTACAACTTCTGTCTCCGAAGATGTCATGTATTGGATATCGTTTGGATTGCTATCATCTTTAGAGGTTTCTCTAAGCGTTTTTCTATTATCACGAAAAATCGCATACGAATCTAAATTAATCATAGCTGACCTCTTTCATTTTCTAAATCTTGCAGCGGTCTAGCTAATTTGCTATAAATAGCCTCTATATGATCCGTCACATCTCTAATACTAGAAATATCATCTTGCGAAAACGCTAAATAGTATTTGCATTTATCATCCACTCCATATTTTACCGTATAAACTTCAATGGCATTCAAAAAATATGGGCTATGCGTATTCAAGAGAACATGAACCCCAAACTCTTTCTGAATCAATACAATCAATTCAGCAAACAAAAGCTGCCATTCTGGATGCAGATGAATTTCCGGTTCATCCAAAATAATTGTACCATTACGCTCAATCACACCACTTTTGAGCAACATTTTCAAGATAACAAAAGTCTTAAGTCCGGTAGACAGATTTCGAACATTTAAAACCTTGTCGCTACCCTTTCTTTGGTACCCTGTTACAGATCGTTTGCTCCGAATGACATCGCCGCTACAAATAGAAGATATTTTTTCATAAATGCTATTAAGTTTGTCTTTGGCAACGATCTCATCAAAAACATTTGCTTCTGAATCCAACGAAAAGAGCTTTGTACATAAATGATACCGATGATCCGAAGAAGAACTTGGCATACGCCGATAAAACATTCTTAGATCATCCAGAACAAACGGATCGTCAATATAGACTACTTCGGTTTGAAGGGAGATATTACCTGCATTCTGAATGTCTACGGCTCCTTTATTTTCAACAGAAACCGTTATGATAGCATCCTCAATCTGGAGCTGGATTTCTCCATCATCTTCAGAAAATATATTGCAGACTTGCTCATTAAACTCAGCATCCAACTTTCGTTCAAGCACAGATTTTAGAAAATCCATATCAGAGACATTAAGGACATCTTTGATACGTGAAACCGTTTCAGCTATAGTATTTTCATCAAAAGATTCAATTTTCCCTTCATCATATTGTACAAGCAAGTCCATGATTTTTTTTTGCATATCAGAAAGTTCAGCTTGCCTATATGAATCAATATGAGCAACAATTGTTTTTGCAATTTCGTTTGTATTCGCAATTCTCATAAATCTCGAACTGACATTCATATACATCCGATCAAGCAAATTTTCTATACTATCGACTCGCTCGTTTTCAATTTGCTTTTGAACATTACAAAAACTGTTAAATACTGCAAAAAGAGCACGGCCAACTGTGCTTTTACCGGTGTTGTTTTCACCAGCAATTACTGTGATGCCGTTGATCTCAACTGAAGCTGTCCCTATTTTGCCAATGTTTTTCAAAGTTAGCTTCATATTGTGTCCTCCTCTATCGCTGGTGCTAAACTAGCTTTAATTCGTCTAAGCGATATCCCATAGCCTCCATTGATACCTGAAAGTAGTCACTCAGATATCGCTGCAATTGATGCTGCTGTTCCAGCTGCTGATCTTCCAGAAACAGCGTTGTCTGCTTCGGGCAATCATTAAAAAACTCTGTCCACTTTCGTTTGACCAGATTTTCCGGCATCAGGAAGCAGGCGGCAAAATAGTCTGCTTCTTTTTCCTGTTCCGGCTTATTTTTTCCAAAAACGCTATCACTATCACAGATAATAGCGCCGTTTTGTAATGGGTGGCCTAAGTAATGATGGCCCAACTCATGGGCAATGGTAAAGTGTTTGCGGGATGTTCGAAGATTGGCATTGACAAAGATGATTTTTGCCTGCTTCACCACCATATATACGCCGCAGAACTCTTCATCATCCTCGTCTCGTTCCTCGAATACGATCCCCCGCTGTTTCATTATAGCAGGAATTAGCTCTATTGGTGGACGATGCAGGGTATTTAACTCCAAAATTCCATCGACTAAATTCCTGATTTGTCGTTTGCGTCTCCAGTCCATCAGCTTTCCTCGCCAGCAATCTCCATAGCTCGTTTGCAAAGATGCTCCCAGGTCTCCTCTCGAATCTTGCCACGAGCAGCTGCTAGCAACTCCGTTTCAGAAGTTGTTTGATCCGGATGGAATTCGATAACCTGTGCAGGCTTTGCAGTTTCTTGTACACTAAACGCTTCCTGCAAAACCGATTCCATAAGTTGTGAGGCATACTGTTTAGATTGAAGCAGCTCGTGACTTAAGGAATTGCAAAGTGCCAATATGTTTTTTGCTTTTCTTGTGATTTTCTTAAGCTCATTTTTCGGCGGAAGAGGTACTATCAAACTAGACAAAATATCAATATTGATATTTTTTTGCGCTGTTGCTGGGGCATATTTCTCCAAATTCTTTTTAGATATATCTATATACCACTTAAAGAACTCTACATCCAACTCAGGCACAAACGGTTGAAACCCTACAACACTATCTGGAAAACAGGCATCAAAACTTAAAATACCTGTATCAGCAATATTAGCTGCAATGGTGATGCACAATGTTCCCTTTTCCCACATACGGCTTTGTGCCAACCCAACATCGTTGTATAGCGCTGTGTATGTTGTAATAAATGTGCCAGCCCTTGCAACATCTCCAGTTTGAACCAATGGATATTTTCCATCTTTATATAGGGTAGCATCATTTCTAGGTCGATGCTTTGACTTTCCTCGGCTAAGCTCACCTATTTCAGGTAACCTGCACCACTCCCAACCTTTCGGCAACGCAAATGGTTTTTCTTCAGCGCTAATTGGAGGCAACGGCTTTTGCTTTTTGATTTTTTTCTCGGCAATTAAACGCTCTTTTTCAGCTTTAATTTTTTCAAGCAGCACGCTAGCTGGCTCATCATTGAGGTCCTGCTCACAGAGCTTACCTTCTACCGCTTGCTGCAAGATAGATTGGCGAAGGATTTCGATCTTATCGTCAGACAAGTTTTTATACAG
>NZ_CALWJK010000022.1 GCF_944380975.1 uncultured Agathobaculum sp. | reverse complement strand
GGCCTCCCGCAAATAGGAATAGTTGTAGCAGAAGCCCTTCTTTGGCAGCGGCATGTCGATCTCTGCGGGCACCTCCGAAACGCTGGTAAGCGGCTGTTTGTCTGCACTGAAATAAGATAAACGCAGCACACCGCTCGCCGTCTGCAAAATCACGCTGGCGCCTGCCGAATGGCCAATGCCGATCCGGCGAAGCTCCGCACTGAATGCAGCGCCGTCTATTTGCAGCTTACTTGCTGCCTGGAAACTGCTCAGCAGCGCGTCCAGATTGAGTGCGCCACAGCTTGCAAGCGATGCGGTAAACACCAGGCCGGGACCGAGAAACAGCACGGTCCCTTCGCGGATACCGATCTTGCAGTGCGGAATGCCGCGGAATACGGTGAGCAGGGTCTTCATCACATCTGCTTCGATCAGCATGTCCAGCGGCGCGTTCTGCGCTGCTGTGGCGCTTGCCACTGTGAGCCGAATGCCGTCGCAGCTGGAGCCGCTGCAGCGCCCGTCGTGGACGCGCAGACGCACACACTTGAGCTGCGGCCGGATACTGTCACCGCGCGCTGCCGAAAACAACACCTTGGTGCTGATTTCGTTCAGCTTCTCACAGTCCAGCAGCTGCTCCGGGGCGGACTGTTCTGCCTTGGGATACTGGCTCACATCCAGGAGCGCAAAATCATAGGCCGATTTGGCATTGCGCACCTCGATCCGCCGGTCATCTGTTGCGACCGTTGTCGCTTCGTCCGCAAACAGCTCCAGCATCCGCTGAAAGATGGCGGCAAACAACAGCGCTTTTCCTTCCTGCTCCACGCGGCAGCCGTGCCGGATTTGCAGCATACAGCCTTTGCTGCGCGCCGTAAACATGACGGTGTTGGTTTTGGCGTCTGCTTCCATCAGGACGCAAGACCGCTCACGGGATTCAAAATACCGGCCGATCGTCAGGCTGCACCGCCGGATGATTGGCAGCAATTCGGAACGATTTGCTGTAAAACGCATATTTATCCTCTCCTTTAGCCTGCCAGCTCCCAGAGCGATAGCTGTTCCGGCTCCTGCACAGGCTGTATCATCGGTATCGTTTTTCTCTGTACGGGTGTACTTTCTGGTTTCTGTTCTGCTTTCTGTTCGGTTTGTTTGTGCACCGGGTGAAGCACGGCCATCTTGCGGAAGGAGGCAGCGATGTCCGCTACGGCATTCTCATGCCGGATGCCTTCGGCCAGCTCTTTTGCCAGCACGGACATCATATCCTCGCTTTCGCTCATCGCCGCCAGGCCTTCATCCGTCATGACGCCGCCTTCGATGATGCCGGCGACCGACAGCTTGGAGGCCATCAGCCGGACGGCACGCTCCTGCATGGTATGGCGGTAGTACAAGATGTAGACCTCCACCCGCGGCGCGGTCTGGTTGATGCGCCATGACCTGCGGCTTGCCTGCCGGAACGTGAACAGCTTGAATGCGATGTCGTAGAAGATCAGCGTGGTGAAGTCATTGAGATCCAGCCCGGTTTCGACCAGGCTTGGATTGGTGATCATCACCTGCATCCCTTGGCGAAGCTTTTCTGCCACCCATGCCTCGCGTTTCCGCGGCGGCACATTGTCCTCCATGATCTCGGCGCGGATGCCGGCATCCGTGAGAAAGCGCTTTAGGCGTGTCCGAGTATCCAGACGCACCCAGTTGACGTAGAGCAGCACGCGCTCCCCGGCGGCAACCTTGCCCCGGATGATCTCAATCGCCCTTGCATCCTTTTCGGTTTCGTCCATAGGCGAACCGCTGTCCTCTGGTATCAAAATCGGATCTGCGGTGGCCGGATGCACGATCGGCTTATGTCCATACGGCTGATCCGGATAGGCCATCAGCAGATTGAGGTAAACAGACAGCAGCTTTTGCGCCAACTTGCGGCCTTCCCGGCTGCGATCCTTGAAAAGCGCCTGAAAACTCTTCTCCAGCTGCTCATACGCCTGATACTGATTCTGCGGCAGTGAGAGGGGCACAGGGATTTCCTCGTACTCCGGCAGTTCCTTACCCATATCCATCAGGGTGAGGAATACGCCGCTTTCCAGCAGGAAACGGCTGTACACGAGCGGCGATACGCCGGGCCGCTGTCGGGAGCGCCTTTTTCGCTTGACCGCACGACGGTTGGAATTGTATCCGCCTTCTGTCACTGTATAGGTGTCCTCGATTACGCCGTATTCCTGCGCAAAGTGCGATTGGGAAGCGAAGGCCTGTCCGTCCTGCTGCATCAGCTGCGAACAGGTGCGGTACAGCAGATAGAAAATACCCGACGCATAGCCGTTGATCAGGGTCGCCGTCATGCCGATGCACTTCTTTGCGGCGGCAAACAGCTCGCCCATTGCGTCGCCTTGTCCGCTGTTCGCTGCAAACTGGTGCAGCTCATCCGCAATTAAGCCGTCTATTTTGCCGCTGTACTTATTTTTGATATAGGTACTGAGCGGAAACCGGCGGCAGGCGCCGCGGGCGGTCATGAAGCGGTTTGGGTTTCGCCCCAGTTCCTCCAACTGCTTTTTCGCAGCCGCGGTTTTGCAGGCCTTTAATGCCTGTCCGGCAAATCGGCGATGGATATAGCCTACATGGCTGATGCGTACCCATTCGCTCTGCTCCTCCGCGGTGGTGGCCGTCCAAAGGACAGCGCCGCAGCATTCGCACTTGCGGTTGGCGCGGGTCTCGGTACGGAAGTAGTCCGATGTCGCGTCTATCAGCGTCTTTTTGCCGCAGTCCAGAAATTCCATCTGGATTACACTGCCGCAGTCCGGGCAGGTAAAGCCACGCTTTATCACGTTCCAGCGCACCGCCGGTCGGCGCATATAGCCATCCCGCGCGGTTTCCTTGGACAGTACGGCAAAGACCGTTCGGCTGCCGCGGACATATTCCGCATAGAGGGCGTCAAAGTCTTCCGGCGATTGCACGACCGCAGACAGCGAATCCGGAATGGTTTCATCCAGCTCCCGTACCCATTTGCCCGTCATGTGGGACGGACAAAGGACGATGTGCAGGCACTTCCGCTGCTTCTGCAGAAAATACGCCTGCAACGCCAGACTGCCGACCTTGCTTTTTCCGCTGCCGCATTCCGCGATCAGCAGCCCGAGCTTGTCTTTCTGCAATCTACGGCGCAGCGCTTCCGCTGCCGCAAGCTGCGCGCCATACAAGGGATAACCGGCCGTCTGTTCAACATAGCGGTTCAACTCCAGTACGGCTTCTGACAACGGCTCTGTTGCCGGGTCATACAGCGGGTCAAACTGCCCACGGATACGGGCGGCAATGACAGATCCGAACGCATTCAGATAGCTTGCAACGCCGCCAATCTCACGAAAGGCGTCTGTTTGGCCGTCTTGCGTGCCAGGTATGCGGATCTCGCCGCTTTTGAGGCCGCTTGTCACCACATCCGCAATATTCTGATCTTCCGGTGTGCAGGTAAGCTGCCATGCCTCGAACGGCTCGTACACTGTCCGCACAAGGCATCTGGTGAGAATGTTCCGTGCCTGCAGCTCTGCGATCAGGTAATCCGCGAACTGCGGGATCATAGGGATCGTGCTGACACGATCTATTTCGTGAAATAACGCATCTTGATCCCCTGCTGCGCAGAGCAAATAGGCTTCCCGTGTCTGACTTCCTTCATTTCTTCTTTCCGAATCATCGGCATTCTCCTCGTTCTTGTTCTCCGACATGTTCCTGCTGACGCTTTTGTCATCCCACAGAATGGTTGCTACCGTGTACGAACCCTCATGGATCAGCGTTTTCCGATACCGTCCACGTTCTGCGGTCAGCACATACGTTTGTTCCTCTGCGGATATGGTGACCGTGGCGCCACCGCAAATCGCAGCAGACATGCCCTGCACCATCTCGGGATAGCCGCCAAAGCGGATACCGACCAGCCTGTACTGCGGATCTGCAATTACTGTGTCCGCATAGCCGGTGAGCATGATGCCCTGCGCACTGTCCTGATACCGTACCTCCATCAATCTGTTTTCCCTCACATTCGTTTTTCCTCCGATCTTTTTGAATTTGCACAAAAAAAGACCGTGCAGCATCCATAAATCGGATTTCTGTACGGTCTTCATTGTGTGGTGAATCAGGTTTCGAGCATTTGTACAACCCAGATAGGCAGACTGCCCCCTGGGCGGGTTACTCTGACAAAATTACTCTGACATGATTACACTCTTAATATAGCGCGGTTTCTCTCGTTAATAAAGATGAAAATTTTTCGCCTTTGTTTTATTATTTGACGATTATCATGTGAGCTTGATCGCGACAAATGACTATCTTGCTGTTGCCAACAGCTTTGATATTATACTGATTTTCTGCGATGAGAAATACAAGTGGTAAAACACTATTTGCACTAAAACAACGGAATTTTTTCGCAGAAATAATAAAAAATTCGATCCTTTCGGTTATCGCACAAAGTGACAACTATGGTATTCTAAACTTGCAATACGTATACCGCTTTAAAAAGTGCAGCTTGACCGTGGATGATGGTGCATAGCAACCAGGAGCATGGTGCACTGTGGCATCATGAAGGGAATTACTCTGGGATAACCTTGTGCTTGTGCATAGACTCGCCCTCAATCTAGCTGGAGACCATCTTATTCCAATCCTCTACCAGTTCTAGCATATCCCGAATTTCTGCCTCCTTGAGCATGTAAAGCAACCATTCATCAAAGATAAGCAGCTTCTCTTTCCTGGCTTTTTCATATAGTCCCAGTAGGCGCCGTTGGTTCAGGCCACAGACATTTCCACCATCAGATCCGGCAGACGGATGTACCGCACAGAGCAAAAACTGCAACTGGCTACCATACCAAGAGCATAGGCCAGACAGATCTCTCCAGCCCCGATGGGGCCCAGGATGATGACATTATGCCCTGCATAGAGATAGGCACAGGAGGCCAGCCGCAGGATATGTTCCCGATTCAGCTTTCGTTCCGGAAGCTACTAGATATTCTTCACACAGGCGGCTGGGTCAGCGTAGTCGGCATTGAGAATAAAATAAGTCAGGCGGTTACTTCTCCTGGCGCTCCACTCCGTATCTAACAGCATGGCAAAGAGATCCTCAAAGGGCATCACCTAGAACTGCGTATCTCCCAGTTGGGCAAAGAAGTCTTCAGCCATGACGCCCAAGCGCATTTTACAAAGTTTCCAAATCGTTTCATTGCTCAGCATGCCCATTCCCCCTCTTGTAGTAGCCGACGGCCCTGGTGAATTTATTGGCCTTTGGATCTTACGGTCTGGCCAGAGCATACCCAGGAGAGCGGCTTGTCCTGCCCGAATTTCCGGATAGCCTAGATTCTCTTTAGGCTGGGGGAAGCGGTGTAAGTGACGGCTTTTCCGGAAAGCACAAGGCAATATGAGACTTGTAGTCCTACGGCCCCACCTTGTGGACAGAGAGAAAAAGCCGTACCACAGCAGCGGTGTGCTGGCCAATCCGCTCTGCCCAGCAGAGGAAATGCTCGCTATTCCATTGCAGGTAGGATTGGTGATCCGTCGTAATATGCGCCTCCACCGTGCTGTACTGGTTGGGACCACCGTTTAGTCGCAGATGGTAGGCAATCCGTGTAATGGCGAAAAAGATCTCTACTGTGGTCCAAGTGAGACGCACATCCACAATGCGATATTTTTAAACGAAAACGGCAAATGCGGGTATAATAAGCGTTGCATAAGCTATGTGTATCGATGCAAGTAAAGTTTCCGATCGCTGGTATCCTGCCTGCATCATCTATCCATTCGTACCTAAAATGCAAGAACCATGGTTCAGAATGTGCGTATAAATTGCTTGTGGCGATTTTCTGGTGTAGCAGTATAATTTTGCATTTATTCTCTTTGATTGTGAGAGAACGAGAAGGAAATAATAGATTTCCCTCCGAAACAAAGCCTTTCTTGCGTAATATGGCGCTTAAACAATTTTTGCAACCTGTTCTGCCATGCGCTTGCCATAGACGCGGAACAGGTGTGCGAAGGTTTCTATGTCAGGAGCGATTGCCACTGGTCCCAGATGAATGACAGGCATCCCTTTCGCCTGTCCACTAGAATACACCATCATACCGTCTACCATGAGGTGTGTGAGTATGCATTGGATGGCCAGATCCCCGCCCCCATGAATAAAAGCTGCTGTAGCGTAGGCGCCCCCCAACTTGCCAGCAACATTTAACTTAGCAGGAGCGCTCTCCAACCAAGCTTTCATGCGGGCGGTAAGATATCCATTGTAGGTCGGCGTGCCGACAATCAGAGCATCACTTGCTTTCACATATTCCTCATCAACATCGGTAATCGGGAAAGCTTTCGCTTCGGCTTCATCAACAGTAGAAATACCCTCAATAATATATTTTGCCATTTTGGCGGTATTTCCTGTCTGTGTATCGTATACAATAGCCAGTTTCATGTAAATCCTCCTTGATAAGTTATGAATATCTGGTATAATTTATGTACCTAATTTTATTATACACGTCTTAGTGATTTTCTCAATAACGCAGTTATTTCGTACATAGTATATTTTTTCTTACCTTGGGAGGTTCATCACATGAATAAGGAGCAGTCAGAAATTTGTCCTCTACGTCTGGCTATGGATGTTGTTGGTGGTAAATGGCGGTTGAGCATTATATGTTTGCTAAAGGATGGGATGCCACTACGCTATAATCAAATTAAAAGAGCTGTGCCGGGAATCACCAATGTTATGTTATCTCAATCGCTTAAACATCTTGAGGAGTATGGAATTGTCAGCCGAAAGCAGTACAATGAAGTGCCGGTGCGGGTGGAGTATCAGTTAACAGACAATGGAAGTACACTTCTCAACTTGCTGGAGCAGTTCAGTGATTGGGGAAATCAATATATCAGCCGTCATCTGGAATATCGGTCTCACTGCGCAGATTGCCTTTTCCAGGATGCAAAAGAATTTTAATTGGAATAGTCGAAAAACGCATATCCCAATAACAGTCAAGCACTTTGTTTTAATAGGTCTGTAAATAGTGTGCACCTTGTAAGCAGCGGACGATCATCTCCCTCACCTGCTCGTATAGCATAGGGACGCAGCGAAGACGAGGATTGGTTTCTTGTATTTGTCCCATCTAAAGCATCGCTTACATGTTTTACCGTATTGCTTTGGGTATATGGTTTTAGTATATCACTCTAGTATTCTTACAATGGTCTGAGACACTGAGTTTAAACCCATTATGGTAGTATTTGCAAGAATATGGTATAATTATTTGTCAGTTTAGTTAGAAGCTATATGCAGAATGCAATATGTTTTGCAACTGTCACAACAAGTCATAAAAGAGGAGAATTACTAATGGAACTGGAGCAGTCCTTTTTAAAGAAGAATATGATGGGGCCAAATGCATGGTGCATTGCGCAAGAACTGGCACATGATCTTCAACTACATCCTGGGATGCGAGTGTTGGATCTCGGCTGTGGGCGCGGTCTTAGTTCGATATACTTGGCAAAACATTTTGGTGTAGAGGTTTTTGCTGTGGATCTGTGGACAAAGCCTGATGATAACTTTTCTCGTTTTACTGAAATGGGTGTAGAAAATTTGGTTGTCCCGTTACAAATGGATGCACTGCATTTGCCTTTTGCTAAGGGATTTTTTGATGGCGTGTTCAGCATTGATGCTTATCACTATTTTGGTAATAATGATACATATTTTGAAAAAGTACTTATGCCTATTCTGAAGCCAGAAGCAGTGGTGGCGATTGCATTTCCGGGAATGAAGTACGAAATTCATTCCAATATACCCGAAGAAATGAAACCTTTTTGGGAAAGTGAAGCGCTGGAAATGTGGCATTCTATTGACTGGTGGAGGCCAAAGTTCGAACCACATCTGAAAGACTTTTGCATTTCTGAAATGCATTGCTTTGATAAGGCGTGGAGCGATTGGCTGTCATGTGATAATCCCTATGCCATAGAGGATTTACCAATGATGAAAACTGATGGTGGAAGATATATGAACCTAATACAACTAAAGGGAAAGATATATAGGGTTACTCCTACAGGATCGTGATGCACTTTCCTATTCACAAAGGTTACTATGGCAGCTATATATCACCGGGCGTACCAAGACCCGAAGTGGCTCTGATAAAGGTTAATAATTCTGTTTTTATTGTATAACATGACTGATCAGTGCCGTCAATATAAACACTTTACCATACAGACAACGGTTTACCCGTTCACGCCTTGCGCAAACAGGTAAACCGTTTCCTATTTTTCCTTCTGATGAATTCAAACAAAAATGAATCAAGAAATTTGTTATTCTTTCTATTGAAAAATTTGGAATATATATTATACTGCAATTAGCAGATGCTAACTGCCATTTTACTATGTAGAAAGAGGAATCTTCATGAAAAAATTATCTCGTCTTTTCTCCGCATTCCTGTGTCTAACCACTATCTTATCATCTGCACTTGTAACGGCAGGTGCTGTTAATACTTCGGAGGACGTGGAAGGATTTACGCCAACCAATAATTCAACTTACGGAGATCTTTATCGCTATTTTGAACCTGAAGAATTTTATTCCCTTCCAGAAGATATTCAAGAAGTATATAATAATATGCCGCTCGAACCTACTTCGACCACTAGTGACGTTTCCACTAATGCCTTAGAAGAATACTATTGGTACTTCCAGCTAGCGTCTAATTCGACCAAGGACACTATTGATTTTACCGCTTCCATCATCAGTCCTCCGAAAATTGTTCTTCCGTATGCAGGTGTAACTGTAAACCTCTATGATATATCTGCTGGGAAATACATTAAATTTTTCTCCGATTTTGACACTGATTCATGGGCTTTTGCATTCGATGGCGAATTTACTGGATTGCAAAGCAATCATATCTACCGACTTTCTGCAGGCGCAGCTATAACTCTGCCAACAGGATATTTTGGTGAAACTGCAAAAACCTTGACAGATGATATCAAAACTAAATAATAAATTCATGATAAACAGGACGTTTTGAAAAAGTCCTGCTTAGTTCTCCATACAAGGATACTCTGTCTAGCAAATAAAATAGGTGAGTTTTTATGATGATAATAACTATAATCCGTATTTCCCTAATTTCCTTTTTTATTCTTTTTGCATCACAACCTCTACAATTGGTCAACATATCACAAGACAATTTGTCCCTTCCAATTAGTACAATTATTTCGCTCATACTTTTCTGTTCAATATTATTAACTCATCTCCCTTACACATATATAACTAATAAGAAAAAACATATAAATGACTTCAACATTAATAGTTCGATTCATTCAGCTATTGACAAACTTAATACCCCTATTATCATTATTTTAGCTTTGATCCTATTTACGGATCAAAATATTACATTCGGTTGGATGATATGCATTATTTTGATTTATATGATTATTGCGATCTTACTACAATTTACTACAAAAAATATTGTTACAGCTTGGATATGTAAAGCCACAACCTGCATACACATCACAGGTATTATACTAATTTATCTATACCTTATTTTGCTTTCGTCTGCCAATACAATATCTCGCATTATAATGAACTTATTTTATGAAAATGTTGTTTATAATGTTGCCACAATCTATTCCATCAATACAATTGATACAAATAGTATCTTTCCATTTGTAACTATAATTATCTGCATCATGATGATTTCTGCTATCTGTTCCTTCTTTTACAGTATATATAAGCTTACATTCTATTACAAAGTAAAATAAAAGGAGCGTAATAAAATAACTCTTTTATTCTCGAGACTGCAGTCCTTTATCTTCCGAAAAAACTCACCCACCATGTCCGCGCCTGCTCCGACTTGGTCTCTATGGGATCCTATACAGCATCCTCTGAGAACTAATATTGGATCGCATACATGTGCAGTGCATAGGCTGTAGCTGCCGTCTGAAGATGTATGCTCTAAGTGACTTCTTAATTATTTCTGGTGTCGATTCAAAAATCCAGTCCTTGGAGCAGAAATCACAGAGCCTGGAAACCGAAAAGCAGAAAGCTGTTCATTATGAAGATAACGAGAAATAAGAAAAGCTAGAAAAACAAATTAAAGAAATTGAAAAGCAAATTCAATATCTCAAAAAACAGAGTCAAATGATATGCAAAAAGCGCAGGAATCTTCCTTCAAGACAATAGATGCCGGAAGATACGTAGATGTCTATGCATAGAGAGTCCAAACTGCCAACGAGACGACATATAAAAAACCATTGATTCGAGGTCAAAGTCTGTTGTGCTTTAATTAGACGTTACCAAATGAACGGCGATTTTGAAAGTACCATTTCAAGGCTGCCGTTTGCTTTATCTTTCAAGAAGTAATGATAGGTAACTGCCACAGAGCACATAGCACGAACGAGCAAGAGTTATCTTAACTTTCTTGGTATACTCCCCAGGCGGCGTTCTGAAATATGGGACGATACAAAGAAAAAGGTGGCTGTAACAGCCACCTTTTTTATGTTTTTACGCCGCATGATGCATCCGAATCCCATCAGCCCGGACCTGCAACTCCTGCGAATACATCTGAAGGGAGTTGATTATGCTGTTTTTCATCATCCGCTCATTGCGCGGACAACTTAGGCAAAAGTGCACTGCCCTCGTTGTTTGCTGTTATCATCAGATCCGCGATATGTTTAATGATTGCATTACTCCACAGCAAGTATATCATTGGCTTAACCAGCAAATCTTCAATCAACTGCTTAGGGAGCGCGTTTTTCTGCAATCCCGCTTGTGCTTGACTTTACTGCATTTTTAATGATATATTGCGCCGCGATTCGACTGTCCAAAAGAGAAATAGATCGTGACACCGTCCATGGGTTCTGTTTGTAGATAATTTTTTATAAAAAACAATCTGTCAAATCACAGTTCTATATTCAGCTTGAAGTGCGCCACCTGATCCTTCATAGCGCGTGCCTGTCCAGACAGCTCTTCGCTTGCAGCCGCACTTTGCTCAGCGGTTGCCGAGTTGGTTTGTACGACACCTGCAATCTGGTCAATGCCTCTTGCGATTTCGGATAGCTTGTCTGCCTGATCGTGGTAGCTGGAAGCCACAGTATCAATAGTTTCCACGATCTTCTTTGTTTCATCCGAAACCGCTTCTAGCGCCTGCGCCGTCACCTGCGTCAACTCTTCGCCATGCTTGACTGCCTGAACCGAGTTCTCGATCAGCTCGTTTGTTTTCCGCGCCGCTTCCGCACTCTTTCCTGCCAAGTTGCGCACTTCATCCGCAACAACAGCGAAGCCCTTACCGGCTGCGCCCGCGCGGGCGGCCTCTACCGCCGCATTTAGCGCCAGAATATTGGTCTGGAATGCAATATCGTCTATTGTCTTAATTATGCTACGAATAGTGTTGGACTGCATGCTGATGTCATCCATTGCGGTACGCATCAGCACCATTTGATGATTGCTTTTGTCCACTTCCGCTTCGATCTTCTGCAGGAACTTACCGGCTTCGACAGCCTTATTTGCTTCCTCGGTCGTCTGCGCAGATAAATCTTGTACGGAAGACGCAAGCGCCTGCACGGAAGACGCTTGTTCGGTTGCACCTTGCGCCAAAGACTGTGCTCCAATTGCAATTTGCTCTGCACCGGCGTTTACCTGGCTTGAAGATTGCGCAATGGACATCACGGTCTTTGTCAATGTGTCCTGTACGCCCAGCAATGCCTCTTTGACTTTGGCAAACTCACCGGCATAAGCATACTTCAGACAGAATTGCAAATTTCCCTGTCCAATCTGACCTAACACATACGAAATTTCATCAATATAGAGAATATATTCGCTTAAACGATCGATGATTCTGCGGATATTACGGCCAACCGCGCTGACTTCATCATTCCCCTTGATGTCCACCTTGACATCAAGCGCACCGTCGGCCAGCATGCTGACAGAAGCATTCAGCCGCTTGAGCGGCTTGGTGATGGACAGTGCCAAGAATACACAGATTAGTGCCATCAGAATACCGCAGCAGATGACACCGATTACTAAAATACGCATGATTGCCGTGGTTTGCGCTGTAAATTCTGCTTCCGGCATGACACCAAGCATGGTAAAGCCCAGCTTGCTGATATTGACCGTACTTCCGTAGTACGCAGTTCCATCGCGTGTATATTTTATAGCATCAGAATCCTGTTTATTCAGGATCACATCCAGCATATTCTGTGAATAATTGATATCCTTCACATTGGTTTCAATCAAAGTGCTATCCGGATGATATACAATCTGACTAGCCGAATCGTACAGCGTGATATAACCTGTCTGACCGATTTTGACTTTACTCAACATCTGGTTCAGCGTATCCATCTTGAGATCCATGCCGACAATAGCAACGATCCATCCATTGTTATAAACCGGACTTGCCACGGTAATCATCGTGCTGTTTGTATTGATGCTCGTATACATGCTGGATACGATGCTATCATTCTTTTTCTTGACCTGCTGATACCAGGCGCGTGTGGTAATATCAATCTCGGATGGAGAATATAACTTCCCGTCACTTTGTGCAACTTCCCCCGTTGTCAAAGACGCAATCCATATATAATCAACATCTTCCGCATTATCCTGCTGCAACATATTCAATGTCTCCATCAGGCTGGCAAACAATCGATTATCCTGCATGCTGTCATTTGTCTTGTCGTTTGCTATATCACGCACAATCTGTGTTGCCGCCAAACCTTCCGTCATACCGAAATACCGTTCAAAAAAAGCACTTACCTGACTAGAAGCCGCAGTGGATTGTCCGCCCAATTCTGTGCTGACGGATTGATTGACTGTCTTGGAAACCTCGACACCAAGAAAAATCCCCATTGCCCACAGGACAGCAAACAATGGAATCAATATCCCAATCAGGAATTTTGGAACGATTCCAAATTTACACCTTGTTTTTTTTCGCTCCGCATTCCGTTTTCTCATAACATTTCCTCCACTTTCTTTTTCTTTGCAGCTCTGCATTATTTCAAGATAAATTGACTCGCCATTGTTTTTGCAATTGTGCAGTAATTCGTAACTTCTAATACAGATCAAACAATCCGACCTTAATAATACTAAAATCCTTTGCCTACATTCGACCATATGAATGTAAAATGCGAGAAAACTTTGTGTTTATACACAAATTCCAATATTTTCTATATGTGTATCTGTATAAAAGACAATTGTTCATTTCCCCGCGCCTTGCGATGCGAGGTTTCTACCGTAGGATTCAAAGTTGGACGATTCTAGGCCGACTGATAGTGCATACGAAGAAAAAATGCAACAATTGTCTTATCAAGCTATGGATGAAAAAAACTGAAGATAAGGAAAGACGGCCAAATAGCCGCCTTTCCTCATTACATGCTTACGCCGCGCGCTGCATCCGAATCCCATCAGCCCGGATCTGCAATTCCTGCGAATACAGCTGGAGGGAGTCGAATTCCGCGTCGGTTTCACTCAATTCCTTTCTGAACAGCGCCTCATAGCGCTGTTTTTTCTGTTTCAGATCGTCGATGCGGCCAATCCAGCGCTCCATGATGGACGGACTATGGCACCCGCTGTCGATCAGATACATAGCGCGCTCCTGATACTCCTGTGCCTCCTTGCGCACAAGCGTATAAAATTCAGAAGCCATCTTATCCCGCTGCTTTTCGTCGTCCGCTACATAGAAGCTGTTTACGACCAGCGCCTTGTCGTTTTGGTTGGCGCGATTGAGCTCCTCGATGAAATCTTCGAACAGGTCAACCTTGTGCATCTTATCCCGCGGGACAAAGTACAGCTTGCCGTAAACCGAGATCGGCAGCGCGTCGAGCGTGCCGAGGTAATGCAGCAGAATCGTGTCGATTTGGTTGCGGCCAAGGCAGTTGCGCAACACCCGAAATTTTTCCTCCATGCTCCGGCAAAGCTGTTCCACATCAAGGGACGGGGCGGTTTCTACGACATCGCGGTATATTCGGTCCGTGTCGCGATCATAGCAGACCTCCAAGCGTTTAAAAAATTTGTTTTCAAACGCTCGAAGATGGCGAGTGACATCTGAAAATAAAACACCATTTCTTTTACAAAAAGTACTTGTTTTTTTACCGTTTTTTTAATACATTTCCAGTCACTTATTTGAAAATGTGCAAAAAATAATCGACGACATTCTCTAACACTCGCCCAAAATTGATAGCGAATGTTAGAGAACATCGTCGAAAAAAAGGAGGCGCAGACAGCACATAGGCTGTCTGCGCCACAAAATCAGGCGGTGAGATATGTCTTTTCCAATCCCTCCAGATAGAGGTTAGATCAAAAGTGGTATATGTATCTCAATCACAGCCTCCTTTGCGGTGCCGCTCTTGCCACAGTGAGATCATCAGCGGGACATGCTTTGTTCCCCATGCAAAAGCGGTTGGACAGATAAAAGCGATTATTCAGTATAGGCATATTTCTCACAAAATCTTTGCAGCATCACCGCCGCCTGGGCGCGGGTGGCCTGGCCCTGGGGAATGAGGGTGGAGTCGTCGCCGGTGCCGTTGATGATTCCAGCGCCCACGGCCCACTGCATGGCGGAGATGGCATACTCACTGAGATCCGCCACATCCGTATAGGACAGGATATTAGTGTTCTCACCGATGGACACATCGTAACCCTGCTCCTGGGCGTAGCGATACAGCATGACGGCAAACTGCTCACGGGTGATGGGGTCATTGGTGCCGAACAGGCCGTTGCCGTAACCGCTCACAATGCCCTCGCTGGCTGCCCAGCGGATGGCCTCGGAATACCACTGGCCCTGGGCCACATCGGTGTAGTCCATGGCGTAGTTGACCACGGGTCTGCCTTCCATGCGCCAGAGGATGGTGGCGATCATGGAGCGGCTGGTGGTAGCGTCGGGGGCAAAGGTGGTGGCGCTGGTGCCTGCCATCAGGCCGTGTTCATAGACATAGGCAGCGGCGTCCTCATACCATACGCCCTCCGGCACATCGGTGAAGGGCAGCTCCACCGCGATCTCCCGGAAGGAGACCTCGATTTCCACCCGCCCGGCGGGCATTTTGAAGGTGTACTCGTTGCCGCCCTTATGGGGCAGGTCGATTTCTTTGCCCTTGCTGTCGGTGACCGTCAGGGTATCCAGTTCGTAGCCCTCGTCGGGGATGGCGGTAATTGTCACAGTCTCCCCCTTTTCGGCATAGCGCCGGGAGAGCTTGAGTTCGCCGCCGGTGACCCGGCTGGGCAGCGTGATGGAGTAGGTGGGGTCGCTGTCACCGCCGCCGGAGGAAATTCTGTCAAACTGAGCGGTGAGGCTTCGGTCGCTGTTGGCCGTGAAGGTATAGGTGGTATCGGTACTCACGGTCTGTTCGCCTTCCACCCAGCCCACGAAGCGGTAGCCCGGATTGTTGGTAGCGGTGAGGGTGACAGATGTACCCTCTGTGTAACTGCCGCCGCCGGACACGCTGCCCGCACCTGCGGGGGTAACATCGGCGCTGATAGTGTAGGTGGTCAGTGGTATATATGCCTCGACGGTCAGAGTGGCAGCGGCGCTTATGACGCTGACGCCGCTGGCGCTCGTCACAATGCAGCGGTATTGGTTGCCGCTCATACTGGTAGTGGTGCTGCTTATGGTATAGCTGGCGCTGGTTTCTTGGGAAATATCTGTCCAGTCACTTCCGCTGGCCGCAGTTTTCTGCTGCCACTGGTAGGTCGGGGTTTCACTCCCTGCGCTGGCCTCCACAGTAAAGGTGGCGGTTTCGCCCGCGGTCACTTCCTTGTTCTGCGGCTGGTCGCTGATGCTGGGGGTCGTGGGCGTCGTGCCGCCGCTCAGGCTGCCCGTCACGGTGCCACCGCTGGCGAGGATGGTGCCGTTGTTGGTCAGGTTATTATTGCAGTTGAGCTTGGAGCCATCCGGGACGGTAAGGGTCTCGCCTTCATTGATGGTGAGGCTCTTATCCAAGGTCACATCGCCGTACACAGTGCCTTCCGTGCCGTTAAAGACGATACCGCTGCTATTTTCACCCGTTGGTGTCGGCGTAGGAAGCGTTTCCGAAATTCTTGATGCACTGATCCCGCCTGTTTTGGCGTCCACGATCGCATTTTCGCTGACCGTCAGACTGGTAGTGGCACCGGTGGCTTGAGGCGATCCCACATAAAACTGTATCCCATCCCCGCTTGTGCCGCCGCTGGCGGTCAGGCTGCCGCCGTTGACGGCAAGGGAGAGAGTCGGGGTGTTGGCACTAGTGCTGGACATCACATAGACACCGGCAGCATAGGAATTATTGGTGTTGCTTGTGACAGTGGCTTTCTCGATGTTCAGGGAGGCGTTGCCTGTTCCGCCTTTGACAAATAGACCGTGGGAATCTGTACCGGTAACTGTGAGACTGCCGTCACCAGTGATATTTAGGGAGGCATTTGCGCCTAGTGTATCTCCTTGTTGTATATCCATAAAAATCCCATAGTGGCCTGTGATGGTATTATTGCCAATTAGCTCGATGGTCAGGGAAACCGACTCTCCGTTTTTGCACTGAGCATAGATCCCGGCGCCATAAGGAACTGATACGGTAGAAGTTCCTCCCTGAATCGTCGCCCCGCTTAAGGTCAGGGTGGCGGGGGTGTTGTTGCCGCCTTTTGTATAATGGAAATATGGCGCTGAAGGCGGTGTGGAAGTATCGCTAGACTTCGTCCAACTATCTCCAGATTGCGTATAATAGCCCTCATCAGTAATCACTTGCCCAGCTACATACAGCGTCTGAGGGGCATCTACCGCCGCCGCCAGCGCCGTGACGGGCAGCAGGCCTAGGCAGAGCGCCAGGACACAGAGCAGGCTTAAAAATCGTTTTTTCATTTGGTATCCTCCTTTCGGGCGGCAGCGCCCAGTTCCATATTTCTCACAGTCAGTGCCCCGCCAGGGCCGATGGTATAGCTTCTATCCAGGCCTGGGAGCTGTGCCACAGAATTTTCGTTCCGTGGTGGAAATCAACTATATACATAGCAATTATAGCGAATCCCAGGGGAAACCTCAAGGGGGATTCTGGCAATACAAGGAATTTCCTATCGAAACACTCTGGATTTAGGCGCACAAAAATAGACGGGCACAAAAATTGTATGTTGCCCGTCTGGTTTGCTATGTGTGTATGCAGTTTTTAACAGATTGTGTTTGTCGAATCTGGGCGGTTCGTGTATAATGAAACAAGAAACTGCGCCCTAAAGTTCATCAGGCTACAACAGAACGAAAATTCTGTGGTGGGACTTTTTTATGCCCAAATCACAGAACGAAAATTATGTGACTACCAGCCCCAGCCGCCCGATCTGCCGGGCATGGACGGCTCCACCCCGGCGCTCTCGCATAGCTTTTTCATATCCCCCAGATATTGCTCCAATCCAGAGGCTTTCCATGCCTGCTGACAAACACCGCTCCGGCGGTGTTTTTTTGTTTTTGGAGATAGGCGCGGAGCAGTCTCTGCAGTTTGTCCGGGAAAAAGACGGTGCGGCGCTTGCCCTTCGCACCATTCTCCCGATAAGGAATGGGGAGCGGTGTGGTATGATCTATATACTAATAAGGCGCAAACAACCAGTTGGTTGCCTGCGCCTTTCCGATAGGTGGTGGTATTGGATTGGGTGGCGATTTAGCCGCCGATGGAACAATAGGGACTATCAATTTTGCGTATTCTTCTATCTTTACGCCTTTACATCAATGCCCTGGCGGTATTCCTCCAAAATACTGGTATCAAACTTTTGACCAATCTCCCCAGTCGGGAATACGGAAACGGACGAAGTCATAGAGACAATAGACTTCATCCCTGTGCATTTGATCCAATGTCCAGCCAGCATTGGCGCGGTCTGAGACGGGGACTACTTTGCGATCCGCTGTGGTCATGCACGAATATCCACGGTGGCTGCGTTGGCAGGTGCCTGTGCCTGTCCTTGGGCGGTAGCTTTCATCTCCGCACGGGCTTCTCGAAATGCCTGCAAATAAATCATGTCCGTTTCAGTAATAAAATTTAACTCTGCTTTTGTTTGATGCGTCGTCCATTGACCATAAAAACTACTATAACTTGCAATCAGTTCTCCCTCTGGTGAATAAACTTCGGCTGTCCGAAATATCGAATCGCCTTCGATTTCGGCAGAATAATCGCCCAAAAGGCGCTCAAGGTAGACCTTGATCCGCTCCTGTTCTTTTTCCAATGTTTTCATAACAGAATTCACTTTGGCCATCGGACCCGCACGATCAGGCGAGATATATTGCTCCATTCGAGCACGCCGAAGTTGACTAAATTTCTCGTCCATATAGATGCCCTTTTCCGCATCCTCGCGGGCCAGTGTTTCAATCTGCTTTACAAAGCCATCTGTGATCGCATTTTCAACAGTCTTTTTTGCTGATTTTTGGACTTGCGAAGTTCCGTCCAGCGTAGCGGTACCGTTAGTTCCTAAGCCACCAATTTGCATAGATATTCCCTCCCAACATTATTCAGAACACGGTGTCGAGCGTTAGAAAGCCAGAAAGCGTTATTTCAGCTATGCAAAAAAGGTGCGTCGGCAGGTGCCTGTCCCTATCCTTGTGCGGCTGAATGGTGCGATTATAGTTGCTTCAAAGGTTCCTTCATTAACCGCTCAATCATCAACTTTTGGATGTTCATTTCTTCGGTCTTGTCGAAGTACGAATTTTGGGGGTCAGCCCAAGAGCGAAGATAGCCTTTGTACTTTTCTCCGTATCCCCGTTCCTCTAGGATGCTGTAAATATTATCAACACCCTTCTGAAGTTCCTCTGTTACTCCGTGTGCCTCGGACAATACACGGTCAATTTCACCATAAATATCGGAGGCGGAGGGATCAATCAGCCAGGTGGAAGAATCTTTTGCGCCAAATGCGGAAAATGTTTCATCCCCCAACACAGTTTTTAGCGTGTGGTCAAGTCTATCGTTAGAAAAAAACTCGCTGTATCGGTTCTCGTTAATGTGAGCGATCCCGTCTTGAAAGAACTGCTCTCTGTCTTTTTGGGCTGTCTGATAAGACCAAAGGATGCTCTGCATAGTATGGCTCTCCGGCAAAGCAGCCTTTCCATCCAGAATATCCTGATATCCTTGGATGGTTTGATCCCATTCCTGCAACTGCTCCTTGAAGTCCAATAGTTCTTGCTCATACCCTTCAGATAGTGTCAAATACATCTTGGTATTATGCAAATACAGTTCTAACAGCTCAGTGGGAGTTTCCTCCAATGAAGTGGCTTCATTGGTTTTCACATAGGTATCTTTCCGGATCTGTGCAGCCTTGGACAACTCTTCTAACCGCTCTGCACCTGCCTGTTTGGACACAATCTGGGCTGAGATATTTTGAAGTGCGGTCTGATGCTTTTCAGTAGGTGAAAAAATACCGGAATTTGCGGCAAACAAATTGCGGTTTTGAAAAATGCCGTTGTTATTCAAAACTGAGAACACTTGGTTTGATAGGTACATGATTTCATCCTCCTCACGAGTTGCACATACCTCAATAATAACACTGCAAATGATTATACCTTGACATCCATAGTGCTTTTCTTGTAGTCATCCAAAATACTGGTATCAAATGATTGTCCAGGCTGCCAGCCGGGGACACGGGCTTTAACAAAGGCATTGATTTTTTCCACTTCGTCAAAATGAATTTGATCTATGGTGTAGGCTGCGTCCCTCCGGTCTTTGGCGGGGATAGACATCAAATAGCTATGTACCATTTCTCCGTATTCATTGCCTGTCCCGGTCATGCCATAGCGGTACTTCATATTCTCAAATACTCTGTCCCGTACTTTCTGCTCGATCTCCTTGGACACAGGGATGATATGAAAATCCGCCGCAGTCATCCCAGTAATATCCATCCCGTCATCCGGCGTATCAGGATGCGCTACCGCAGCGCCGTTTGGATACTTTGGCTGTGTGGCTCCTCGCTGATACCGATCCGCATTCATCAGCATGCGGGCCATATCTGTGATGGTCATAGCTGTTTCATCTCCTTTTCCCGTAAAACGGCCGGCAAAAGAACTACCATCTTTTTACTATATCCTCACTTTGTTTACAATATCGACTTTTCCTTGAAAAAAATAACATTTTAGAGCGCTATTTACACTAAAATGGTGGGTCAGAAGAACCTCTCTGCTCACCCGAAAGTTGCTCAGCATAAAGAGGAAGATTAAAAAGAAAAGCTCGAAAAACAAATTCCTTGGTGTACTCTCCAAACGACGTTCTGAAATGTGGGATAATCTAAAAGAAAAAGGTGGCTGTTACAGCCACCTTTTTCTTTTATTTTACGCCGCGCGCTGTATCCGAATCCCATCAGCCCGGATCTGCAATTCCTGCGAATACAGCTGGAGGGAGTCGAATTCCGCGTCGGTTTCACTCAATTCCTTTCTGAACAGCGCCTCATAGCGCTGTTTTTTCTGTTTCAGATCGTCGATGCGGCCAATCCAGCGCTCCATGATGGACGGACTCTGGCACCCGCTGTCGATCAGATACATAGCGCGCTCCTGATATTCCTGTGCCTCCTTGCGCACAAGCGTATAAAATTCAGAAGCCATCTTTTCCCGTTGTTTTTCGTCGTCCGCTACATAGAAGCTGTTGACTACCAGCGCCTTGTCGTTTTGGTTGGCGCGATTGAGCTCTTCGAGGAAATCTTCGAACAGGCCCACCTTGTGCATCTTATCCCGCGGGACAAAGTACAGCTTGCCGTAAACCGAGATTGGCAGGGCGTCCAGCGTGCCAAGGTAGTGCAGCAGGATCGTATCGATCTGGCTGCGGCCAAGGCAATTGCGGAATACCTGAAACTTGTCCTCCATGTTCCGGCAAAGCTGTTCTACATCAAGGGACGGATCGTTTTCAACAATGTCGTGATACATCCGGTCCGTGTCGCGGTCATAGCAGATGTTCGCTAGCTTGTCATAGCGGTTGGTACGCAGGCCAACGGTTTCACGCACCAGTTCGCGCGAATACAGGTTTCCGTCCCGCATATTGTCGCGGCAGTAGATTCGGAAGATCTCCTGTGAACCGCTGGCACCTGCTACCGTGCGGCGCGTGACCTTGCCAGTGGCGTTTTTGAACGCGTCCACAACCGAGATGCGCCGTCCGGAATAAGGAAAATCCAGCGCCGTGCAAATGCGCTCGAAGTCCTCCTTCTGTACCAGTACATCGGCCAGCGAGTAATACAGAAATTTGCCAAGCAGCTGGCTTTCGTCGGTGCTGTTCTGTACTCCATAAAGCCGTTCGGATTGGTTGTCATAATGCAATTCCTCCTCATGCACTTCGCTTCATCGCCAGATAATCGTCAATGCCCTTACAGGCCGGGTCCCATGCCATCGTGCGGCAAGGGATGCCGGTTTTTTTCAGTTCTGCCTGCAGTCTCGCGGCCGCGTCTGCCACCTGTGCGTTGTTCCGCTTGTCCATATCGAACGCCTCCCATACACGCCGCACGCCAAGCGCGCGCAGCGTGTCGGGAAGAAAGGAAATCGCGTTGACGCCGGGCAGGCAGACAAACAGTCCGCCGCCGGTCAGTGCGCTGGACACATCGCCCTTGATCGGCCCTTCGGTGATCACCGCCTCTTTGCGGCTGCGGTCACCAGCAACGTGCACCCAGCTCCGTGCGCCGGTGCCATACGGCTTGCCGGTGCTGGACATCCATGCGTACTTCATGTGCACAGCTTCATCGCGACGGATCTGGATGCCCTGCACACGGCCGTCCGCCGCGCGCACCGGCAATAAAAGGCCGCTGTATGCGCACATGCGCCACGTGCCCTGCGCGTAGAAAAAGCCGGGGATACCATTCAGATCAAACCGGGAGGAAAGCTGCGCGGCGATATAGTCGCGCAGCTCCTTGCCAAACGCCAATGTGCGGTAGCCGTTCTGCCGGATGGCGGAATCGGTCAGGCCGCGAGATAGTAGGTTATCCCAGTGTGCCGCGGACAGGGGCAGCAGCTCCAGCATCGCGCGGTACACCATATCGCGCTGTGACAGCGGCGCTGGTTCGCGCTCAGGGGGCAGCTCTGTCGCCGGCTTTGGGAAGTGGATCAGGCTATCCCCCAGCAGCTCGTGATACGCGTCCGCATAGGATAACCCGGTGCGTCTCGCGTACAGATCTACCGCGTTGCCATGCGCCCGGCAGTTAAAGCAATGGTACTGATTGGTGTCTGTGTACAGGTACAGTCGCCGTTTGCGGTCGCCGCAAAACGGACAATTGATATGTAGCTGCCGCAGACCACAATCCTCTACCGGCAGCCCGCTTTTGCGAGCCGCCATCACGACGGAAAAGGTTTTGTATGCCATGCTTCGTCACCCTGCCTTTTTCTGCGGTGCTTGTACGGCATTCACCTGCAGCGTCTGCCGCGGGACGACCCGCGAAAGGATGGTCTGGCCGCTGTGCTGCGCGGCGCCGAAGTCACAGTAGGACTCGGTGTTGTCTACAAACAGCGGATAGCACTTGCCGGAAAGCGTAGATAATAGTTCCACCACCTCCAATCCGCAGCGGACGCGCTCGGACAAGGACAGCTGGATATAATCCCGACCGTCATAGGTCAGTTTGAACACGTCCCGCATTTCCCCGCTTTCCTTTACCGGTTCATACAGCCGGAGCCCGGCCTTGTGCATACGCACCGGCGCAAACAGCAGCGCCGCCCGTTCGGACTGATACGCCTTTGCCGCTGTGATCTGGTCGTTTACGACGCGGATTTCTTCGTCCAGCTGCGCGAGCGCCTCTTTCTGCCCCTTGGGCAGGCTGTCCATCAGCTTCTGGATCTGCTCGATCTCGCTTTCCAGCTTGCCTTGCTCACGGGACAGGCTCTGGTACTGCTGCACCTCTTCGGCGGTCAGGCCACCCAGCACAAGGGCTGCGGACAGCTCCTTGATCTTCGCCTTGATGCTGTCACGCTGCTGTGCGGCACTGCCGGTAGGCAGCGCTTTGAGTGCTGCGGCAAGACGGGAGAGCGCGGCAGCTTTCTGAGCTTCAAACTGCTGACGGTTCTGAGCTTCCTGCGCGGCGAGTGCTTCGCCCTGCTGCCGGATAGCGATACCGTCCGCCTGAATTTTTTGCAGCCGCTGGGCAAAGGCCGCCTGTACTTCGGGAAATGCGGCGCCATCTAAACGGCGCAGGCAGGTCGGACAGATGCCTTGCCGCTGCAAATACTGTAAGCGACCGGCTTCATCGTTGTACTTACCGTACAGAAGCTGAAGCTGGTTTTGCATCTGCTGCAGCTGTGCCGCGCCGGCAGATTCATACTGCCGCTGCTGCGCGGCATCCAGTTCCGCCTGCAGCCGGGCGCGCTCCTGTTCGGCATGACCTTCCGTAACCGAGTCATACTGGGCGCCCAGCCCTGCGATCTGTGATTCGATTGCCGAAGTGTCGTAGGCTTGCTGCTTGCGCGCCAGAGGCTCGAGCGCCGCTGTAGTATGGGCAAGCAGCACCTGCTTTTCGCCAAGCTCTTTTTGCAGCTTTGCCCGTTGGTTTTCGGCCTGCTGCATCTGGCCGTCCAGCACCAGCCGGTCTTTTTCCAGCTCTTTCAGCGTATCGCGCTTGTCTTTCAGATAAATCTCCGGCATTTCCAGCCGATCGTTTCCCAAAATGCTGCGCATGTGCTCACTGAGCTTTGCCATGACCGCTTCATGCGGTACCGGCGGAAGATACTGTTCGATCAGCTTGCGACCGCTGCCGCCCAGCACTTCGGTGAAATACAGGGGGTTGAGCAAAGACAGAATCAGGTCACGGCTGCCGAAACGCTCGGCAAAGCGCTCCTGCGTGGTCGTAGTGCCGTCCACGGAAAGAATGCTTTTGCTGTTCTGCCGCACCCGGCGGATCTCATGCGTCTGGCCGTCGTCCGTGCGGACAAGCATCTCCACCCGGAGAAAGGGGGCGTCCGTGTGGTGCAGATGGTCGAGATCACGTCCGCCGAAGAACGGAGCGCCGGTCAGGGCGTAAGCGATCGCGTCTGCGATCGTACTTTTGCCCTGTGCATTGTGGCCGGTGACTGTGGTCATCGGGCCGAAAGACCATTCCTGCTCGGCAGCGAACCGACCAAAGCCGGTGACTTTCAGCGTTTCGATCTGCAAAACCGAAAACTGTGCCATCATGATTCCTCCTCTCACGCTGCCGTCCGGTAGTCCTGCAGCTCGTAGTACATGCCGCCGGCGCTGTTTCGCTGTACGATCTTTGCGCCTTGGATGCGCACGCCGCTGGCCAGCCCTGGCTTTGTGCCGAGGCTGAACACCTTGAGCGCACGGTTATCCGGTGTGACCAGATCGACCCACACAGCGGCCGGATAGCCCTGCATGGGCGCCGGCTGCAGGCCGCGCACAGCGTAGATATCCGCCGGTACGTTACCAGTGTTAGATGACTGCGCTGCGCACAGCCCCAGCTTCTGCAGCTGCTCTGCATAGTACGCGTTTAAGTCTGCTGGACGGGCGATCTGCTTGTACTTGTCCAGCGATACCCATTTTGCCGGAATCTCGTACAGATATCTGCCGATGCCCCAAAGCACAGACGCGCGCTTAAAGCTGTCCGAAATACCGCCCTTGATGGCTTCGATGTCGGTGTTTTCCGCACCGTCTACCTTTTCCACCCACTCTTTGCGCTCCTCCAGATAGATGGAGAGTCCGCAGAGTTGGGAAGATACGGGTGTCTTTACCTCAGACGGGTCATCGTATTTGCCCGGCTTCGGGACATACTGGTGCCACGGAATGAACCGCGTGCGCCAGCAAAACGGTCCTACCACATCGTCCAGACGGTTCTGGATCGCACGGCTGTCGATAAACGCCACGACCAGTCCCTCGCTGTTTGAGTTTCGCATTTTGGTCACGCGCCACTCAACGTCCGCAGCGGCAAACGGCTCACAAAGCTGCCGTCTCAGTTCCTGCCCTGTCATAGCGCACCTCCGATAAAGTCCGTCACGGTTTTGCCCATCGGAATCAGCACATCGCTGTAATAGTACGAAGATGCCTTGTCCTTTAAGTGCTCGAATAAGTCGCGGGCGGACAAATTCAGCTTGGTGCAGTCCGGCTTGTAGTAGTCGTCCCCGAACGGCAGGGAGAGCACCCGGCTGGGCAGCGAACGCAGCTTCCAGAGTGTATCATAACCGGTAAACTGGTTGCTGCCGGTGCACAGGTGAAATCCGTTGACGTTCGGGAAGGGACAGCGGTACATCTGGGTGTCCAGCGTGATGATGCCGGTATCCGCAATACCGAGCGCAAAACCGGAGATCCGGTCGCCCTTTACCTGGCACCGCAGCAGAATGCGCGGCAGCGGGAAGTCCGGAAACTCGGTGTTATGGTACCAGACCGTGCAATGATCTAAACCGCAGTCCAGCGTGACGTCCCAGCCGTCTTGAAAGGCGGTCAGTGCAATGCAGCCGGGAGGGAGCAGGCCACTACGCATAGGTGCCAAATGGACGTGCGCTTGCAGCTCGCTTGCCAGTGCGTCACCGGGGATGTGCTTGACCAGACGCGTGCCATCTCCGCGGATCAGTTCTGTCTTGACCACGGTTTTGAGCGGATTGAGATAGAGCACCGCTTCACGCACATTGGTCTCCATTATGCTGCCTCCTTTGCTTGCTGCTTGTTCTCAGAAAACGGAAGAACCTTGCCGATTTCACCGGAGGCCATCAGCACCTCTACGCTGGAGCGGAAAAATCCCATGATGTCCAATAAAGCGAAGAGCAGTGGCTCCCAGTCCGTAAAAGCTTCTACCGCAATCCAGACAGACAGCCCGTAGCCGTATTCGTGGTGGGGCTGCGTGACAACGCGGAAGTAACCGCTGTACGGGCATGCATCCAGCAGGGTTTCATAGACATAGGAGCAGGCGTTCTGATAGTACGCCTCCTGCTTCAGCGGAATGCCATCCCGCGCGGCGCACGCCTGCGCATGGGCAAAGTAGACGCGCATGGTTTCGTCCGAAAAGTACATTCGGTTCGTCATGGTGTCCTCGTCGTCGCGGATATCCACGAAATCCGCCAGTGCATAGAGCAATTCATACCAGCTGGCATAGAGGAAATCCTCGTCACCTGTGAGCAGACTGCCTGTATTTCGGATGAATTCGTCTAGCTTACCAGCCGCGTAATAGGCAGCTGCCAGCTCGAGCTGTTGGAACGCATATTGGAGGTTTTCATAGCTTCGCACGAACGTCACCCCCTCAGACAAAAGCGATCTGCGGCTGCGGCACCGGTTTTGCATGTACTGCAGGCTGATACAGCTGGAGAGCCAAACCGCCAAGGTGATCTGCTTCCTCGCAGCGGTAGTACATCGCGCGTGCGTCTTCCGGGTCGAATGCGGCAAAGTCGACATCCTGCAATGAGATGTACTTGCCCATCAGGAACGGCAGTGCGATGCACTCCGTTAGATACCCCTCGCCAAGGAGTGGCGCCCCATTGATTTCCTGCTCGGGCACCGTTTCCAGCGCGCGGACAAAGCCTTTCAGATCCAATCTCAACATACTTCTTCACCTCAATATTCGTCTGCGAACAACACCGTGGTTGCGGAACGGTCCCATTCGGTGATGATAAACACCTTCTGACCTGCTGCTTTGTAGGCGGATAGCAGACGTTCCCCATGCCGCACCGCGGCATCATTGAGTTTCCAGTCCTCCTCGCACAGGTCGCCCCAGTCACAATGCAGATGGCGGCTGAGCAGATGGCCGATGACCAGACTGTTCAGCTCGTCTGCAATGCGCCGTGTCACAACGATCTGACCGGGCGGGAACGGTACTTCATGAATGACATGCTCATTTACTGCGTTCATTTTTGTTCCTTCTTTCATGCCAGCAGCTTCACACCATCCGGCGTGAGCAGGTTGAACACCATCTTGTTGCTGGTTGTTTCGATGATTTCGGTTGTCGCCCTGCCGTCACATTCGTCGTACTGGTCGCCGGTCCGCCTGCGGGTGGATTTGATGACCTGACCTTTGATGACATGAGGTGTTTCGCACTCGATCAGCCCATTGATCAGTCCTGAACCGCCCACCAGACCGATCTGGCCGATTGTGAGTGGCAGCGGCGGGCGTTTTTCTTGTCCATCCAGCGCAGAGCGCTTCGGCAGCATACTGCCCATGCGGCGCATCTGCTCGGCAAGCTCGCGCACGTTGAACTGCGCGCCCTGAAACAGGGAGACCGCCTTTTCTGCGTCCGGCAGTGGATAACTCTCCGGCGGGATATGATCGAGCGTAGGCAGCTTGTCCGGATGAAGCGACACCATTTCCAGCAGTCCAGCCATGCGCGGGTTTTCCGCGCGCGGTTTGCGCACGCCGAGGATAGCGATCTGGCGGAACTTTTGGAATTCCTCCCCGCAGAAGCGGTATGCCATCAGTCGGTCAAAGTGGGCTGCCAAAAAGTTGCACACGTCATCGGTAAGCCGGTAATACGGGATGATGTAGATCAGTACGCCGCCCATCATCAGGTGGTCGTAGCTCTCGCCAAGGAACCGCTTTTCGCTCCGCGCACCGCCGTACATTTGCAGATACGGTGGGTTGAGAAACAGCAGATGGAATGCGCTGCGTGAAATGCGGGCGAAATAGTAGCTGCCGATCGCCACATGATCCAGCACAGTCTGTGCGGCTTCCGCACGGCTTTCGTCCAGTTCTGCGCCATAGGTCACTGCGTTCTCGCCGTCTGCGAGCTGATGGAGCGCATCGCCCTCACCGCAGCAGGGGTCCAGCAGATTGACCGCTTTGCCTTCTGGGAACCGGAGCGCGGCTTTCAGCCAACCAACGTGTGCCGCTTCAGTGGGATAGTACCCGAGACGGACGTTGTTCATCAGTCGGCCAATCACAGCGGCACTTACCGTTTTGGTTTCGGTGTTCGGTAGCAGCGGCGACATACGCTGTAGCCAATCGGCAAACGCGGCAGTGAGCCGGCTGTAATCCTCGGTGCGGATATGAAACGCACTGGCGGCCGCGCTAAGCTGGGCAGTATATGCTGCAGCTTCATGCAGGCCGGCTTCTTCGAGCAGCAGGGCAGCCTCCCGCAGTGCCGATACCAGCTTTTGCAAGTGCTGCGCGATCTGGCGAAGCGCCGCGGCACCGTCGGCCTCCCGCAAAGCGGGAAGCTGGTCTGTACGCCACCGGATATCCTGCGTAAGCTCGCCCAGACGGCCGCAGACATAAGGGATCTGTGCCATTATGCCGCCCTCCGTTTCGAGAGCAGCGGCCGGACATTGACCGTTTTGCTGGAGAAGGTCGTCATACGGGTATCAAGCTCGCCGCCGGCAATGATGTTGTACAGCATACAGAGTACCAGTGTTGCCGCCATGATATTGGCGGTCATGGCCTGCGGCGAGGAGACGGAAGCCTCTGCACAGGACAATTCCGATGGAAATTTGTCCGTGGGATCGAGGATATCCGGATAAAACCCCGCAACAGGTTTGCGTACGGTTCGGCCACCTTTGCGAATGCCACAGACAACCTGGCCGTTCGCCATGCCGTTGCCGGAATCAATGTAGACCAGATCCCGCGATCGGTAAAACACCTCATTGCACAGCTGACGGCTGCGGTTGTTATCTACCGCGCCAATCAGGATCACCAGCGCATCTTTTTGCGAAGAGCGGAGGAGCTTTTGCAGTTCCTCTGCGCTTTCGATATAGTCCGGAACATAGCTGCATTCCATCCCAAACGCCGCGGAATACCGCTCTGCGAGCACGGCGGCTTTGTTCCGGCCAAGGTCACAGGCGACAAAGTTCTGCCGAACAAGGTTTTTCTTCTCTACAATATCCCCGTCACACAGGATTACAGTAGACGGACGGAAAACTGAGTACAGCAGGCGGTACAAGTGTGGAGCAACATGCCCGCCGGTACCGCCGCAGCCGATCATCACGATATGGATCGGACAAGATACGGGAAACCGCATTTATGCCGCCTCCTTCAGACTGCCATCATGGACTGCTTGCAGCCATTCCGGCGCGAAAGGGACGTCCGCACGCTCGCAGACCTGCTCTGCCGGGATCTCCACATGACGGCCGCCGCACGCAAAGCGGCAGCGAACCTCCGGGTAATACCGATCCAGACGGCCAATGACCATGTACAGGCGCGTGGCCTGCTCGTCCCGGTCATCCACTTTGGAGAACCGTGCCGACATGGTGTTGTGCGAATGCACATCCATGACGTGCAGGAAGCGCGCGGGGTCTGGTTGTTGCGACAGGTCGGTCTTGACGCTCATGGCGTCGATCTTCTGCGGCGGAACGTGCAGGACATATTCTTTCTCCTGACGATCCCACAGCACGTTGACCAGCGCCTCCAGATCTCGGCCGTATTCCACACACACGCGACGGAAAAAAGCGATAATCTGTGCTAGCAGCGATGCTGGGAGCCGGGGCAGGCTCATTTGAAAGCCTGCCCGGATGTCCTCGAGTTCTGCGATGCACTGCGAAGGTGCGATAAACGTACCGATCTCGTTGCGCCGTATCTCGTACACTTTGCCATCCCGCGCGGGGATATAGGCGATCGCCTTATCCGACTGCGCGGCCTGCTCCGTGCTAACAAACATCCCTTTGTAGGGTGGAAACGGCAGCACGCCTTTTTTTTGCGCCGTGACGGCAGGCTTGACTACACAAACTGGCTCTTTGTCCTTTGGTTTCAGCTTTTTGACTACTTCCTTGAACTTTTTTCCTTTCTCGATCTTAGCTTTTACCTCAAAAATACTGTTTTCCGCATCCGTGACCCGTTCTGTGATGCCCGCATAGCTGACCGTCCACGAGACATGCGCACGCGCTTCGAGCTCCGGGCAGTCTGCCGCCATCTTGACGCGCAGCTGCTCAAAGGTAAGGGTGGGATCGTTGATCTCATCCTTGATAGAACCGTACTCGAATACCGGCGACTTCCCGGCGAGCTTTGCGAGCAAGGCGTCTGCACCGTCTTCTGCGACGGCGCCGAACAGGTCTATCACCTGACCGGTCGTCTTCGTGGACTGCGGCGAAGGGTCTTCCTGTGCTTCCGGCGTAGCGGTCGCTTTGGGCTGTGCCTGCGGCATCTGGACCGGCGCTTGCGGCGTGGATTCCTGTGCCTGTGGCGTTTCGGACATGACTTCCTGCTTTGCATTGCTTGTCGTTTCAGCTGCTTCCGCCGCTACCTGTGCTCCCGCATCACCGAGATCCACCGGCGGTGCGCTGAAGCTGCCGAATAATACTTCCAGACTGTTTTCCGTACCAAATTCCATGCTTCCAAACCCGTTTTTCTGTTCACTCATTTTTGTTTCCTCCGATCATTTTCGAATTTCTGCACAAAAAAAGACCGTGCAGCATCCATAAATCGGATTTCTGTACGGTCTTCATTGTGTGGTGAATCAGGTTTCGAGCATTTGTACAACCCAGATAGGCAGACTGCCCCCTGGGCGGGTTACTCTGACAAAATTACTCTGACATGATTACACTCTTAATATAGCGCAGTTTCTCTCGTCGATAAAGATGAAATATTTTCGCCTTTGCTCGATGGAACAAGCTGTGGAAATTTATGAAGCTGCAAAGCATAATGCAAAAGCTGCAATTTGCATGATTCAATGTGGATACTCTTATGAAAAAGCAATGAAAGAGTTGGAAAAATGAAAGCTTCATAAATCGAGTGATTGAAAATGCTGAGTGAGCTTTTCGAAACAAAATAATAGATATTATAGCTTCGATTGCTAGCATTGTAATTGCAATTGAATCTGTATCTGACCATGTTTTTTCAGAAAAAACAGTTGGTGATGAAGTAGCAATCCAAACAGACGATAATCAGTTTTTCGCACCGATGAATGGTGAAGTGACCGTAGTAGAATAAATTCACCGCGCAGAAGGTTTTACAAAAGCCCCTTCTGGCACCACGGCAACGCATCTTTCTTGTGGCAAATTGGGGAGGACAGTGTGCTCACAAAATACGGTTTAAGTTCCGCCCCATGTTGCTACATTTTGAAACCGGCCCAGCGAACTCCTCTCCTCCGCGGGAATTCGAGACTCTTTTCTTGAAACGGTGGGCGTATACCCGCTCTCTACTCCTTTCAATTGTTCCGTATGCGGGAAGCATTACCAAAAGCAGAAACACGTTCAGTTCCGAGACTGCTTTGGGCATCCAACCGACCCTTTTCTCACTATTTTAGCCGAGCTTGTCACATCCTTTGCCTTCTGGTTTGCAGATGATCTTTTGGGGTTGTGCCCGTTCCCCTGCAAAACAGGAGACTGCGCGTATGATGGTAGTACCGAAAAGCTGGACAAAGTATGGCGCAGACGGCAAGCCCAGCAGTTCTACCCAACGGTACTGAGCTCTGAGCAACTCTATTATTGCACTCCCCTGCGCCGATTATCTGATGACGGGTATCGCAAGGGTTTCGGGTAGATAATTTCACAGTTTGTAGACATGTTTTTCCTATCTGCAGACGAAAACGCTCCTGTACTGAATAATGTACAGGAGCGTTTTCGTTAGGTTATTTAGTTTATAAACAAAACCCAGGCCAGCTTTTTATCCCATATACACAGTGTATCATAAAGACGTTTGCGGCGCATCTAACTGGAGCAGTGAATATTTTCTCTGGAAAACAGTCTTTTGCACCGCATATCCATGTGAGCACAAGTTCTTCGTCGACCACATCAATCCCAAGTGTTAAATATGATTTCTCCGACTGTTTGCGGTTTCCAATAGCGGATCTGCTCCAGTTCTTCCGGACTGAGTTCTCCGCACAGGTTGTGCCAGTCCTTATTCAGCTCGGCAAGGCTCAGGAAATGCACCGCCCCCGTCGGCAATCGGAACCACTCTGGCTGACTGGTCAGAACAAATCCGCCGGAATCATCCCGCTCAGCAAAGGCCGCATAGGGATAATGGATGTTCTGCAAAATAAAAATGAAGTTGTCATGTCTACGGATCTGAGTAGAATAGAAGTTTGTTGGTGATGTATCTGTATCTAATTCTGTCACAGTCCCGCCGTTTTCCATGGCAATTGAGTAGCACATCTGACAGAACGCTTTTTCGTCCAAAAACGGCGGCGGCGCTGTGTTCACGCTCCAAAATCCTGTAATTCCTCTTGGAAGTATCATTTCATCGCCCTTCACTCATATGTTTTATCTCCTGTCCATTCCATCCACTTTGCGTTTTCCAATGTCATAATGGTGTATTCAGGATATCTTCTATGAATTTCGGTAAGGCAAATACTTCTCCACTCTCCATACAAGCCCTCACCGGTTACCTGAAACTCCTTGGAGTTCGAATAAGAAGATTTATATGTAGAATCCAATCTCCCGCAAATTCCGCATTGTCTACCCCAACAAAACGAGTCACTACCATAGTGTAAGATGATTTTTTTGTATATGTGTTTGTGCTTAGACCGTTTTCGGCTATCTGAGGTAGCAGCCGTCTTAGATTTTCCTTTATGCGGAGGCGTTTCTTCTTCTATTGGTTGCTGATATTGTTTTTTATATAAGTGGTATATAAGTGTGTTTTTTCAGGATTCATGGTTAGATTTTCTCCCTAAATATCTTTGTGCTTTAGTCTCCAATCCCGGACAATCCATATCCATGCTCCATGGCTACATCACATACACGACCCAATTTATCCGCAAAACGCCGAATCTTTTGGAAGGACAGGCCATATTGCTGAATCACGCTGTTTTCTTCTGTGCCATGTTCATCAAGCCACATTACGATGGATTGCGAAAAAGTCTTAATTGCCGGAACCTGATCCCCTTCAAGTTGGGTTTCTCTGTATGGATCAAATTGGTAATAGTATGTATAGTTTGTGAGTTCGTTTCTGGTATCGTACAGGAAGCCGTCAATTCCTTCCGGTTCGTCTACTATATGATGTTTCATCGTTTTTCTGGGGCTGAACGACAGAATCTCAAACGCATGGTTGGTGTCTTTGGCTGCAACTATCTCAAGTGCCACCCTTTCATCGTCCTTTCTGTTCGTTATTTTAAGGGGATTCCTTACTTGCCTTTTCCGGCCAAACTGGCTTTCCCGGTGTGTCGTCCTCGTTGATATAGTAGCCGTCTACGATGGTTCGTACACCGCCACCGAAACTCCAGCCGTTCTCCTCGATAAACATCAGGAACCTGTCCAGTAACTGGTCCTCCGAAAGCTCCATCGGCACCTCCACGCACCCTTGGAACTCAAACTCCTTGCGGTGTGCCTTAGCAATCCCAGCGTTAGGCGCGATCACGGTGACCTTAGGCGGCTGCGCCGCAATTACATCTGCAATAAGATTGGTCCCCACAAACAGCCAGTGGACAGCTCCATCAGGAACCAGTGTGCTTCGTTCTCGAAGTGCATTCAAATATGAAGAATCTGTACTCTTCCAGAAAGACCACGCCTGCTTAGGATCAGAGACCCAGAGATCTTCCCGATAACGCTCCTCGGACAGTTGATAGCTAACGATGGATTCCCATGTAAACATCAGCCGCTGTCCTTCCAATTTCTTTCTGTGCTGGCCATCGGACAGCAGAATAAAAGAATATCCTTCCTGCCCAAGCCACACATCGTGTACATCGTACATCGTATCCAAGTTATCACAGGGATACCATTTTTCAAATGTTGTCTCCATCATCTGCCTCCGTTGTTAGCCCCTTGTGTATACTCACCCCAGGAGCCATTTCTGACCATCCGGCATAGTCCAAATGCACCCCGGTATCCGCTCCAGAACATTGCCTGTCCTAAAATCTCGTACAAGAACCTCATCCCGGTAGTCCGGGTCCTCATACCATTTTTCGGTATACATTCTGTCTCCGTCCAGAAGAATGAAACTCTCACAGTCCTCCAGAACAAACTCCCGGCGCTCTGGCCAAAGAATATAGAATCGATTTCCTTGAGGCGCTCTGGTTAAAAGAATGGGTGAGGTTTTTAGCATTAGGTTGTAGCAGTCCTCAGCAAGAGCGAGGGGCAGCACCGCAAGCTGGTTGGTCTTTTCTGTTGCATCATTAAAGCTCAGGATATGGATCTCTTCTTTGGGAAAGTCCACCATCAGCAACACCACCTGACCATCGAAATACACCGGTTTCCCAAGATACTGCCCAGGCTTTGTGTGAACAGGCTCATACACGATTCCATCAGGATAGTGAACCAAGATACCTTTGTTACATTGAATCGGGTGTCCGTCCCGGTAGAGCTCTCCTGCTTCATACAGGTCTCCTCCTGTGTAATCCATGCCCCAGTACCATTGGTTACTGCCCGAAAGTGGCTCCAGATAGCTGATTCCATTTGTAATGATGCGCTTCATGTCCTATCCTCCCCGATTGCAGCTTTTTCAATCAAGTTTTGCTTCTATCATTGGTACTGAAATTATAACATGAAGAGCCAAGCAGACCCATGAATATTCCTTTAACTTTTCTTTACCCGGACGACTTTGGGGAGGCCTATCCCCTGACCGGCCTGATGTACTGCGCCGATTGCAGGGCAAGATGTACATTCACCGCACCTATAGCGGCAAGCATGTTCCTCAGTATATTTGCAGCCAGTATAGGAAGTACCCTATCGGCTCCCTTTGCCCTACACAGCACCGTATCAAGGTCGAAGCTGTTCTGACACTGATTGCGGATATGCTCCGGGCCATCGCGGAGTATTCCAAGAATGACCGGGCCGAGTTTATCCGCACTGTCCAGGAAACGCAGGCCGCCCAGCAGACCGCCGACATCTCCAAGAAGCGGAAACGGCTGGCCGCCGCCCAAAAGCGGGCCGGGGAACTGGAAAAGCTGATTTGCAAAATCTATGA
>NZ_CALWJK010000021.1 GCF_944380975.1 uncultured Agathobaculum sp. | reverse complement strand
AATTTACTACTTTTGAATGAGCCTTGATACAGTAAAAGCCTTGTCTGAACTTGACAGCTCAGACAAGGCTTTGTTTACTTCTGATTGTATTTTCAGTGTGATTCTGATTATTTTCAATAGTTGACGGTTATCCAATTATCTGTTTTTATTTTCATAAGCGAAACATTGCCGACTTCAAAGATATTTCAACACATCGCATTTTATATGTCATGTCAGCGACGTTTATTAAACGCCATTGATTTCATCACATAAAAAGGATATAATTACAATAAATAATAAAAATGTGTGATGTCATATGAAAGTAACATTAAAGCAAATCGCGGAAAAGACAGGAGTATCGATCAACACGGTATCGCTTGCGCTGCGGGGGATGTCCAACATCAGCGATGAAACTCGGGAAAGAGTGGTGCGAGCAGCGCGCGAGCTGGGGTATCACAAGCAACTGAAAACGCCGGCGGGCAGGCGCAACCTCTGTCTGGTATCCAGCGGCATGCACTTGCAGGATTCCTACTTCTATATGGAATTTTATCAGCTTTTCCTGAGCTACGCATCCGCGCATGGATATACAATGCTCGCAATGGAAGCCGAGTATTTTCAGAATAACCCTGCTGAGATCCGTGAGCGGCTGGAGCAGTCCGCTATCGGCGGTATTTTAGCCTTGGGGGATATGAAGGAGGAAATGTTCCAAAACCTGTACCAGAGCGGACTGCCGGTCGTGGCAGTCGGCGCGCGGTATTACCAGAGCCCGGTGTGCACCTTTATCGAGGATAACCAGCTTGCGGCGCATCAGGCGGTGCATTTCCTGATTGAAAACGGGTACAAGCGTATCGGTTTTGCCGGCAGCCCACTGCACAGCGTCGCGTTTTCCGAGCGGTATTTTGCATTCCGGCAGGCCTGCTACACAGCGGGACTATCGGTCAGTCCGAATGACGAGTGGCTGGAGTTGATGCCAGAACATGGTGTGGAAGAGAACGAAAGGGAGCTCCTTGCCCGGCTGGATGCTGGCGCAGACCTGCCGGAGGCATTTTTCTGCGCGCACGACCTGCTGGCGATTTCGATGATGAAGGTATTCCGCCAGCGGGGTATCCGTGTGCCTGAGCATGTTGCGCTGATTGGTGTGGATTATAACCCGATCGGGCAGCTCATGGAGCCGCGGCTGACTTCGGTCGACGTATGCTGCAGGGCGCAGGCCGAGACAGCGGTGCGCAAGCTGATCGAGTTTATCGAGTCGGGCACATATCTGCCGGCGCGCATCCTGCTGCCTACCGCGCTGCGGGTCGGTGGGACCGTAAAGGATCGACGAAAACGAAACAAAGACTGAAAAATCTCCGGAACCCATCCGGAGATTTTTTTGAAAAAACAGCAGAATTCACGATAAATTTGATAGTAAAACGACGGTTTGATCAAAACGTTCAGACAAACGGGTGAAACTTCATAAAAAAAAGCCGGTCCTGTTTGGTATGTTTTACTTGGTAAGTTGATATTTTAATATTATTTTAATATTAAAATATAAATAAAATCATTTGACAGATAGCGCGAACGATGTTAATATGCACTCGTGAAGAAGAGGAAAAGGGAAAGAAGTGAACGACGAAAGGAGAAATAGAAATGGAAAAAACAGATGCAGGCACTGCAAAGGTGTGGAACCAGAGCGACAGTGTGAAAGCAAAGCCGTTGGCCACAGACGGACGCCTGACCTGGGTCACCCGCATTGCCTACGGCAGCGGCGATGCAGCATGCAACGTCGTATACGGCATGATCAGCACACTGCTCACGATCTTCTACACGGACTACGTCGGCGTTTCGCTGGCAACCGTTGGTATCGTTATGCTGGTCTCCCGTATCTTTGACGGTACCTCGGACGTCATCATGGGTGTTGTGACCGAAAAGACCAAATCCAAGTGGGGCAAATGCCGGCCGTGGATGCTGTGGATGGCAGTCCCCTATGCGGTGACGGCAATCGCGCTGTTCACGGTGCCGCAGACCTCGGACACGTTGCAGTTCTGGTACATCTTCGTTGCATATAACCTTTGCACGACCGTGGTTTATACCGCAATCAACGTGCCGTACGGCGCACTTTCCACGCGCATGACGCGCTCATCCTCCGAGCGCGACATGCTGTCTATCGTCCGTCTGGTGCTCGCCCGCTGCGGACAGATCATCACGGTCATGCTGACCATGCCGTTGGTCAAGCTGCTCGGCAACGATCAGGCCGCATGGATCAAGGCGATCGCGATCTGGTCGATCATGGCGGTAGCGCTGCTGATCTTCTGCTTTGCCAAGTGTGAGGAAAAAGTACAGGTGGAAGAGGTCGTCAAGCAGGCCAAGGTCTCGCTTGGACGCTCGATCAAGGCGTTGGTCACCAACCAGTATTTCTGGGCGACCCTCGTGCTGTGGGCCATGACCTGCGTCCATACACAGGTAATCGGCACCGTACTCCCGTATTACTGCAAATATATCTTCGGCAACGACGACTGGATGTATAGTATCCTGTATGTCGCAGAAATCGGCACACTGGTGATTGCAGCCATGTTCTGCCCCATGCTGCTGCGCCGCATGGGCAAAAAGGCGCTTGCTCTGTCCGGCGCGGTGTTGGCAATCCTCGCCCAGCTCGCTTTTATGCTCAACCCGGAGAGCTATGGTTGGGTCGTTGCCATGACGATTCTGCGCGCGATCGGTGAAGCACCGCTGTATGCGATTATCTTCGGCATGATCGGCGACACAGTGGAGTTCGGCCAGTGGAAAAACCACATCCGGCAGGAAAGCCTGATCTTTGCCTGCGGCTCGATGGGATTTAAGGTCGGCACCGGCATTGCGAGCGCACTGGTCAGCGCGCTGCTGGAATCCGCCGGCTATCTCAGCTCGACCGAAGGCGGCGTTGCACAGCCGCAGAGCGCGCTTGACATGATCCACTCGATCTATGCGTGGGCGCCCATCATCATCTGGGGCGTTGTGGCAGTCGTCCTGCTGTTCTATCATCTGGATAAAAAGTATCCCAAAATCATGGCAGACCTCGCGGAACGCGAAGCACGCGGTGAAATGTAAGCACAGTCATTGAGAAAGGAAGTATGGTCATGGAAAACAAAGTCAGAGTAGGTGTGATCGGCTGCGGCGCGATCGGGCGCGACCATATCCGCCGACTTACCGGTCTGGTGCCGGAAACCGACGTGGTAGCGGTTGCGGATTTCATACCGGAAGCGGCTCAGAAGGTTGCCGGCCAGTACGGCGCAAAATTTTACGCTACGGGCGAGGAGCTGATTGCCGCCCCGGAGGTTGACGCGGTGCTGATCACCTCTGCCGACCCCTCGCACGCAGGCTATGTACTGGAGTGCCTCAAGCACAACAAGTATGTATTCTGTGAAAAGCCGCTCGCGCAGACTGCGTCGGACTGCGAAAAGATCATGCAGGCGGAGCTGGCCTGCGGCAAGCGGCTGGTACAGGTGGGCTTTATGCGGCGCTATGACCGCGGCTATGCGGCCATGAAAGAACTGATCGCCGGCGGTAGGCTGGGCGATCCGCTGATGATCCATGCGGCGCACCGCAACGTCTCCCAGGCGCCCGGATTTGAGACCGACTATGCAATTACACGTGTGGCTATCCACGAACTGGACATCTCCCGCTGGCTGTTGGGCGATGAGTACGCGACTGCGCAGGTGCTGGCGGTCCGCCAGAGCAAGGCGACTAAGGGCGAGTGGCTTAATCCGCAGGTGGTCATGCTGACAACGAAATCCGGCCAGCGCATTGATATTGAGGTGCAGACCGACGGCGCGTATGCCTACGATATCCAGTGCCAGGTCGTATGCGAAAACGGCACGGTCAACCTGCCCGACCCGGCGGCGGTCGTCACCCGCGCAGATGCGAAATATTCCTTCGATATCCTGACCGACTGGTCGCAGCGCTTTATCGAGGCCTACGATATCGAGTTCCAGCAGTGGGCGAAGGCCGTGCTGGCGGATCATCTGACCGGCCCGAGCACATGGGACGGCTACGCAGCCTGCGTAGCGGCGGACGCTGTGATGCTTTCCCGCAAGACCGGAAAGCCGGAGAATGTGAATATGATCGACAAACCGGCACTGTACGCCTGAGCAATAAACATATACGATATTAAATAAATAAAGGAGCAATTAACATGAAAAAGGTAAAAATTGGTTCTGTCGGTCTCGGCCGCCTCGGCTATGAGCACGCCTGCAATATCGCCAATCTGGTTCCCGGCGCGGAGTTGACCGCATTGTGCGATGTGGATGAAAAGCGCGTCAAGGAAGTCGCCGAGGAGCTGGGCGTCCCCTACACCTACACGAACGTAGCCGAGATGGTCAAAAACCCCGAGCTGGACGCGATCGTGATCGTATCCCCGTCCATGTACCATGCAGATCATATCAAGCTGGCGCTCGACGCAGGCAAGCATGTGTTCTGCGACAAGCCGCTCGACACCACGATCGAAAAGTGCAGGCAGGCGGAAAAGGCTGTGGAAGCTCATCCGGACAAAGTGTTCATGCTCGGCTTCATGCGCCGCTTCGACGATTCTTATGCAGAGGCCAAGCAGCGCATCGACAACGGCGATATCGGCAAGGTCGTTCTGGTTCGCTCCTACACGCAGGACCCGCGTACCACGATCGAAGGCACGCTCAAGTTCGCTCCGCATTCGGGCGGCCAGTTCCTCGATATGTGCGTGCATGATATCGACCTGATCCGCTGGTTCACCGGCTCGAACATCAAAAAGGTATGGGGCATCGGCGGCGTGTTCGAGTTCGACCTGTACCGCGAGCTGAACGACGCGGACAACGCGGCTGCGACCGTACAGTGCGAGAACGGCGCAATGGGCTTTATGTTTACCAACCGCACGCACGGCGCGGGCTGCAATGTCGAGACCGAAATCATCGGCACGCACGGCACGCTGCGCATTGCGAACGTCGGCCGCAAGAATATGCTCCAGATCGTGGACGGCAGCGGCGCCCGCGAGGAATATTACCCGGACTTCCTCAGCCGCTGGCATCAGGCGTATGTCAACGAGATCAAGGAGTTTGTGGCCTGCATCAACGAGGGCCGCAAGCCGGGCGTCACGGTTTACGACGGCACCAAGGTTTCGCAGGCGGCCTACCGCTGCAAGGAATCCTTTGAGACCGGAAAACTGCTTGAAGTAGAGGAATGATCGTTTTCCCTGTCGGGTTCAGAGCGTGCTGCGCGCTCTATCTTAGCAAAAAATAATTTTTCAATCATGCAGCAATCTCCTTTATATATGGGAACCCCGCCTGAGCTTTGTCTTAGGCGGGGTTCTGCATGATACATTTGCATTAAGTTGACAACTGGATAATCGTCCTCTGTCCTTTATTTTTCTCCCGAATCCATCCCTGCGCGATTTTCAGCAGTTCCTTGATCTCATCCGGGTAGAGCTGCGTAATGTTCGCAAACAGCAGATATTCGTCTATGCTGGCAATTTCGATTTCCAGCGGATTTTGTGTGTCGATGTATTCCTCCTGCACGCGCTTTGCATCTATGATAATACTCTGTGGTCGCCAGAGATCATTCCCTTGTGGTGGAGAGACTAGCTTGTCCGTCAAGCCCATCAGGTAGCTCACGGATACGCCAAAGTAGTTTGCAAGTTTATCCCATGTCCCCTCGTCGCGTGGGGAGCGGGTGCCGTTCTCATAGCTGGACAGCATGCTCTGTGAAAGGCCTACTTCATCCGCGACTTTTTTCACTGAATCGCCCTTCTTTTGTCGGAGTTCCTTAATCCTGTTCATTTGGCATTCCTCCTTGCCGCTATTATATAACAGAATGTTTACAAAGTCAACGCTTATTGATATTGATATTCCTATTTTGAGATGTTATAATATAAATAGGGAATGAGGATGGCGTTTGGCAAACAAGACCGGAAGGCCAGCGGTCAGGCTGCGCGGCGGCGTGCAGCGCGGAAGCCGCAGCCGTCCCCCAAATTAGCCCCCTTGCTTCTAACAGGGGGGCATAAAAGACAATAGTTAAGCTCTTCTAACAAGGCATAAACCCTGATGGCGTCTGGGTTTGGGGCATTTTGCAAGGGCTGTAACATTTAAGGGCAGATATCAAGTTGCACATTCAAAAAACCAATTACTGACGGGAGGGATTGTATGGGACAAACTTGGATGGAAGATTTCAAAGCACAGCAGGCGGCTCTGGGGGTGACACAGGGGCAGCTTGCGGATATGGCAGGGTTTTCCCGCGGCTACCTCAACCGCCTGCTCAACGGAAGTCAGGAATTGCCCGAGCGATATAAGGCGCGGCTCACTGCTGCACTGGAGAAAATGCAGCCGGACGCTATTACAGTGAAAATCGACTATATACGCATCCGCTTCCCTACGCTGGATGTGCGGGAGGTGGTCGAAAACGTCCTGTGGCTCAGGATGCGGCATCTGGGACAGCAACCGCGCGGCTTCTATGGATATACTACCACGTTCTATATTGGGGACATAGCTGTTATGGTATCGCCGTATGGGGGACGTGGCACTTTGTTGGAACTCAAAGGCAAAGGCTGTGCCCAATTCAGCGCCTATCTGAACGGGCAGGGCCGCAGCTGGAATGTTTTCTTCCAGCATTGCCTTGATGCAAAAGGCGTATTCAAGCGGTTGGATATCGCCATAGACGACAGGGTGGGCTTTCTGGATATCCCAAGGCTGGCAGAAAAATGTGACCGCGGCGAGTGTGTCACACGGTTCCGCTGCTATGAGGTGAATGAATCAAGCGAGAACACCTATTTGGAGGAACAGCGCTTGGAACGTGAGCGGTGGGAAAAAGATTTTCAGTTGATGCGGGACGCAGACATTTGGGACGACCCCTCGCTTTTGGAACTGGTTGGTTTACCCTTGCAGGAGGAAGTGGAGCTCGCCGCACGGAAAGGCAGGACAGGTCATACGCTTTATCTCGGCTCTAAGCGTTCCGAAGCGTATTTCTGCCTCTATGAAAAGGACTACGAACAGGTGGTACGGTATGGTATTCCACTGTGTGAAGCAGAGGTAAAGAACCGGTTTGAGATACGGCTGAAAAGCGAAAGGGCGTATCTCGCGGCAAAGGATATCATTGCAGGCGGCGATCTGATGCAGACGGCATTTTCCATTATAAACAATTATGTGCGCTTTGTGGACAGGGACAAAACCAAACCTCATGCGCGCTGGCCAATCAACGGGGATTGGGCGCGATTCATCGGGACGCACCGGAGTAAGCTCAAGCTGACGGCAGAACCGAAGCCGTTTGACTGGCTGCGCATTTTGGATTGGCTGTCCAAGCAGGCCGTACCAACGATCAGGATGCTGATGGAGATCGACCGGAAACGAGGAACGCACGTAGTGGAGGAATTGTTCGATAACGCAGTGCTGACGAAACGGCACGAAAAGCTCATACAGGAAGCGCTTGCACAGATCGAAGCACAGCAGCTATCCGTTGAACCTTAGAAAGAGAATACAGTGATGAAGAACCAGACCAAGGGAGCGGTATAGCTGCGGGCGTTTGAAGATGCCTGCACCTGTACCGCTGTTTTTATTTCAGGAATGAAAAAGTAATGTTGTGGGAGGTGGCCGAATGGCAGAAATCTATATCCCGGTCTATGAACAATACACGCTGACGATCAAGGAAGCGGCCTGCTATTTCCGCATCGGGGAAAACAAGCTGCGGCGGCTGGCAGAGGAAAACCCGGATGCGCCGTGGCTGATCCGGAACGGCAACCGCATTCAGATCAAGCGCAGACAGTTTGAAAAGATGATCGACAGCTTAGATGTGATCTGACGGAAAAAGAGCCTTGATACGCAATGAATGATACCACAAAAAGTGAAAGAAAGGGCTGTAATTTTACTACTGCTGTGGTATAATCATTATGTCGTATCAAGGCTCTTTCCATGAAAATCGGAAAGGAGCGATACCATGTCGGAAAAACGGCGCGATTCGAGGAACCGCGTACTCAGGACTGGGGAGAGCCAGAGAAAAGACGGAAGATACCTTTACAAATATGTGGACGCGGACGGGAAACCGCAGTCTGTATACTCATGGAAGCTGGTTGCGACGGACAAAGTGCCTGCCGGGAAACGGGATTGCATTGCCCTGCGCGACAAGGAGCAGGAGATACAGAGAAGCCTTGCAGACGGTGTCAGTACGGCCGGCGGCAAGCTGACAGTGAGTGAGCTGTATACGAGGTTTACCACCTTGCGGGGCAATGTCAAGCGCAGCACAAAAGGAAGCAGACAATATACGGCCAAGCTGATTGCAGAGGATTTGCTTGGTGCGAAGCTGATCTCCGGAGTAAAGCCTTCCGACGCGCAGGAATGGGCGTTGCGGATGCAGAAAAAAGGACTTTCTTACCGCGTAATCAACAATACCAGACGGTCGCTCAAGGCGGCATTCCAAATGGCGGTATCCGATGGATGGCTGCGGAAAAATCCGTTTGACTTTGCACTGAATACTGTAATCAGAAACGAAGTCAATGTGCGGCCTGCCCTGACGGAAGAACAGGAACAGGTGCTGCTTGACTTTGTCAGGCATGATAAGGCATATGGCCGTTATTACAACGAAATCCTGATCCTGTTACGGACAGGGCTGCGGATTGGCGAGTTCTGCGGGCTGACGGTACAGGATATCGACTTTGAAAACGGCCTTATCAATATCGACCACCAACTTCGCTGGGAAAAGGGCGGCAGCGGTTATTATATTGATACGCCGAAAAGCAAGAGCAGCATCCGTAAAGTGCCGATGAGTGCAGAAGCCCGCAAAGCGTTTGAACGTGTGATAGCAAGGCGGGGCGAGCCAGAGCCATTCACTTTGGACGGATACAGCGGCTTCCTGTTCGTGAACGAAATCGGTGAGCCGTACCCCGCGCACCACTATCAGGAAGCGTTACGCCGTATGGTACAGAAGTACAACAGGACGCATGAGGAACAGCTTCCGAAAGTTTCCCCGCATGTGCTGCGTCACACGTTCTGCACACGGCTTGCAAACAAAAACATGAATCCGAAAAGCCTGCAATATATCATGGGGCACGCGGACATTAACATTACGCTGAATCTTTACGCGCATGTATCACTGGATGCTGTTAAGGCAGAAGTGGTAAAACTGCTCGCATAACTCCAAACAGCCGGATTACCACGCCATATACCACTTTTCACGGCGAAGATATGAGAAGCAGGGCGAAGAAATGTGAAGTATCTTCCTCGGAAAGTTCTATAAAATACGGGTAACATCATGCTTTATGGACATTTAATAGCTTATAAAGAGTTCGTATATTCGGGCGATTAGTTTGATGAAAAGAACCGCCCGGTGGGGCGGTTCTTTTCTGTTTCACGCGCGTCTGACGGCGCGGGGTGTTATTCCTTTTTGTTTTGCTCGGACTGCTGCACTTTCTTTTTGCGGTGTGACTGCACACGCCAGAACACATAACCCGCAATACCCAGCAGCACCAGAACCGGCCAGAGCGTCACGAGCATGAGGATCAGCCCGCGCACCGTGACCGTCAGACCACCAAGACCGTTCTTTGCTGCCTGTGCCAGCTGTGCACCAAAGCCCGTGCCTTCGGAAACCGCGGTCAATGTCTGCACTTCGCGCAGCGAGACCGTGAAAGTGGAAAAGCCGACCAGATCGTCGTAATGCCGCTTTTCTCCCGTAAGACTGTCGATCTCATACTCGCAGTCAGCCAGCGCGTTTTCCAGCGAGATAATATCCTCCATCTTTGCCGCCTGATCGAGTAGCGCGAGCAGCCGCTCGTGTTTGGTTTGCAAGGTAGCCAGCCGCGTTTCAATGTCGGTATACTGCTCGGTCACGTCCTCGCTCCAGCGATTGGCAGACACGACATGACAGGTATCCCCAATTTGTGCGAAAAAGGTTTCAAACTTTTCCTGCGGTACGCGCAGGGTATAATTTGCTGTGCGGCTGCCTTTTTCGCCCGCGTTTCCGCTCGACTCGATATAGCCGCCTGCCTCGGCGGTGAGCTGCTCAAGCGCGGCGCAGGTCGCGTCATAGTCCTGCGTCTCCAGTGTTAGGTCTGCCGATAAAATCAGCTTGGCGTTCTCCCGCACTGCGGAAAAGTCCGCCGTGCTTTCCGATGTTGCCGTATCCATTGCAGTGCCGTTTTCGGCCGGCGCTGCCGCATCCCCGGTGCTTGCACTGCTGCCTCCCGAAGCGCCGCACGCAGTAAGCGAAAGCAGCAACAGCAAGGCAAGTACCACACAAAGCCATCGTCGTTTCATCACAGGACACCCCTTTCTGTTTCGGTTATCCTATTAGACGGGCATGCGTACCAGTTGTTCCCAGCTGTTGCTGCTTTGTAAACTTTTGTTTATGTATAAAGTGTTTTATACTTCCTTCTGATAGGTGGTCTGCTCGAACGAGCCGATTGCGCCGCAAACGCCGCATACATCCGGACGCTCGTCATAAATTGCGCCGCAGAACGCGCAGCGGTAGCCCTGCACCCCGACTGTTTTCTTCTTGGGCGGCAAGGAGGCTTCTACTTCTTCCTTCTTTGCACCCTGATTGAGCGACATCAGCGCGCTCATGAAGCGCAGCTCATGATCCTGCTCGATCTTGGCGATGTTCTCGAACAGCAGAGCAATGTCGTTAAAGCCTTCTTCGCGGGCGATTTTTGCAAAATCCGGGTACATGCTGCTCCATTCGCCATATTCGCCCTTGATGGCGGTCTGCAGATTTTCCGCGCTGGTGCCGATGCCGGTCAGCTTTTCGTACAGCAGTCGGCCGTGTGCGCCTTCGTTCTGTGCCAGTCCGGTGAACAGATCCGCAATATCCTCATGCCCCTCTTTGCGCGCTTTGTCTGCGAAAAACAGATATTTGTTGCGCGCCATCGACTCGCCGCTAAAAGCAGCCTGCAAATTTTGTTCGGTACGAGATCCTTTCAAGTTCATTCCAGTTTCCTCCTTTTATTGATATTTATTTACAAATAGGAATAAATATCAATTAATGTTTATACTATACTCCTTTTTTCATAAAATGCACGCATCATAACAAGATTGTAACCGTAATGTAACCGTTTTGTAATCTTTGCGTGAAAACAAAATCCCGGAAGCAATTTGCCTTCGGGATGGGAGAATGTGGGGGAGTTGCATGGGGTCATTTCCGCTTGGCAAAGCACTCTTTGATGCCCACACACAGCAGAAATATGCCGAATGCGCGCCGCAGCCAGCCGGTATCCATCCGCGCCGCCAGCAGGGAAGCGGCAAAGGCTGCCGGGATACCAGCCGCAATGCACCAAAGGGCTGTCCGTCGTTCGATCAACCCGTTTTTGCTATGCGACCAGAGCGCTGCGGGCGCGCAGGCGAGAAAGTATAGCAGATTGATGCCCGCCGCCTGATATTGCGCGATCCCGGCCAGCATGGTGAGATACAGCATGAGCAGCGAGCCGCCGCCCACCCCGCAGCCGGATAAAATGCCGGTTGCCAGCCCCACTGCGGCCGCTACCAGCGCGCTCACAGCAGCAGGACGGCGCGCACACCGCCATACAGCAGCAAAACGCCGAATGCGCGCCGCAGCCATATCATATCGAGCCGGTGAAAGATGCGGCCTGCGATCCAGCCGCCCAGTATGCCGCCTAACAGATAGGGCCATGCTGCGGCAAGCGGAAGTCCGCCTTGCATCCAGTAAAGCGCGGCGGACAGTGCGCTGAGCGGGAAAATCACTGCGACTGAGGTCGCAAACGCGCGCCGTTCCTCCAAGCCGCACCAGTATACCAGCAGCGGAACCAGAAACAGGCCACCGCCCGCGCCGAAAAAGCCGTTTGCCGCGCCTGCCAGCGCACCGGTCACGCCGTATTTTGCGTTTTCTCTCATAAAAACAGCCCTCCGGCAACAGTTTGCACCGAAGGGCCAAAAACTATTCGATTGCGCCGTGGCTTACTTCTTGCCCAGCGTACCGGTTGCCAGAGCAGACAGATACGCATTGATAAAGCCGTCGATATCGCCGTCCATGACTGCGCCGATGTTGGCGTTTTCAAAGCCGGTGCGCGTGTCCTTGGCAAGCGTGTAGGGCATAAAGACGTAGGAGCGGATCTGGCTGCCCCATTCGATCTTCTTCTGGTCGCCCTTGATGTCGGAAATCTTCTCCAGATGCTCGCGCTCCTTGATCTCGACCAGCTTGGAACGCAGCATGCGCAAGCAGTTGTCCTTGTTCTGGAACTGGCTGCGCTCAGTCTGGCAGGAAACGACGATGCCGGTCGCCTTGTGGATCAGGCGCACCGCGGACGAGGTCTTGTTGATGTGCTGGCCGCCCGCACCGGAGGAACGGAACACCTGCATTTCGTAATCATCCGGCTTGATCTCGAAATCCGCCGAGTCATCCGGAATATCCGGGATGACCTCAACCGCGGAGAACGAGGTATGGCGGCGGCCGGAAGCATCAAATGGGGAAATACGCACCAGACGGTGTACGCCCGACTCGCCTTTGAGGAAGCCGTACGCGTTTTCGCCCTCGATGATGATATCCGCGCTCTTCAGGCCCGCTTCTTCGCCGTCCTGATAGTCCATGATCTTATAGGTGAAGCCGTGGCGCTCCGCCCAGCGGGTGTACATGCGGTACAGCATTTCGCACCAGTCCTGCGCTTCGGTGCCGCCCGCGCCCGCATGGAACGATACCAACGCGTTGTTTTTGTCGTATTCGCCGGTCAGCAGCGTGGACAGCTTCTGCTCGGCAACGCCCTCTTCCAACTCCTTGTAGCCGCTTTCCAGCTCCTCAAGCATGGATTCGTCGTTTTCTTCGATCGCCATTTCGCAGATGGTCAGCAGATCGTCGCACAGGCTGTTCAGATGGTTATACGCCTCGATTTTGCCCTTGAGCGCGCCCATGCGGGAGACGATCTTCTGGCTTTCCTCCGGATTGTCCCAGAAACCGGGCTGGGAGGACTTGATCTCCAGTTCCTCGACCTCGCGTTTTGCGCGCTCCAGACCGAGCGCGCCGTACAGCTCCTCCAGCTGGGGCTTCAAATTGTTCAGTTTGACCTTGTATTCCTCGAACTCAAGCATGAAAATGCTCCTTCACGTATTTTTCAGTAGTATATAGTATACCGTTTTGCGGGGAACTTGTAAAGTTTTTTCTAAGTTTGGCTTGACTAACCCTTGTCCTTCCGCTATATTTTTATGTACAACGAAAGGGAGTAGCTCACGCCTGCGGGCGTGGTCGGCATCGTCATTCACGGTCGATTATTCGACCCGTGCCTACCGGAAGCAGTGAGACTTTTATTGCTCAGGCGCAATAAAAGTCTCTTTTTTTTGCGCCTGGATATGCTATTGTAACATCATAGGGGGTTGTATCATGCTATCATTCATTATGTTGGTATTCGGCTTTGTCCTGCTGGTCTGGGGCGCGGACAAATTCGTTGCAGGCGCGTCCGCACTGGCGCGGCGGTTGGGCGTTTCGCCCTTGCTCGTCGGCCTGACGATCGTCGCCTTCGGCACATCCGCACCTGAGCTGGCCGTCAGCTTGACCGCGGCCTTGCAGGGCGCCAATGAAATCGCGGTCGGCAATGTCGTCGGTTCGAACATTTTCAATATGCTGATGGTTGCGGGCCTGTCCGCGGTGGTTTGTCCGCTCGTCATGGACCGTACGCTGCTGCGGCGCGACTGGCCGATCTCGCTGGCGGCGGCGGTGCTGCTGCTTGTGTTCATCGCGCCTGACCTGACCATTTCGCGCATCGAGGGCGTTATCCTGCTGGCGGCGTTCGCAGTGGTGCTGGGTACGCAGATCCGTGCGGCGCTCAAAAACCGCGACACGCTCGAAGCGGAAGATGATGAGGTTGCGATGCCGCCCATCATGATCGGCGTCAATATCGTGCTCGGCCTTGCGTGCATCATCATCGGCGGCCAGTTGGCGGTCAACGGCGCGACCGGTATCGCGCGTATGTTCGGCCTGTCCGAGACGCTCATCGGCCTGACGATCGTCGCCATCGGCACCAGCCTGCCCGAGCTGGTCACCTCGCTGGTAGCCGCGCGCAAGGGTCAGAACGAGATCGCGATGGGCAACGTCATCGGCTCGAATATCTTTAATTTGTTGCTCATCCTCGGCGTTTCCGCTACGATCACGCCGATTCCGGTGCAGGCAACCTCGATCATCGACGCACTGGTGCTCATCGGTATCAGCATCGTGTTTTACCTTCCCGCGCGTCGTGGCAAGCTCGGCCGTGCGCCCGGTGTGGTCATGGCGCTCACCTATGTTGTCTATACCGCATACCTGATTATTCGATAAAATGCAAAAAAGGCGCCTGAAGGCGCCTTTTTTGCATATCGGCAGTCGTTCACAAAAAAAATGTTTGTTTCTCGTCCATTGTGTGTTATAATAAATTCTGTATGAACGAACGGGGACTGTTGTCCCTTTTGAAAGGCTGAAGTAAGAATGGCTAACCTTTTCACGAAAATTTTCGGTACCCATTCCTCGCATGAGTTAAAGAAAATCTACCCCATCGCCGACAAGGTCGACGCGCTCGAGGAGGAGTACAAAAAACTGACCGATGCCGAGCTGCGCGCCAAAACGGACGAGTTCAAGGCACGCTATCAGAACGGCGAAACGCTGGATCAGCTGCTGCCTGAGGCGTTTGCGACCTGCCGCGAGGCGGCGTGGCGTGTGCTGGGCATGCGGCATTACCGGGTGCAGGTCATTGGCGGCATTGTGCTGCATCAGGGCCGCATCGCGGAGATGAAGACCGGCGAAGGTAAAACGCTGGTCGCCACCCTGCCTGCTTACCTGAACGCACTGACCGGTAAGGGCGTGCACATCGTCACGGTCAACGACTACCTTGCCAAGCGCGACAGCGAATGGATGGGCAAGGTCTACCGCTTCCTTGGTCTGACCGTCGGCTTGGTCATCCACGCGGTCGAGCCTGGCGAGCGAAAGGCGATGTACGAGGCGGATATCACCTATGGCACGAATAACGAATTCGGCTTCGACTATCTGCGCGACAACATGGCGATCTACAAAAGGGCCATGGTGCAGCGCGGCCATGCGTTTGCCATCGTCGACGAGGTGGACTCCATCCTGATCGACGAGGCGCGTACCCCGCTGATTATTTCCGGTCAGGGCGAAAAGTCCTCCCAGCTCTATGAAATGGCTGACCGCTTCGCCGCAGGTCTCAAGCAGCTGCGCGTGAAGGAGGTCGATGCCAAGGAGGAGCAGGACGATATCGATGCGGATTATATTGTCGATGAGAAGGCCCGCACCGCGACGCTGACTCCCAAGGGCACCGCACGCGCGGAGCAGTATTTCAAGGTCGAAAACCTGTCCGACCCGGCCAATACCACGCTCCAGCACCACATCAATCAGGCGATCAAGGCGCGCGGTGTCATGCAGCGCGACGTGGACTATGTCGTGCGTGACGGTCAGGTTATCATCGTTGATGAGTTCACCGGACGTCTGATGTTCGGCCGTCGCTATAACGAGGGTCTGCATCAGGCAATTGAGGCGAAGGAAGGCGTCAAGGTCGCGCACGAGAGCAAGACTTTGGCTACCATTACCTTCCAGAACTACTTCCGTCTGTACGGCAAGCTGTCCGGCATGACCGGTACCGCGCTGACCGAGGAGGAAGAGTTCCGCCACACCTACAAGCTGGACGTCATCGAAATCCCGACCAACAAGCCGATTGCCCGTAAGGACAATCCGGACGCGGTCTATAAGAACGAGCGCGGCAAGATCCATGCGACCATCGCGCGCATCGAGGAATGCCACGCCAAGGGCCAACCGATTCTGGTCGGCACGGTGTCGATCGAGAAGTCTGAGGAGCTGTCCAAGATCCTCAAGGCGAAGGGCATCAAGCATACCGTCCTGAACGCAAAGTATCACGAGCGCGAGGCGGATATCGTCGCGCAGGCAGGTAAGTCCGGCGCAGTTACGATTGCAACCAACATGGCCGGTCGTGGTACGGATATCATGCTCGGCGGCAACGCAGAAACCATGGCGCTGGACGAGCTGAAAAAGGGCGATTACACCCCCGAACTGCTCTATGAAGCCAACGGCCACGCCGAGACCGACGATCCAGAGGTACTCGCCATCCGCGCAAAGTTTGACGAGCTGTACAAGAAGTTTAAGCAGGAGACCGACGCGGACGCCGAAAAGGTGCGCGCGGCAGGCGGTCTGTATATTCTGGGCACCGAGCGGCATGAATCCCGCCGTATCGACAACCAGCTGCGCGGCCGTGCCGGCCGTCAGGGCGACCCGGGCGAATCCAGCTTCTATATCTCGCTGGAAGACGATCTGATGCGTCTGTTCGGTTCGGAGCGCATTCAGAACATGATGGAAACGCTCGGCATCGACGAAAACGAGCCGATCGACCAGAAGATTCTGTCCGGCGCGATCGAGAACGCGCAGAAAAAGATCGAATCCCGCAACTTCGCTACCCGTAAGCACGTGCTTGAGTACGACGACGTGCTCAACACCCAGCGTCAGACCATTTACAGCCAGCGCCTGCAGGTGCTCGAGGGCAAGGATGTCAAGGATAATATCCTTTCTATGATCGACGATACCATTGCGCGCGCAGTGCATGCCGCAGTCGGTGAGCATAACCTCATCAGTGTCGAAATGGTCGAGCAGGCACGCCGCCCGTTTATCGGCATGTTCCTGCGTCCTGAGGACTGCACCTTCACTCCGGAGGAGTGCGATGACCTGACCGCTGAGCAGCTGACGAACGTGCTGTGCGATCAGGCACACAAGGTATACGAAGCCAAGGAACAGGCCATCGGTGCGCCGATCATGCGCGAGCTGGAGCGTGTGGTGCTGCTCAAGAACGTTGATACCAAGTGGATGGATCACATCGACGCCATGACCGAGCTGCGAAACGGCATTGGCCTGCGCGCTTATGGCCAGCATGATCCGGTCATTGAGTATAAGCGCGAAGGCTTCGATATGTTTGACGCGATGATCGACGCCATCCGCGAGGATACTGTGCGCATGATCTTCCTTGCACAGGTGCGTACCCGCGAGGAGCCAAAGCGCGAGCAGGTTGCCAAGGAGACCGCAGCGGCGGGCGCTTCCGATGGTTCGGTCAAGGCTGAGCCCAAGCGCGTGGGCAAGAAGGTAGGCCCGAACGACCCGTGCCCGTGCGGCAGCGGCAAAAAGTACAAAAAATGCTGCTATCTCAAGGCGGACAACCCGTACAAATAAAAAGTAAGAGGGAAACCCCGCGGGTTTCCCTCTTTTTCTCTTTGTTTTTAGTTTTGCCGGCGCTTGAAATCCAGATAGCCTTGCAAAATCAGGCTTGCCGCAACCGCGTCGACCGTTTGACGGTGTTTTTTCGCTTTTTTGCCTGTTTGGTGCAGGATGTCGTGCGCTGCGACCGTTGTGCGTCGCTCATCCCACAGCGTGACCGGAATGCCTGTCCGTTCGCGCAGCGTTTTCGCCAGCGCTTCGCATTTTTCCGCGCGCGGCCCAGATGTGCCGTCCATGTTTTTCGGCCAGCCCAGCACGATCTCTTCGATCCGGCTTTCCTGTACGAACGATACCAGCTTGTCAACCAGCTTGTCATAGTTCCATTCATGGATGACGCTTGGCGAACCGGCCAGAAACCCCGATGGGTCGGAAATCGAAAGCCCGGTGCGCGCGTCGCCGTAATCAATACCCAAAATACGCATGCGAATACTCCTATATCTTGTGGAATAAGCTAAGTATATCATAAAAACACAAAAAAACCAGCACTTTATTGAGAAAAACCCTTGACCGCCGGTTTTCTCCATGCTATACTTGAAGAACCTATGCAGGTTCTTTTTTTGCGCCCATTTTTCGTGTGTCTCGGAAAAAGGGCTTGGAACACTGGCAAAGGGAGGCAAATTGTCCCGCGCCCGGCCAAAGGGGCACGGGAAGGGACGAATATTAAAAGGAGGTGCCGTTATTTATGCGCGTGAAGATTACGCTGGCCTGCACCGAGTGCAAGCAAAGAAACTATGACACAAACAAGAACAAGAAGAACAACCCGGACCGTCTGGAAATGAACAAGTACTGCCGTTTCTGCCGGAAGCACACGCTGCACCGCGAAACGAAGTAAGAGAAAGGAAGTAGCTTCATGGCTGAAGAAACCAAGGCGAAAAAGCCCGGTCTCTTTGCGCGTATCGGAAAGTGGTTCCGCGAGCTCAAGAGCGAGTGCCGTAAGATCGTATGGCCCACCCGCCAGCAGACCGTGAATAACACGCTGGTGGTCATTGCCTGCGTCATCGTGGTCGGTATCTTCATCTGGGTGCTCGATATCGTGTTCGGTCTCGGCGTTCAGACGCTGCTCAAAGCTTTCGCCGCCTAAAAGGAGGCATTTATGTCAGACGCTGCAAAATGGTATGTGGTGCACACATACTCCGGCTACGAAAACAAAGTAGCCTCTTCGATCGAAAAAGCGGTCGAAAACCGCAAGCTGCATGACCTGATTCAAGCCGTCAACATCCCGACCGAAACGGTCACGGAAGTCAAGGACGGCAAAAGCCGTGAGGTCGAGCGCAAGCTCTTTCCGGGCTACGTGCTTGTCAAAATGGTTATGACTGACGAAACCTGGTATCTGGTTCGCAATACCCGCGGCTGCACCGGTTTTGTCGGACAGGACAAGTCCGGTGGCTCCAAGCCCATTCCGCTGACCGATGACGAGATCGCAGCAATGGGCGTAGAGAAGCGCGAGATCGAGGTAAACTACGCACCCGGCGACAGCGTGCGCGTCATCGATGGCGCACTGGCTGGATTTATCGGCGTTGTATCGTCGGTGGAAGCGGATAAGAACAAGGTAAATGTAACGGTTTCCATGTTCGGCCGCGAAACCCCTGTTGAGCTCGAACTCGACCAGGTCGAGACGCTCGACGAGTAAAACATTCTTCCGGCATCTGGCCGGAAATGCGCGCTGAAGGCGCGCGGCAAGTGGGAGAGCTCCCGCAGAAGGGACTCGCCAATTACCACATTTATTTAAGGAGGAACCTTTCAACATGGCACAGAAAGTAGTAGGTTATATTAAGCTCCAGATTCCCGCAGGCAAGGCAACCCCGGCTCCCCCGGTAGGTCCGGCTCTCGGCCAGCATGGCGTCAACATCATGGCGTTCACCAAGGAATTCAACGAGCGCACCAAGAACGATGCCGGTATGATCATCCCGGTTATCATCACGGTTTACGCTGACCGTTCGTTCAGCTTCGTCACTAAGACTCCCCCGGCGCCGGTTCTGATTAAGAAGGCTTGCGGTATCGAGTCCGGTTCGGCCGTTCCGAACAAGACCAAGGTTGCCAAGCTTTCCAAGGCTGACTGCCAGAAGATCGCAGAGACCAAGATGCCTGACCTGAACGCTGCTTCCTTGGAAGCTGCGATGAGCATGATCGCAGGCACTGCCCGTTCCATGGGTATCACGGTCGAGGAATAAGTTTTAAGATAAGCTGAATGGATTTTGACCGCGCTTTTTGCAGGCGCCGGTCAAAGTGGGAGGGTTAGGTTTAGCCTATTCCCGCATTACCACTTAAGGAGGATTTATTGTGCATAAAGGTAAAAAGTATGTAGACAGCGCAAAGACCATTGATCGTTCCAAGCTGTACGATCCGGCAGAAGCGCTTGCCACTGTTGTTTCCACTGCCAAGGCCAAGTTCGACGAGACCATCGAGCTGCACGTTAAGCTGGGCGTTGACTCCCGTCACGCTGACCAGCAGGTGCGCGGCGCGATCGTTCTGCCGCACGGCACCGGCAAGAATGTCCGCGTTGCTGTTTTCGCTAAGGGCGCGAAGGCGGACGAGGCGCTGGCTGCTGGCGCTGACATCGTTGGCGCTGAGGACCTGATGGAGCGCATCCAGAAGGAGAACTTCTTTGAGTTTGACGTAGTCATCGCTACCCCGGACATGATGGGTCTGGTTGGCCGTCTGGGCCGCGTGCTCGGTCCTAAGGGCCTGATGCCGAACCCGAAGGCTGGCACGGTTTCCATGGACGTTGCTAAGGCTGTTCAGGAGTCCAAGGCTGGTAAGATCGAGTACCGTCTGGACAAGACCAACATCATCCACTGCCCGATCGGCAAGGCTTCCTTCGGTGCTGAGAAGCTGCAGGACAACTTCGACGCTCTGATGGGCGCGATCATCAAGGCGAAGCCGGCTGCTGCCAAGGGTCAGTATGTCCGCTCCTGCGTTGTGGCTTCCACCATGGGCCCCGGCGTTAAGGTCAACGCTGCTAAGCTGATGGCGTAAGCGTCTGTTTGATACAGAGTCTATAAGCAATAAAAAGCACGCTGGTTTTCCAGCGTGCTTTTTTGTTGTCCGGCTGTATCAGCCCATCATGCGGTATGCCGTTGCAATCGCCTGCTCACGGGTGAACAGACCCTGCGGGTCGAACTTGTTTTCGCCTGTGCCGTTCATGATTCCAGCGCCGACAACGAAGTTGATGCCCTCGTGCGCCCACGACGAGATCTGCGATTCATCCGCCCACGAAGTATTCGCCTCACTGCCGGGCAGATTGATCTTGTTGGCCGCACCCATCAAAATCTTGGCCGCCTGTTCGCGGGTCAGGCTCTCGTTTGGGCTGAACTTGTTGTTGCCCACGCCGTTGATGATACCGAAGCGGTAGCAGGCCAGTACGCTGGCGTCCCATGTATCGGTCAGTGCCGCGCGTGCGTCATTGTACGAGATGCCGGTCAGATAGAGTTCCTTGTCATAGTCCGCCAGCTTCTTATGCAGCAGTGCGTCAATGATCTGGCAGAACTCCTTGCGGGTGATGTTCTTCTGATAGCCGTTTTGCAGGGTTTCCGGCACAATACCTGCGTTGCCCGCATCGACAACGGTTTGTGCCGCCCAACTGGAAGGCGTGTCAAAGTCGCGCGGCTGGATACCCTTGGGCAGCGTACCCGACGAATAATCCACAATGTGCAGCACATTGGTCAGGTTGCGGCCCGCGCTTTGCACGGTCGAACCGCCGATGCTGAGGAAGGTGGAAGCGCCGCCGTCCAGTGCCATCGCATCGAATGCGCCCAGTCCCTTGAGGTACTGCGCGATATTGCGCATCGAAGCACTGCTCGCGCTGCCGAGTACCAGCCGGCCGTCGCCCATGATCGCGGCGAACGAACGGGAGGAAACATAGTCCGGGGACTGCTTGGGGTCGGTGAAGTCGCTGTTCTGGTTGCACATGTCAACGCCATCCTTGAGCAGGAGCGGACCTGCGCCAACGCCGTTGACAATGTCCGTCCACTCGGAAGCGCTGTCATGCTGCGGCGTGTATACCGTTTTGCGTACCGCATCGTTACCGATCTGCGGTTCGAGCGTATAGGTGACCAGATTGTTCCACGCACTCTGGTTCATGACCAGCACGGTCGTGCCCCAGTTCAGCTTGGGCACCGTGCCGCCGACCTGAATGTTGGTGACCACGCTGTCCTGTATGGTGATGATACGCGCGCCGGAAGCAACATTGACCGCCCGGCCGTACACCGGCGTGAGCAGATAGCTCGCCCATGCGTTGTTCGCGTCATAGGCATTGACCGAATATGCCGTGACCGTGGCGCTGTCTTCGCCGCGGAAGGCAATCTTGGTTTCGATCTTGACGCGGTCGATCAGCGGTGTGCCGTCCGCGCGGAAAACCAGTGTCGGCTTTTCGCCGCCGCCGTTGACCACTTCGCCGCCTTGAATGACGGTCGCATAAACCGTTGCGCCGCCGCTGTAAGCGTCAAAATAGCCGCCATTGATGGAAGCAACTACGGTTTTTCCGCCCTCGGATGCCTTGGCACTGACGTGGCCGGAAGCTGACTGCGTCTGGAACAGACGGTTGTTTGCCAGCGTCACCTCGCCCGTGCGTCCTGCGCCCATTTCCAAATAGACCATTGTGCCGCCCATCGGCAGGCTGGTGCGCTGTGTGCCGCCTGCTGCGCCCGCCGTTACTGGCAGCATCAGCCCGGCACACACAAGACTGAGCACTCGTTTATATAAGGTTCGCATGGTATTCCCCCTTGTGTGAATTTTCAATCTTAGTTTAACACAATTTTATATCATGCACAATCCTAAAGCCTATTTATTTACATCTTTTGAACATTTCTCCTAAAATGCCGCAAAAAATTTTCTGTCTCAAATTTCTTTTATAAATTTTCTTGACATTTTCCTGTTTGTTCGATATAATATTAGAGCTTGGTCAAAGACAGCAGGCAGCCGCAAGGTTTTAAAGGCGTTTTCGCCGCCCGCCGAGGTCAACACGGAATAGAGTATTATCGTCTTTATAAGGTTTTCTGTGTACCCTCCCTGTGTCTTTGCACCGGGAGGGTACTTTTATTTTTTAGGAGGTGAAAAAGATGCCGAATGCAAAGGTTCTGGAAGAGAAGAAGGCTCTGGTTGCGTCTCTGGTAGAGAAGATCAAGAATTCTCCGGCCGGCGTGCTGGTCGATTACAAGGGCATCAACGTTGAGGATGATACCAAGCTCCGCCGTCAGCTGCGTGAAGCAGGCGTTGAGTATATGGTCATCAAGAACACCCTGATCCGCTTTGCGGCGAAGGAACTGGGCTTTGACGCTCTGGAAGAGCACCTGAACGGCACTTCCGCGCTGGCGATTTCCACCACGGACGACGTGATCGCGCCGGCTAAGATCCTGGGTGAATTCGCTAAGACCCACGAGAACTTCACGATCAAGGCTGGTTACCTGGAAGGTAAGGTAATCGACGAGGCTGAGGTCAAGAAGCTGGCTAACATGCCGAGCAAGGAAGTTCTTATCGCTCAGGTACTGTACAGCTTCAACTTCCCCATTATGCAGCTTGCTATTGCCTGCGATGCTATCGTTAAGAAGGCAGAGGGCAACGAGGACATGAAGGTAGCCGATCTGGTTGCCGCTAAGGTTCCGGCTGCGGAGGAAGCTGCCGCTGAAGAGGCTCCCGCTGCGGAGTAATCAAACAAATTTTAAAAATAACTTATAATGGAGGTTTAATCCCATGACTGTTGCTGAGATTATGGAAGCTGTAAAAGAGCTCAAGGTTATGGAGCTCTCTGAGCTGGTAAAGGCTCTGGAAGAAGAATTTGGCGTATCCGCTACCCCGGTTGCCGTTGCAGGTGCTGCTGCTGGCGCTGGCGACGCTGCTGCTGCTGACGCTAAGACCGATTTCGACGTTGTTCTGGTTGACGCTGGTTCCTCCAAGATCAACGTTATCAAGGTTGTTCGTGAGATCACCGGCCTGGGCCTGAAGGAAGCGAAGGAGAAGGTTGACTCCGCTCCGCAGACCATCAAGGAAGCTGCTCCGGAAGCTGAAGCGAACGAGATCAAGGAGAAGCTCGAGGCTGCTGGCGCTAAGGTTGAGCTCAAGTAATTTTCCGATTGCTCGGCCGGCCCTTTCAGGGCTGCAAGCTGTCTGAAACCCGGCAGGTATTGCTGCAAGCAATACCTGCCGTTTGTTTTGTCCTTTTGTATACCGTATACAGATGATTTCGGAAATGAGGCCCTGTTATGCATCCCTTTCTGACCAAAGTGGGCGGTTTTGTCCGGCGCGAGGCCGTTCTGGTGATTTCGCTGGTCTGTGCCCTGCTGTCCATGCTGGCCGTGCCGCCCGATGCGGCATATGCCGACTATATTGATCTGCGTGTGCTGTGTCTGCTGTTCTGCCTGATGGCAGTGGTGGCGGGCCTGCAGCAGTGCGGTTTGTTCACTGTGCTGGCGCAATGCCTGCTGACCGGCCGCAAGCAGCTGCGCCTGCTCTATCTTGCGCTGGTGCTGCTGCCGTTTTTCTGCTCCATGCTGATCACCAACGACGTGGCGCTCATCACATTTGTGCCGTTTACCGTGCTGGTGCTCAGCCATATCGACCGGATGGATGCGCTGATCCGCGTGGTCGTGCTGCAAACGCTGGCGGCCAACCTCGGCAGCATGGCAACCCCGGTCGGCAATCCGCAAAACCTGTTTCTGTGTTCGTATTACGGGCTGGGCTTCGGCGCGTTCCTGCGTGTCGTGCTGCCGTTGACGCTGGTCAGCCTGTTAGCGCTGTTGCGGCTGCACTGTGGACACGGGGCGAGACGATTGAGATTACGTTTCCCCAGCGTGAGAAGATCCGGCAGCCGCGGCTGTTCGTCCTGCTGTGCCTGCTGTTCGTGCTGTGTTTGCTGTCGGTCGTGCATGTGCTGCATTACGGCATCACAACCGCAGCGGTCGCCCTGTGTCTGATGCTGTTTGCACGCGGTCTGTTCGCGCGCGTGGATTATGCGCTGCTGCTGACCTTTGTCGGCTTTTTCATCTTTGCAGGCAACATCGGTCGCATCGAAGCGGTGCGCAATGTGCTGGAGCTGCTGCTGGGAGGCAGCGCTTACTGGACAAGCGTGCTGGCCAGTCAGGTCATCAGCAATGTTCCGGCGGCGGTGCTGCTCTCCGGCTTTACCGACAATTGGCGCGCGCTGCTGGCGGGTGTGGACGTCGGCGGATTGGGTACGCCGATTGCGTCGCTGGCAAGCCTGATTTCGCTCAAGCTGTACTTACGCGCGGAAAACGCCTCGCTGCCGCGTTATCTGCTGGTATTTACGCTGGCTAATATCGCGGGGCTGGTTCTCTTATCGGCTGCGGCTTTCCTGTTCGGCTGCGTCGGCTGACATAGTGATGCCGCTTAGCATAAATTGAATAGAAAAGAACCGCTGACCAGCGGTTCTTTTCATCAAAAGCGCAGCTCTGCCGGGCTTTTGATACAGGGAAGCAATTTTGTGTGCCGTACTGGCGCGCAAAATTGCTTTTTGGCGCATCCGCGCTTATTGCGCGGTGCGCCTCCCTCGATCCAACCTGTACGGTTGGATCGAAAGTCTTGCGTAGCAAACGAAAAAAGGGTATACTAACCATATCTGAATTATCTGGAGGAATACTGGAATGCAGGATGGATTTGTCAAAATCGCTGCCGCAACGCCCGATTTGCGCGTGGCGGACTGCGCCTATAACGCTTCCGAAATCATAGAGCAGGCAAAGCAGGCAGCCGCAAAGGGCGCGCGCCTGATCGTATTCCCCGAGCTTTGCCTGACCGGTTATACCTGCGGCGATCTGTTCTTGCAGCAGACGCTGCTGGACGGCGCTCTGGATGCACTGGAGACGGTCTGCCGCGAGACGGCCAAGTTGCAGGCTGTTGTGCTGGTTGGCCTGCCGCTGCGCGTACGCAGTAAGCTGTATAACTGCGCCGCCGTTCTGTGCGGGGGTGAGGTGCTCGCTTTCGTGCCCAAGCAGCATTTGCCCAACTATTCCGAGTTTTACGAGCAGCGCCACTTTGTTTCGGGCGAATTGCTTGACGGCATGGAGGGCGTGACCGTGCGGAACGGCAGCGGTGAGGCCGTCTGTGTGCCGGTCGTGACCGGGCAGGTGTTCACCTGCGAGGAAGCGCCGTTGTTCACCTTCGGCGTGGAGATCTGCGAGGATCTGTGGGTGCCGAATCCGCCGTCCACCATGCTGGCACAGGGCGGCGCGTATATTATCGTCAATCCGTCCGCTTCGGATGAGATCATTGGCAAGGCCGCCTACCGCCGCGACCTCGTGCGGCAGCAGTCCGGCCGTCTGTTGTGCGCCTATCTGTATGCGGACGCGGGCTTTGGTGAGTCCACACAGGACCTAGTGTTCGCCGGACACAACCTGATTGCGGAAAACGGCGCTCTTCTTGCCGAAAGCCGTATGTTTACCCACGGCATCACCTATGCGGACATTGATTTGCAGCGTCTGGCACACGAGCGCCAGCGCATGAACACCTTCCAGAGCGTGCCGACGGGTGAATTCTCTTTCCGTCTGCCGATGGTGGACTGCGACCTTACCGACCGCAGCTTCCCGCGCACTCCGTTTGTGCCTGCGAATAAGGCGCTGCGAGATGAACGCTGCGAGGAGATTTTGACCCTGCAAGCCACCGGCCTTGCCACCCGTCTGCGCCATACGCACGCGAAAACCGCTGTAATCGGCTTGTCGGGCGGGTTGGATTCCACGCTCGCGCTGATCGTCACTGTGCACGCCTTTGATATGCTTGGGCTTGATCGCAAGGGTATCCTCGCGGTGACTATGCCGTGCTTCGGCACGACCGCGCGCACGCGCGGCAACGCGGAAAAGCTGGCGGATGCGTATGGCGTGACGCTCCAGACTGTGGACATCAAAGCTGCGGTCGACCAGCACTTTGCCGATATCGGTCAGAGCAAGGACGACCTCTCGGTGACGTTTGAAAACGGACAGGCGCGCATGCGCACGCTGGTGCTGATGAATCTCGCAAACAAGCACGGCGGCATGGTGGTCGGCACGGGCGACCTGTCCGAGCTGGCGCTCGGTTGGGCGACCTACAACGGCGACCATATGTCGATGTACGGCGTCAACGCCTCCATCCCCAAGACGCTGGTGCGCTATCTGGTGGCCTACGAGGCTGACCGTACACTGGGCGAGTTGAGCGACGTGCTGTGCGACGTGCTGGACACGCCAGTGTCTCCCGAACTGCTGCCGCCCAAGGATGGCGAAATCAGCCAAAAAACCGAGGATCTGGTCGGCCCGTATGAGCTGCACGACTTTTTCCTCTATTATATGCTGCGCTTCGGCTATCCGCCGCGCAAGATCTACCGCATCGCGCGTAAGACCTTTGCGGGCGTTTATGAAGACGCGACGATTAAGAAATGGCTGAACACGTTCCTGCGCCGCTTCTTCTCGCAGCAGTTCAAGCGCTCCTGCCTGCCGGATGGCCCCAAGGTCGGCACGATCACGCTCTCGCCCCGTGGCGATTGGCGTATGCCGTCCGATGCGTGCGCCACGCTCTGGCTGGCGCAGGCAGAAAACCTGTAAGAAAGGGAATAACCTGTTTTGAAGACCCTGATCCGCAGGCTGGCGGTCGTTGCGACCGCCGCCTTGCTTTGCTTTAACCTGTATTATGAACTGGCGCCGGAATACATCGTCGGGCCGGAGCAGAAATTCGCATTCGCTGCGGCGTTTGTCGTGCTGCTGGGCATTGCGCTGTTTTACGGCGTGCCCAAGGGCGCACGCGGTAAACGGCGGCACGACTATATGATGCTGCTGTTCTGGTATTACCTCTGGGTGCTGGCAAACGTGTTGTTTTTCGACAACGCATTTGGCCGCGGCCTGTCGATGCACGCGACGTTCGAAAAGGTCAATCTTGAACCGCTGCGCACCATCAAAAACTACCTGATCGCCTATGGTTACGGCAATATCTCGCTGCGGCTGGTTATTTTAAACCTGCTGGGCAATCTGGTTGCGTTCGCGCCGATGGGTGTGTTCCTGCCCGCACTGTTCCGCTGGCAGCGCAGCATCTTTTTCTTTACGGCCACGCTCACGCTCGGCATTACAGCAGTTGAGGTTGCGCAGGTCTACACGGGCGCGGGCTCGTGCGACGTGGACGACTTGATTTTGAACCTTGCCGGCGCGCTAATCGTGTTCATTGTCTGTCGCATTACCCCCATTTGGCGGCATATTTGCCGCGTTAACCCCCGGAATAAGGAGTGACCTCCCATGTTTGACACTGTACTCATTGCCGGTCTCGGCCTGATGGGCGGCTCGATGGCCAAGGCCATCAAGGCGCGCACGCTCAGCCGCGTCCTCGGCTGGAACCGCACCCGTCGTACCGCCGAGCAGGCGCTGGCGGATGGCTCGATCGACGCAATCGCTACCGAAGCGCTTTATAAAGAAGCCGATCTGGTCATCATCGGCCTGTATCCGCAGGCGACGGTGGACTGGCTGCTGGAGAACATGCCCAAACTGAAGAAGGGCTGCGTGGTGGTCGATATGGTGGGCGTCAAGCAGTTTATGGTCGATCATCTCGATCAGGCCGCGCTGGACGCGGGCGTGTACTTCGTCGGCGGGCACCCGATGGCGGGGCGTGAGTTTTCCGGTCTGGATTTCGCGCTGCCGACGCTGTTTGACGGCGCAAGTATGATTTTTGTACCGACGAAGAGCAGCACCGAGCGGGTGCTCGAGCAGCTGGAAGCGTATTTCATGTCGCTCGGCTTCGGGCAGACCGTGCGCTGCACTGCCGCACAGCATGATAAGATGATTGCATTCACCTCGCAGCTGGCGCATGTCGTGTCCTCGGCCTACATCAAAAGCCCGGAAGCGGACAAGCACAACGGTTACTCTGCGGGCAGCTACAAGGATTTGACCCGCGTGGCAAAGCTCAACGAAACCATGTGGAGCGAATTGTTTTTGTGCAATGCTGAGCCGCTTGCCGCGGAGATTGACGAGATCATCACGCATCTGGACGAATACCGCCGCGCGATCCGCGTGGGCGACCGCGAAACCTTGACCGCGCTGCTGCGCGATGGTCGCGAACGCAAGGAAAGATTGGGATAATAAAAACCGCCCTTTGGGGCGGTTTTTTGCTGTCAAACGCGGTGCTCTCACAAAAATGCTCGCATCTGGTCTGCCAGCTGCTCTTCCAGATGAATGAGCCGCTTGGTGATGTCCTTTGTCTTTTCGCTGGCAGCCTTATATTGGTTGAGGTATCGGTTCAGCGATTTGACGCCCATATTGCAGCCGTCCGTCATCAGATCGGCAATGGTGTGATCGGATTCATCCATGCCTAGCTTGACATTGGTTTTCATCCATGACATCCCCTTTGCAATCGGGTTTGGCTCCTTGCCGTCGTCGTGATATTCGCCCAATAAGACTTGTATTTCATCCTGCAATTGGACATGCTCGTTCCGGTATTTCTCCAAATCCTGACGAAGCGTATCGTTTTTGACATATTCCAGCACCTCGTCGATGGAGGCAACGCCCATTTTGATGCCCGCGTCGCATTCCCGCAGCAGCTTGATCGTATCCTGCTCGACCATCGTTTGCTCTCTCCTTTGCTTTACTGAGATAGCATCAGTATGCGCAGTTGCATGGCAATCATGCCTACGCGCAATCTGTTGCTTGCAATGGATAAATTTCCGACCGATGCACAAAATAGCACAAACATCGGAAGGAGCATGAGTATGAAGCTGGATAAGCAGAGCTATCAGCGGCTGCTGGAACAGAAAAGCCCGCCGTCGCCGCTGCCGCTCGATTGCCTCAAGGCGTTTTTGTTCGGCGGCGCAATCTGCACGGTGGGCGAAGCGGTGAGCAACTTCTGGCAGTGGCGCGGATTGGAGACCACGGATGCCGCTGCCGCGACCTCGATCACGATGGTGTTCCTCGGCGCGCTGCTGACCTGCCTGCATCTATATGAGAAGCTGGCCAAGCACGCGGGCGCAGGCACGATCGTGCCGATTACCGGTTTTGCCAATTCGATCGTCTCGCCCGCGATGGAATTCAAAAGCGAGGGCCTGGTACTTGGCGTGGGGGCAAAGCTGTTTGTCATCGCCGGGCCGGTGCTGACCTATGGTATTTCAGCCAGCGTGATCTATGGACTGATCCTTGTGCTGCTGGGAGGGGGCGGCGGCGCATGATCGAACGCATCGGACAGCGCACGCTGCATCTGACGAGCCGCCCTTATCTGATCTCGCACGCAGCGGCTGTCGGCAAAAAAGAGGGCGAAGGGCCGCTCGGCGCATATTTTGACTTTGTGACCCAGGACGACCGCATGAAGCAGAAATCATGGGAGCTGGCGGAAAGCGCGCTGCAAAAGACCGCAATCAATCTGGCGCTGCACAAGGCCGGGCTGCAAAGAGGAGAACTGGATGTCATTCTTGCAGGCGACCTGCTCAACCAGTGCACTGGCTCGTTCCTCGCCTCGGTCGATTCGGACACACCCTATCTCGGACAGTACGGCGCGTGCTCGACCATGGCGCAGGGGTTGGCGCTGGGCGGCTGTCTGGTCGAGGGCGGGGCGGCGCGCCGCCTGCTGGCAGCGGCTTCCTCGCATTTCTGCTCGGCTGAGCGGCAGTACCGTTTTCCGCTGGCTTACGGCGGTCAGCGCGCCCCCACCGCGCAGTGGACAGCGACCGCCGCCGGTGCGGCGGTGCTGGGTGCGCGCGGGACAGGCCGCATCCGTCTGACGCACGTCCTGTTCGGTAAGATGGTCGAACTGGGGGTCAAGGACGCAAACAACATGGGCGCGGCGATGGCGCCTGCGGCTTACGATACGCTTTCCACGCTGCTTGCCGACCTCGGCGCGCAGCCGACCGACTTCGACTGCATCGTGACCGGCGATCTCGGTCATGTCGGCGCGGATCTGCTGCTGACGCTGCTGCGGACGGACGGCATTGACCTGTCCCCGGTTTACTCGGACTGCGGCAGCCTGCTGTTCGGGGACGAACAGGATGCGCATGCGGGCGCTTCGGGCTGCGGCTGTTCGGCGGCGGTGCTGTGCGGGCCGCTGCTGCGCGATATGCAGGCAGGGAAGATCCGGCGGCTGGTTTTCGCGGGTACGGGCGCGATGATGAGCCCGACTTCGGTGCAGCAGGGCCAGCCGATCGCGGGCATCTGCCACGCGGTCGTGATCGAAAGGAGCGACGCATGAACTGGATGGAATATGTCAACGCTTTCTGGGTGGGCGGCGCGATCTGCGCGATTTGTCAGGTGTTCATCGATAAGACCAAACTGACCCCGGCGCGTATTCTGGTCAGTCTGGTGGTACTGGGCGTTGTGCTGCAAGCCCTCGGCCTATACCAGCCGGTCGTAGATTATGCGGGCGCAGGCGCGACCATTCCGCTGCTGGGCTTTGGTTATTCGCTGGCAAAGGGTGTGACAAAAGCGGTCGCGGAAAGCGGTCTGCTGGGTGCATTCACCGGCGGTGTGACGGGCGCGGCGGGCGGCATTGCGGCGGCTATTGTGTTCGGATGCCTGTTTGCACTGATTGCGCGGCCTAAATCCCGCTCCTGAGCGCTTGCGGACAAGGGCAAACCCCGGTATAATAGACAGCAGAACGAAGAGAACGAGGTTTGCCCATGCGTTACTATTTTGCCCCGATGGAGGGCGTGACCGGCGCGGTTTACCGCCGCACGCACCACGAATATTTCCCGGGGATTGACAAATATTTTATGCCGTTTATCACCCCGACTACCACCGAGCGCTTCACCCCGCGCCAAAAGCGCGACATTGCGTCCGAAGTCAACGCAGGCGTGCCCGCCGTGCCGCAGCTGCTGACCAAATCCGCCGCGGATTGCATATGGGCGGCAAACGCGCTGGCTGATATGGGTTATGCGGAAGTTAACCTCAACCTTGGCTGTCCGTCCGGCACGGTGACGGCAAAAGGCAAGGGCGCGGGCTTTTTGGCCGACCCGGATGCGCTCGACCGCTTTCTGGACGCCGTGTTTTCCACCACCCATGCACGCATTTCCATCAAGACACGGCTGGGCATGCATGACCCGGCGGAGTTTGCACGGCTGCTGGAAATTTACAACCGCTATCCGATTGCGGAACTGACCATCCATCCGCGGGTGCGGCAGGATTTCTACAAGGGCACGGTGCGCGAAGCGGATTTTGCCGCCGCCTTGCCCCGCTGCCGTATGCCGGTGTGCTATAACGGCGATGTGGTGACGGAAGTCGACGCACAGGCAGTCTCAGCACGCTATCCCGACCTGCCCGCCGTGATGATCGGACGTGGACTGATCGGCGATCCCTCGCTTGTCACGCGGCTGCGCGGCGGCCCGCGCGCCGACAGCGAAACGCTGCATGCGTTCCATGATGCGCTGTATGCGCGTTACTGCGAAGCCTTTGGCGACGCGCGCATCGCTATGCTGCGCATGAAAGAAATCTGGTTCTATCATCTGAACCTGTTTGAAAATAGCGAGAAACACGGCAAACGGCTCAAAAAAGCCACTACGCCGCTGGCCTATGAGGAAGCAGCAGCGGCTGTTTTCCGAGACCTTGCGGTGCGGGAGGATATCGTCCCCGGCTGGTTCCGCCCGGCATAAGAATGAACAACGGCTCCCCTCCGAACAGGAAGGGAGCCGTTTTGCTATAGCCGCCTCGAAAATCCCGTTTATCGGACAACCTCTGCGCTACAATGATAGCATCAACCAGAGAAGCGGAGGGATTTTTCATGCGAAACAAATTGGGACGAACCTTACAAGTGTTAAGCGGCTTGCTGACAATGCTGCTTGCGGGCGCATCGGATATGGGACAGATTGGGGCATACGGGCTTACCGCAGGGCTGCTTGGCGCATCGCTGCTGTTTTTTGCCGGTCGGGGACTGCTGCGGCAACGTCCTTTCACCCCGCACCACCACCGCATGACAGCTGTCATGCCTCTGCCGGACGACAGGCGCGCCCCCTATGGTGCGCAGTAAAAAAAGCAGGCGCAAACGCGCCTGCTTTTTCGGTTAATATCCTTTTTCGACCGCCGCGGTCAGCACCTTGGAGGCTACCGTGCCCGCGACCGATGAGCCGCCGCCGCCGTTCTCCACCAGAACGATGAAGGCGTAAGGCGTGGCCTCGTCCCGCAGGAAGCCGGTAAACCATGCATTCGGCGTCTGATCCGCGCCTACCTCCGCCGTACCGGACTTGGCGCAGATGTCCATGCCCGGGAAACGGTCCTCGCCGTAGGTCTCGATGACGTTGTTGTGCATCATGTCCGAGATCGTATCCGCCGTGTCCGCTTCAATCAGCTTGGAGGACTTGTGCGCGAAGTACAGACCGGTCGGCAGACCGTACTCCGTGGTCGTTTTTTCGATCAGACGCGGCATTGCTGCCTTGCCGCCGTTGGCAATCGCGCCCATATACAGCATCATATTGATCGGGCACATGGTGTCCTCGCCCTGACCGACACCCGCCCACGCGAGCTGGTTGTCGTTGCCGTCAAAATTGAAATGGCCCTGCGAGGTGGTGATGCCGTCGACCTTGATCGACTCGGTCAGACCGGCCGCGTCGGTGTATTTCTGCATCGTGTCGCCGCCCAGCTCAACCGCGAGCTGACCGAATACACCGTTGCAGGAATTGGCGAGCGCATCCTCGATATCCTGCTCACCGTGCGCATACGGGCAGGTGACCACGTCGCCGCCGATTTCGACCGAACCAGTGCAGGTCCATGACCGCGTAAACAGGTCGGGGATATTCTCGATTGCCGCGTTAAGTGTGACCACCTTGAAGATCGAACCCGGGATCGAGTTTGCCGACAGCAGGCGGTTGACGTATACGCCGTCCCATGCCGGATCATCCGGGTCGATATCCGGTGGGTCGGCCGGGTCGAAGGTTGGGGTGGACACCATGCACAGGATTTCGCCTGTCTTGTAGTTGTACACACCCACCGTGCCGCTCATGCCGCCCAGCGCCTGATAGGCGACGTTGTTGAGATAAGCGTCGATGGTCAGATACAGATTGTTGCCTGTGCCGAGCGGGGAATAGACACCGGTCAGCAGATTGTAGCCCGACAGCTTGTCCGCGAAGGCAGTCAGCGCGCCCGAACCGATGTTGCCCGCAGGGTCGCCCACCGCGTGCAGGGTTGCGCGGCGAATATCCGCATCCGGGTAATAGGTGCGGTTGCCATCCTCGTCGAGCGAGGAGAGCACATCGCCGTCTCGGTCCAGAATGGTGCCGCCCTTGAGCTGACCGGAATTGCTGTACAGATGCCGGTTATAGGGATAGGAAGCCCAATCGCCGCCGTCCATCACGAACTGGAAGCAGAAAACAGCCAGTCCGAGGCCGAGCAGCGCCGCCAGAATCAGGCAGAACACACCGCGTTTTTCGATTTTTCGCATTTAATCCACCTCCCCGCGCAATTCGCGCCGCGAGGGCAGCTTGACCGCAAAGGATGCGTTCTGCCGCGTGTCGGTCGCCTTGAGGAAGGCAAGCATGCCCCATGCGGACAGCATGGACGAGCCGCCGTTGGAGACAAAGGGCAGGGTAACGCCCGTGAACGGCAGGATATCGACCGCGCCGAACACGTTCAGGCAGGTCTGGAACACAAGCAGACTGGTCGCGGCGCAAGCCGCGATCGTGTAGAAGCTGGAACGGCCCGCGCGGCACGCGCGCACCGCGAATACGGCCAGCGTGATAATGCACAGGATGGCGAGCACTGCAATCAGCAGCCCCCATTCCTCGCACAGCATGCCGAACACGATATCCGTGTCAGCTGCGGCCAGACCGGATAGCCAGCCCTTGCCCGCGCCCACGCCGATCAAGCCGCCCGATGCGGCCGCGGTCAGCGTATGGGTCTGCTGGAAGCCCGCGCCGTACACGTCCTCCCAAATGTGTCCCCACGAGGAGAAACGTGCCGCGACGTGCGGCTTGATCGTCAGAAGCAGCATGCCGCCGGCAAAGCAGCCGCCGCAAATCAGGCCGATGGTCGCAAAGTCGCCCGAGCGCAGAAATGCGATGACAAGGAAGGTTACGAAGAACACCAGCGCCGTACCAAAGTCGTTTTGCAGCGCGAGGCATGCGCCGCAGATGCCGGTCAGGCCGATGAACATCCACAGGTTGCGCTTGTTGAACAGACGGTCGAGCGTTGCCGCACCTGCGAAGATATAGCAGATCTTAGCCAGCTCGGACGGCTGGAGTGACATGCCGCCCAACCGGATCCACGCCTTTGCGCCGCCCTGACTCGAGCCAATCAGCAGTGTAATGACCAGCAGACCGACCGCCGCCGCGCCCATGAACACGCGTACCTTCTGCGCGCGCGTCAGATCGCGCAGGAAAAAGCCGAGGATGAGGAAGATGGCAAGCCCCATCAGAATGGCGATCAGCTGCTTGGGCATTTCGTCCGGCACAGTCGAGCCGGTGACAGCGAGTGACAGCGTACATAGGAAAAACGCAATGGTTTCCATCTCAAAACCGATGCGACGGAACGAGCGCAGAATGATGAAGTAGCCCCAACACACGAGCGTCAGCACCAGAAAGGTCAGCGGGATGGTGACGGTTGCCTCGTCCCCCGCGGCCACAATCAGCTGCAAGGCAGTCAGCACCTGAAACAGCGTCAGCAGCACCAGAGAGCCCCACATACCTGCCGGACGGCCCTCGATGCGGCGCTCAACCATTTGCTCGCGCTTTTCCTCCACCGAGATCGGCACCAGCATGGTCGGGATACCGCCGAAGGCGATGGTGTCCCCGTCCTCGACCACCGCGTATTCGTCCACCGGCAGGTCATTGACCGTTACACCGCCCTTGGAGCCGAGGTCGTACACCGTCCAGCTGCCGTCGTCCTCACGGATCAGCGCGGCGTGCTGCCGCGAAACCGAAGGATACTCGAGCTGCACGTCGCACGAGGGCGCGCGGCCGATGATGTTTTCCCAGTGGGTGATGGGCAGGCGCACACCGTTTGCCATGCCCAGATAGCCCCAGACCTCGTCCGGGTGCTTGACCTTCCAGAGCGAGCGGATCGCACCGACCAAAATCATCAGCGCAAGGATGGGAAACACGAAGCGGACCACCGTCGTGTACCATGCGCCGACCAGCGGATTTTCCGCCAAAAAGGCCGTCAGCGTGTCCAGCAGACGCTGCAAGGCATCGTTCATGTTGAAATTCCTCCTTTCGGAAATCGAATTCTTTAACCTCTATATTATAGCACAGCTTGTCAAGGAACAAATGAACCGCCGGTGAACGACAGAAAGGGATACTACTTGACAGTATCCGCACAGGATGATACACTGATATTCAAGAGCATACAGCGACAAACGAAGTTTGCAGGAAAAAGCCGTTTGGCTTGCCGAAGGAGCAAAACTCTCAGGCGTCCGGATATCCGGATGGGGACTGTAAATGGATGTGACTCTGGAGAACGCTCCGCAGGGAGCTGCCGAAGGTGCAAAGCGTGCGGCTGGGGAAACCGCGCGTCAATCTCTCAGGCAAAAGGACAGAGTGCGAACCACAGCGCAGGGGCGGGCGCTTTTTTTGCGTTTCCTGCCGCGCTGTCCGGCCGTTCTTTCAGAGTCAGACCCTGAATACAGGGCTCTGGCTCTTTTTGTTTGCCGCAAAAAAGAAAAAGGGGTATTTAGAAATGTCAATGGATCAACTGGCTGATCTTGTAAGCAAGATCAGCGACATCGTGTGGAACAGCGTGCTGCTGTATCTGCTGGTGGGCACGGGCATCATCTTCACCATCCGTACGCGCTTTGTGCAGGTGCGCAAATTCGGCGCAGGCTGGAAGCGGCTGTTCGGCAACTTTTCGCTCAACGGTGAAAAGGCTGGCAAGGACGGCATGAGCCCGTTCCAGGCGCTGACCACCGCGATCGCGGCGCAGGTCGGCACGGGCAACATCGCAGGCGCCGCGACCGCGCTGTACTCGGG
>NZ_CALWJK010000020.1 GCF_944380975.1 uncultured Agathobaculum sp. | reverse complement strand
AGCCTTGATTTCTCTTGGTTTTTTTATACTCGCTTGATAGTGCTTATGTCGCTTGGGGCCATCTCCTAAGCGGTAGGCCACCAGTTAGAGTCTGGTCAGGGGTGCCAAAGTTAGCCGCTATAAGCTATTTTAAATGGTTTGTAGCGGTTTTTTGTTGCAATTTCGCATTTTCGTTTTTGCCGTTTTGCGCGGCTTTTTATGCAGCCGCTGCTGCATATTCTGCTAATTTTCTCCAACCTGTCTTTGCCGTTTTGCTAATCAAATTGGAGGGGGTTGCTAACCGTACTTTTCCGCCCTATTTTCCGGACGGAACTACCGACAACAGCGCGGTCAGCGTATTGACCAGCTCCGGCGATTTTTTGCAGCTGTTCGAGCAGCCCCAGCAGGTCAAGGGAGGGGCTTGCCGACCGCTCCGGCTCCTGCGGTTTTTCCGGTGCCTTCGGCTGTTCCGGCGGCCGCACCGAACGCAGGTCGGGATTGGCGCAGGCGTAGAAGGCGTCCTCAAACTTCTGGGCATTGACCTTGCGGTCTTCGTCCAGAATGTGCGCGCAGACCTGCGTGATCATATCGACCTGAGCATGACCCGTGTCGCCCTGCGTGGCCTTCAGGTCGCCGTGGTTGAGCTTCAGCTTGTAGGTCGTGCTGGAATGACGCAGGGAGTGAAAGACCACTCTGGGCAGGCCTGCGGTCTCCCGCAGCTTGTCAAACTCCTTCGTGATCACGCGCTCCTCGCACGGCCGCCCGTTGGTCAATGCGACCACCAAATCATAGTCCTGATACTCGTCGCCCAGCATCTCCCGCAGTTCGTCCTGCGACGTCTTCCATTCCCGCAGGATATAGGCCACCGTCTTGGGCAACCACACCTTTCGGATACTGGAATCCGTCTTGGGCTTTTTCAAAATCAGGCGAGTGCTGGTGTTGGGCAATAAGGGTGCAAAGATGTGGTAAACATCCTTCTTTCCCAGCATTTCGATCGCCCGCTTGGATGCCCGCGCCAGTTCCTTGTCGATATAGACATAGGCATTATCTGCCGCGATGTCCTCATCCTCAATATGGACATTGTTCCACGTCAATCCCAAAATCTCGCCCATGCGCATCGAACAGGCAAAGGCCAGATTCATGGCCACATAGAGCTTGCTGTCCTTGCAGTGGTCGAGTGCAGTGCGGATCATTTCGGCCGTCCAGATATCCCGCCGCTTATGCTCCGTTTTCGGCAGGAGCACATTGTCGAATGGATTCTTGACAATCAGCTCCCACCGTACCGCCTGCTTGAAGGCGCAGCGCAGCAGCTTGATGATCTTCTCGATTGTTGCATTGGTCACCAATTCGGTTTTGGCATGATGGGTGCGCGTGCTGACCGCAGGTGTTTTCTGCAAGGTTTGGATATACTTATCCACCACACGCGGCGTGATGTCCTGCACCTTCATATCCCCGATGATCGGATTAATGTAGTTGCCAATCAATGCGGTCTGGCTGTCGTACATGGATACGCCCCACCGCTTTTCGCCGTAGAGCGAAACGAAATCCAGCATGAAATTTGCAATGCTCTGATCGCTCGGCGGAACAAACGCGCCGGTATGCTTCTGGTTCTCGATCTCCGCCTTGCGCTTGAGCGCATCCTGATAGCTGGAGCGCGTCTCCCACTTCTGCTTTTTCTCGCCTTTTTCATTGTAATAGGTGTAAACGATAGAGTAATTCTTTTTCCGTTTGATGATAGATGCCATAACGAACCTTCCTTTCTGTTCTTACAAATCAAGCGACTCCAGCCATTTCCTCCACAGCACCTTTGGTCACCATCTGCGTCTTCCCGCCTTTGTCCTGTACAACAGTAGTCAGACGCCGACGGATAAAATCAAATGGAATCTCGTCTACCTTCATGTAGTGTTCCGACAAATCCACCAGCCGAGGGTCCTCAGCCTCTGCTTCCTCAGTCTTCCGAATGATAGCCAGATCCATCAGATTTTTGTACCCTGTTTGAAAATAGCTGTTGAGATACGCGTGGCGCAGCACCCTGTTGTCATCTTCACCATTGACATTCAGGTGATATTCCAGCACCACCTGATCCTGGGTCAAGGTTCCGGTTTTATCTGTGCAGAGGATGTCAATCGCCCCAAAATTCTGGATTGAGTTCAGGTTCTTAACAATCGTCTGCTTTTTGCTCATAGACACCGCGCCTTTGGCTAAACAGGTGGTCACAATCATGGGAAGCATTTCAGGCGTCAGCCCCACAGCGATGGAGATACCAAACAGGAAGGCATCCAGCCAATCGCCCTTGGTGAGACCATTGATGAAAAATACCAGCGGAACCATCACCAGCATAAAGCGGATCAGAACCCAGGAAACCGCATTGACCCCTTTGGTGAAACTGGTTTCCACCGCCTCTCCCGCAACGGCAGATGCCATGGAGCCAAACAGCGTATGATCCCCTACACACACCGCTACAGCGGTCGCACTACCTGAAACCACATTGCTTCCCATAAACGCAATGTTGGTATAATCCGTTACACTTTCCTTTTCCTCACTTACATTGGGTGTTTTCTCCACCGGCTCGCTCTCGCCTGTAAGGCTAGCCTGACTGATGAACAGATCCTTTGACTCCAGAATGCGTACATCGGCTGGAATCATGTCTCCTGCAGACAGATGCACAATATCACCCACCACCAATTCATCCATAGGAATCTTCGTTTTTTCCTGATTTTTGCGTGTGACCGTACAAGTGGTGGTAATCATAGCCAGCAGTTTTTCCGCTGCATTGCCGCTTCTGGATTCCTGCACAAAACGGAGCGTACCGGAAATGATGACCATGGTTAAGATAATAACTACAGTCAGGCAATCAAAATCCTCCGGTGTACTGTCAAACAGCGAAAAGTATGGAAAAATCATATCCGTTATTGTGGACACCAGCGCCAGACAAAACAGGATGGCGGTAAACGGATTGACAAATGCGTCAATCAGCCGCTTTGCCAAGGACTTTTTCTTCTCATGCGTCACCTTGTTGCTGCCGTATTGGGCTCGGCTTTTGGATACAGCTTCTGTATCAAGACCACAAAGTGTGGTGCGCAGCTCTTTCAAAACGCCTTTTGTTGAATTGGTTGCCGCATCCTCAAGGCGGCGGTTCTGTTCATCGCGGATGGCTGCCCGCTCCGCTGCCTGACGGGCAGAAATGCGATTTTCTTTCTTGTTCATCGTTTTTTCCCTCCTTAAATCAAAGTAATCCCGTTCGCACCGCTCTCCCCCTTTCGTGCTAAATCAGTATAAAAAAATCGCAAGAAAAATCACATGGTCAAAACCTTGCGATTTTCTTGCGATTCGGTAAGAATTTCTGATTACAGTTTGTCGTTAAATTTATAGCCGATGCCCCAAATAGTCAGGATGTATTCGGGTGAATCCGGATTAGGCTCTATTTTCTTTCTCAATTTCCGGATGAATGCCATGATATTACTATCATCCAGTAAGTAATCATTCTCCCACACGGCCTGATAAATCTGCTCCTTTGTAAAGACCTCTCCTCGGTTCCGAGCTAAAAAACATAAAATGTCAAACTCCTTGGGTGTCAACGGAATTTCTATTCCATCCCGGCTCACGCGACGCAATCTTAAATCAATGCAAAGGGCACCACGGAAGATTGTATTGCTTTCCGAAAGTGGAGTCCAGCCGTCTTCGAGTTCCAGCATCAGGGAACCAACATTGCCATCCATGAGATCCCTGAGCCCTTCCATCAACTCCTGCGTACTTGGAGTGCCTATTTGGGCAATTCGCAGTTGATCTAAAAACCACCCAGCCAAAGAGGAATCCAAAGCGATACAGCCAATATTTCTTTTCATTGCAGATTCCTCCTTTCTCAAAGCAGTTCGTGATACCGACGGATATACCATCGCTTGGCCAATGTGACCCACAGCAGATACAATAAAACAGTGATCCCTAAAAACACAAAATAAACGGGCGGCAAAGAGGTCAATCCAATCAACTCACCCATCGGGGTGAATGTAAGGAGTGTAAAAAGCACGGTACCCAGCAAAGTGACCAGCATGACCGGGCAAGATGGTCTGCTTTGCAGCAGCAGTACTTTTTGTGTGCGCAAAAGATGCAGGATCAATATTTGCGTCCACATGGATTCCAAAAACCATCCTGTTTGAAACAATACGATAAAACGAGCCTGCTCCTCGCTGCCCGCCAGAGCAATAAAAGCACCACCGCAAACAGCAGGACACAAAACAAAAAACAAATACGCAAAGGTGATGATATCAAAAATAGAACTGATCGGCCCGAAAAACCTCATAAATCGCCCTAACGTCCTACCAGACCACTCCAATGGTTTCGCGCAAACTGCCTCATCCACATGATCCCAAGGAAGTGCAAGGCACAAAATATCATATAGAAGATTGAGCAGCAAAAGCTGCAAGGAGGTCATAGGGAAAAACGGCAAAAATACACTGGCAATGACAATCGAAAAAATATTGCCGAAATTAGAGGAAGCGGTGATCTTAATATATTTTGATACATTTGCAAAGGCTTTCCGCCCCTCCTTGATCCCTTCTTCCAACACATTCAGATCTTTTTTCAGCAGAACAACATCCGCCCCCTCTTTGACGGTCTCTGCTGCTGTGCCTACCGATATGCCCACATCCGACTCCACAATTGCCGGCAAATCGTTCATGCCATCCCCTAGAAAGCCTACTGTGTGTCCATTATCCCGCAGTATCTGCACGACTTGAACCTTCTGTTTCGGTGACAGTTCAGAAAATACAGTGGTATGCTCAATCTTTATCGAAATCTCGTTGTCCGTCAACCGCTCCAGTTCTCTGCCTGTCAGCGTGTGTACCGTATCAATCCCCAATCTTCGGCAGATGGAAGCCACAACATCCCGATTATCCCCTGTCAATACCCTCACATCAACGTGTAGTTTTTGCAGTTTATCAATTGCAGCAGCGGCGCTTCGTTTCGGCGCATCAAAAAATGCCAGATATCCCAGCAGAATGCATCCGCTCTCGTCTTCCCGCAATAGCTTCGTCTGCAGCATCGGCTTATACGCCACAGCCAGAACCTTCATGCCATCTTCTAGCATTTCATCCACAATGGCGTGGATACTGGCGTTCCCATCGCTGTCGATGTCACGGCGCTCCCCTCTATATTCAATATGGCTGCATCTGCGGCACACTTCATCGACGCTTCCCTTGATGATAAGCAGATTTTCCTCTTGGTGCCTGACAAGAACACTGGCAAACCTTCGCTCATGATCGAAAGGCAGCTCATCCAGCTTTTGGTATTGTGTCTCCAGCTCCTGATACTGCATACTGTACCCGGGCATTGTCTTACATTTGAGAATTGCATCATCCAAATGATTGTGAACACCGGTATGATAAAGGCTGTTTAAATACGCAAGATGTAAGACCCGTTGACTTTCATTACCCAAAATATCCATGTAGTATTCTAAGGATATTTTGTCTCCTGTCAAAGTCCCGGTTTTATCCACGCACAAAACATCCATGCTTCCAAATCCCTGCATCGCATTGATGTTTTTAACCACTGTTTGCTTTTTCCCCATAGCTGCACTGCCCTTCGCCAGACAGGCATTGATCACCATCGGAAGCATTTCCGGCGTCAGACCAACGGCAACCGAAAGCGCAAACAGAAAGGCGGCAATCCAGTCGCCTTTCGTGAGTCCACAGGCAGCAAATACAACAGGAACCAAAACGGCCATAAAGCGAATGAGCACCCATGCAATGGAATTTGCCCCTTGGTTAAACCCATTTTTGAGATGAGATTCCGCTATTGAAAATCCACCATACACGGTATCTTTGCCAACAGCCAGTACGATTCCCTCACCTATCCCCCCCGTGACCGATGATCCCATAAAAGCAAGGTTATGATAATCCGCATAAGAATGAGCTTGTCCGCGGGAAAGGATGTCGGCATTCTTTTCTATGATTGCACTTTCCCCCGTCAGAACCGATTGAGAAACGAACAAATCTTTTGCCGCAGTCAACCGGATATCTGCTGGGACGCGATCTCCGGCAACGATTTGCACTTTGTCACCTACTACAAGTTCTGCTGAGGAAATCTTCCTCCATGTACCATTCCTGCGCACCCGCACAGTGGAGGAAACCATTTTCGTCAAGTGATCCGCAATGCGTTTTGCGCGGAGTTCCTGCATAAAACGCACAATCCCGCTGATCAGCAGCATACATAAAATGATGGCCGAGGTAGTAATATTACGGCTGAAATTCGATTCCAGTACGACATCGGTCAAAAAAGAAATGACTGCCAGCGAAAATAATATAACGGTGAATGGATTGATAAAGGCTCTCCTCAAACGATAGAGCACCGTGTCCGATGCACGACCAGATAAAACATTCCTTCCGTATCGCACACGGCTTTCTTCTATCTGTTCCTCGTCATAGCCTTGATTGGAAATGCCAAAATCCCGATATAGCGTATTCATGTCCATATATGCATAGTCAAGCACGCGCCCATGAATGGTACGGTCGCTTTTCATTCTTCTCACCTCCATGTGATTGCTATTATCATATCATAGAACGGTTCGATTCACCCCAATCGAAATCTTGCTTTTTTCTTGTTTTGATTCTGTGATGAAGAGCATATGTTTTGTGACTGAATTACAGAATCCCGTCTGCCATACGAGTATACTATATCCATCAACAAGATGAACAAAGGAGTGTTTGAGATGTCCGTCTTAACCATTACTAATACAAACTTTGAATCTGAGGTTCTGTCTTCGGAGCAGCCCGTTCTCATTGATTTCTGGGCCAGCTGGTGTGGCCCCTGCCGTATGCTCTCTCCGGTCATTGACAAGATTGCGGATGAATCTTCCGATATCAAGGTCGGAAAGGTGAATGTAGATGAACAACCTGAACTGGCTCGTCAGTTTGGCGTTATGAGCATTCCGATGCTGGTTGTGATGAAAAACGGCAAAATCATGCAGCAATCCGTCGGTGTGCAGCCCAAGGAAGCCATTTTGAGCATGATCCGGTAAATCTTGATGGGAGAGTGCTTTTCCCCCATTTTTCAGACAGCAGAGCATGATGACTGAGAACAGAATAAGGAGCGCATGAAATGAACAAAACCGTTATCATTGGCGGTGTAGCCGGTGGTGCCAGCTGTGCCGCAAGACTGAGAAGATTAGATGAAACCGCCCAAATCATCATACTGGAACGCGGAGATTATATCTCCTATGCCAATTGCGGTTTACCGTATCATGTAGGTGGCGTCATCCCATCGCGAGACGCTCTTTTGGTGCAGACCCCGCAAGCGATGAAGCAAAAGTTCAACATTGATGTCCGCGTCCGCAATGAAGTCATGTCGATTGACCGAGACAAAAAAAGCGTTACGGTCAAAAAACTCGACAACGGCGAAACCTACGAGGAATCCTATGATACTTTGGTGATCGCCACAGGCTCTTCTCCTCTGCGTCCTCCCATTCCCGGCATTGACTCCTCCCGTATTCAAACGCTGTGGACCGTCAATGATACCGACCGGATTCGTTTGGCCGTGATGCAGCAGCATGCAAAAACGGCAGCCGTCATTGGCGGCGGCTTCATCGGCTTGGAAATGGCCGAAAACCTGCGGCATGCCGGTCTTTCCGTCTCTCTGATCGAGGCGGCGGATCAGGTCATGGCGCCGCTCGACCCTGAAATGGCCGCAATGCTGCATGCCAACATCCGTGAAAACGGTGTTGGTCTTTATTTGGGAGACGGCGTTGCCGCTTTCGAAGAAAACGAGCATTCGGTCACCATTGCTTTGAGCAGCGGCAAAAAGATAGAAGCTGAAATCGTTATTTTGTCGATCGGTGTCCACCCGAACAGCCAATTGGCCAAAGACGCCGGTCTCTCGCTCAACGCACGCGGCGGCATTTGCGTGGACGATCACCTCCGAACGTCTGATGCTTCCATCTATGCGGTTGGCGATGCAATTGAAGTAGAGGATTTTATCTTCCATGACCGCACGATGGTGCCCTTAGCCGGACCGGCCAACAAGCAGGGGCGCATTGCGGCAGACAACATCGCCGGCGGTCAGGAAATCTATCAAGGCACGCAGGGCACAAGCGTAGCAAAGGTATTTGACCTTGCTGCGGCCTCCACCGGCGCGAATGAAAAAACGCTGCAAAAGCGCGGGCTTGTAAAAGGCAAGGACTACGAAAGCATCATCATCACGCAAAATTCCCATGCCGGTTATTATCCCGGCGCCGTTCCGCTGACGTTGAAGCTGCTCTTCTCTCTGGACGGCAGCAAAATTTTCGGCGCGCAGATCGTGGGCCGTGATGGCGTAGATAAACGCATCGACACGCTGGCTGTCGCCATACGGTTGGGCGCTGGCGTTCAGGCACTGAAAAATCTGGAACTGGCCTATGCGCCGCCGTTTTCCTCTGCAAAAGACCCGGTGAACATGGCTGGATTTGTCGCTGAAAATGTCCTGCGCAAACTGGTTGCATTCTCCGACTGGGATCTCTCCAAGGAACCGGATGACGCCATTTTGCTCGACGTGCGCGAAAAAGCGGAGGTCGCAGCATTTACGCTGCCCAACGCCGTTCATATTCCGTTAGGCGAATTGCGCGACCGGATGCAGGAGCTTGACCCCACCAAGGAAATCATTACATTCTGCGCCATTGGCGTGCGCTCCTATAATGCTGCCCGTATTTTGATGCAGCATGGCTTTGAAAACGTAAAGCTGTACCCTGCCGGAACACGGTTTTACCAGTCGCTCTATCCGCAATCTGCGGTCTCCCCTGCCGCAGCGGAGCAGGTCTCTGATACCGGATATGTAAAAAAGTAATGCCACTCCCTGCGCATTGAAAAAGAATACCCCCTGATGCCGCTCACGTTTTGCTGCATCAGGGGGCATTTTATTTCTGTTCCGTCCCATAAATTAGCTTGCTCAGCTTTTCTTTATCCATGACCCGTATCTCACCTCTCGACAGGGCGACGATGCCTTCACCGGCAAAATATTTGAGCATACGGGAGACCACTTCCCGCGCGCTTCCCATATAACGCGCGATCTGCTCATGGGTCATTTTGATGCTGTTGCTACCTGTTTTTGCCGTCTCATCCCATAGAAAGATCGCAAGGCGCTTATCCACACCCATAAAAAGAATTTGCTGCATCGCCCACATCACATCGGAAAAACGGGTGGTCGCCAATTCGTATCCAAAGCATTTCACATAGATGTTTTCTTCGGCAATCTGATGGAAAGCAGCAGAACTAATCAAAAGAACATCCGTATCCTCCTCCGCATCGATGAAAACATCAAACGTGATCGCATCCAGCACACAGGAGGCAGACAAAATGCAGATATCGCCGGAAAACAGCCGGTATAATGTCACATCCCGCCCCTCTTCTGACAGCATATAGGTACGCAACTGTCCTTGTTTCACTAACAAAACGCCGATGCAATCCGCATTTCCGCTGTGAACTACAGCGCCTTTGGCATAATGGGCCGAAACCGTATTGTCGCATAGCTGCTGCTTTTGGTTTTCATCCAAATGCTCCCAAAAGGCACACTGTTTGAGATAGGTCTCGCAAGACTCGCTTTGCATCGCACTGTCCCCTTTCCGCTGCGGCAACCGCTCCTGTATCCAACACCGATACAGTACCACATTTCACAGCACAGGTCAATCCAAGCCATTCCCCGTTTTTGTCGGCATCCATCGTTTTGTGACCCGCGCACAGAAACCGCGGTATTTTTGATGTATACTGATTTTCGCTGTCCAATATGCAAAGTGCAGTCAAATCAATTTTACTTTTGCATACGCTGCAACTGAAAATTTTCTATGACTTGGAGGCTTCATCATGGCAAACACAACCAGAGTACCCCGCAAAGCCGTTGTTTCACAAGACCAGTGCGTTGCATGCGGCTGCTGCGCAAAGGTATGTCCGCTGCATGCCATCACCATTTACCATGGCATTTATGCCACAGTGGATACTGCAAAATGCGTCGGCTGCGGAAAATGCGCAAAGGAATGTCCGGCATCGGTGATTGAGATTCGGGAGGCAACCGTATGAAAAAGAAATGGTATGATTACCTGTGGATCGTGACCCTTGTGTATTTGGTGCTCGGCTTTTTCAACATCCTGTTTGCATGGCTGGGGCTTCTGTGCTTTTTTATTCCGCTCATTATCTCGGTCGCCACGGGAACCAAAGGCTACTGCAACCGATACTGCGGCAGAGGCCAGCTGTTCGGTCTGCTGGGAGGACGCTTTGGCCTTTCTCGCAAGCGGGATGTGCCCAACTGGATGAAAAGCAAGTGGTTTCGCTATGGCTTTCTTATTTTCTTCTTCGCCATGTTCTTCCAAATGCTGTGGAATACTTATTTGGTATTTGCGAGCGCATCCGACCTCAAGCAGATTGTCACCCTGCTTTGGACATTCAAGCTTCCGTGGCAATGGGCCTATCACGGCACGATCCTGCATGCCGGTGTTGCGCAATTTGCCTTCGGTTTTTATAGCGTGATGCTGACCTCCACCATTCTTGGCCTGATTACGATGTTGCTGTTCAAGCCCCGCAGCTGGTGTGTCTACTGCCCCATGGGCACCACGACGCAGCTGATCTGCAAAGCCAAGCATGCCGGAAAAGAGAACCGCGTCTGAGCCAAAGCAGCGTGTTCTCCGCTCTATGCGCTCTGTATGTTCCCACTTTCCGGCTGCTGCAACGGCAAGCAGGCCACCAGTTCAAATTTACCGTCCTGCGCTGTGGTTTCCAGCGTGCCGCCATAGCGTGCGGCGATCTCGCGCATGCTGCGCAGACCGAAGCCATGCTGTGATGTATCGGCCTTGGTCGTACCGAACAGACCGTCCGCCGTGCGCCTGCGCTCACCCGCGCAAGCGTTGACCACGCGCAGCATTAGCAGACCCTTATCCGCACGGACGCGCACCAGAATACGCTTGTCGTCGCTTTCCCGTGCCGCTTCGATCGCGTTGTCCAGTGCGTTGCCGAAAAGCGCGCACAAGTCAGGTGCCGCAATGGGCAAAGCCGCCGGCAGTACCCCCTCAAACGAGAGTTCCAGCCCCGATTCCGCAGCGTCATGCGACTTTGCTGCCAGCACGACATTGACCGTATCGTTTTCGCACCACCGTGTGCCCGCGGCAACGCCCGCATCCGCTTGCAAGGCATGAACATAATCCGCCGCCCCAGCCGCATCCCCACGCGCCAGCAGACCGGACAGGGCGGTCAAATGATTGCGCAGGTCGTGCCGCAAGCGGCGCGCCTGCGCTTGTTCGCGCTGCACACTTTGATAATACACCTCGCGCATGTCCGCCAGCTGCTGCGTCTGCTCCAAGGCTTGCTGACGTGAGAGAAGCACCACGGCGAACAGCAGCGCAATGGCCGAGATGAACTGAAACGGCAGCAGCGTGTAAAACGCGGCGTCGATGATGCCGTCAACCATGTTTTCTGTGTAAAACCGAACATCCCACAGGGAAAACGCCAGCTCGCTCAGCAGCGGCGCGAGTGACAGCAACCCAATGAGCGCCCACAACCGTCTGGGCAGGGAAATGTGCCCCTCCTGTGGGAGCGCCTGCCGCATCACCAGCCATACCACCAGCCACATCCCAAACTTCCACGCGACCGCTCCCCAGTATCCGTCTGCGCCGGGCAGCACGGCGCGTGTGTCCACGATCATACTCCACGCAATGATCCACTCAAAAAAGATTACACCAACCACCAACCGTGCCAAACGGCTGCCGCCGTAACCGATCAGGAACGCCGCCAGCAAAACCGGAAACAGGTAAAGCGGATTGCCGTCCCCGACCCATGTCGGCATGCCAAGCGCCGCACCAATCACCAAACAAGGCGCGGCCGCGCATATCCGATGCTTGGGCGCAGCCAGAAAACGCCGTGCGGTGCGCGCCGGAAAAATCCCGCCCAGCAAGCAGATCAGCACCCAGCAGATCAGATCCCAAGCTGTCATCCGAACGCCTCCTTTAATCCAGCATGGCACGCGCCAGCGCTGCCAAAGCAGCAGACTGATGCGCGCGGCTGACCGGCAGCCGTTCTTCCCCGATGACGACCGTGCCATTCTCCACCCGGTCGACCGCTGCGGCGCGCACCAGATACCGCTGATGGATGCGCACAAAGGCTGCGCCTGCCTGCTGCTCAACCTCATCCAAACGAGCGTAAAACGCCACGCGGCGCGTATCGGTCACACAAGTGACCTGCCGACGGTCTGAGCAGAAATAACGGATGGTGCTTTTCGGAATGCGATACATCCCGTCGCGGTTCTGGCACACAAACACCTGCTCAGCCTGCCGGAACAGCGCCGCCATCGCACGGGTCAACACATCGTCAATCTGCGCCTGCTGCGGCGGCTTGAGCACGTAACCCAGTGCACCGACCGTATACCCGTCGAACACATAGTCCGTGTAGCCGGTCACGAAAACAATTTGCAAGCTGCTGCTCTGCGCACGCAGCTTTTTTGCTGTCTCCATGCCGTTCATGCCGCCCATTTCAATATCCAAAAACACGAGGTCAAGCTCTCCCGCGTGCTTACCCAGCCATCCGGTCAGCCCCTCGCCCGAAGAAAATTCATAGATCTGATACTCAACCGCCCGCGCTTCCAGCAGTCGCTCTGCCATCGTGTGCAGCTGCTGCCGTGCTTCCGCCGCGTCATCACAGATACCGATACGAAGCATTTCTCCGCCTCCCCTGTTCGTGCAAACTCCAACCGGTGTTCCGCCAGTCACTGTCCCTCATTATAGCACAGCCCTCTTTTCCCGCCAAACCAAACTTGACAACAAATGCGTCAGTTTTGACATCTCGGTCATGCTGCGCGCCAAACTTTACAACCGGCCTGCCAAAAATGGCAGGCCGGTTTGCGTATCCCCAAAAGCGGCGGTATGCTGAAAACAGAAAGAGAAACCGCAACACCATTCTAAGGGGGCAACCAAAATGACCGCAGGCATCACCTTTTCCCGCATCCGCGCTGTACTCACCACGCCGCCTGTCATTCCGACTGATGCACCGCGTCTGAAAACCAATCTGGACACCAATTTTCTCAAGCTGATCGCCATCATTGCCATGCTGATCGACCACATTGGCGGCGCATTTTTTCCCGAGGTGGGCTGGTTCCGCTGGGTGGGACGCATCGCGTTTCCGATCTTCTGCTACTGCATGACGGTCGGCCTGCTCTACACGCGCGATATCAAAAAATACCTGTTTCGGCTCGGCCTGTTCGCCGTCATTTCCCAGCCGTTTTATGTGCTGGCTTTCCATCCGCACGACTTTGTTGCCGAACTGACCAACTGGAACATTTTCTGCACCCTGTTTCTGTCCCTGCTCGCCATGTACGGCCTGAAAGAGCGCAAATGGTGGCTGTTTTTCGCGGCGCTTTTCGTCGTTTCCTGGTGGAACTTCGACTATTCCGGCACTGGCATTCAGTACATGCTGATCTTTTATCTGTGCCGTAACCACCCAACCGTTGGCGCAGGGTTGTACTGCGCGCAGTTCTTCCTCGGCTTTGGCCACGCATCGCTTGCCGACCCGTTGAACCTTGTGATTGGCAATTTTGCCATCGACTGGTCGTTCTTCGCCATCTTCGCGGCACCGTTTCTCTTCCTGCTCACGCACTTTGACCTGAAAATTCCGAAGCGGGTATTTTATGTGTTTTATCCTGCACATCTTTCCGCTATCGCAATATTACAATTCGTTATATCCTGAAAGGAGTATGCAATATGTTATCTGTCCATAATCTGCATAAAAGCTATCAGGTCGGCAAAACGACCTATGAAGTGCTCAAAGGGGTTTCGCTGCAAGTGGAGGAAGGTGAATTTGTCGCCGTAATGGGACCGAGCGGTTCGGGCAAGACGACGCTCCTCAACTGCATTTCCTGCTATATCCCCGCCGACAGCGGCAGCATCACGCTCGGCGGCAAGGAGATCGCACGGTTGGACGAGGACGCGCTTGCCCGCGTGCGTAACCGCAAGCTGGGCTTTGTCTTTCAGGACTTTCTGCTGCTCGATGGCCTGACCGTGCGTGACAATATCCTGCTGCCGCGCATCATCGCTGGACAGACCGACGCGGCCATGGAGAATGATGCGGACAGCCTGTGCGACGTGTTCGGCATCACCGCGATCCGCGACAAGTACCCCGCCGAAATCTCGGGCGGTGAAAAACAGCGCACGGCGGTCGCCCGCGCACTCATCAACCGACCGCTGCTCATTCTCGCAGACGAGCCAACCGGCAATCTGGATTCCAAGTCCTCCCGCGCGGTCATCAACAGCTTTGCGCAGGCGCGGCGTGCGCTGGGCGCGACCATCTTCATGGTCACGCACGATTCCTTTGCCGCCTCTTTCTGCGACCGTGTCATCATCCTGCGCGACGGCGTGGTATGGCGCACCCTTTCCAAGGGTGCGCAGGAGCGCGGTGCATTTCAGGACACACTGCTGGATGCTATCCGCGAAATGGGAAAGGAGTGAGCGGTATGCGCACCTTTTCCGAAGTTTACGCCGCACTGCGGCGCAAAAACCGCGGGCAGTACGGCCTGCTGGCCGGATGCTGTTTCTTTTCCGTGCTGCTCATCACCGCCTATGCCTGCATGATGCGCTCCCCAACCATCCTAACCGTACTGCCCGAGGGCGGCGACAGCCGCAAGCAGGTGATGATGGTGTTCGTGCTGGCTGTCATCGGCTGCGCGGTGTTCACCACCTACGCCGCGGGTCTGTTCTTCCGTCAGAAATCCCGCGAAACCGGCGTGTTTCTCGCATTGGGTGCGTCGCGCCGTCAACTGCGCAACGAACTAGGGTTCGAACTGGCTGTGCTGTCTCTGAGCGCTTGCGCCGCAGGCGCGGTGCTTGGCGCGCCGCTTGCATGGTGCATCTGGCAATGCTTCCGCCTTCTGCTGGTCGATTCGGAAGAAATGCCGCTCGCCTTTGACCCGCAGGCCTATCTGCTCGCGCTGGTCTTTTCGGCCTATGTGGTCATCATGCTGTTTTTGCTGGCCGCGCGCTTCATCCGACGCACCAACATCATTGACATTGTACAGGAATCCCACAAGTCCGAACCGATTCACGTTGTCCCGCACTGGTATGGCCCGGTCGGGATCATGCTTGCCGTATGCGGAGCGCTGCTCGGCTACCTGATGCCCTCCTTCTTTGTCCGCGTGCTGCACTGGTACGCGCCCGGCTGGGTGGATGCTGTGTTTTATCTGCCGGTACTGATCGGCCTCTATATGGTGTTGCTGCACACGGTTGTCAACGGCTGGCGGTGCCGCAAAAACCGCTATAAAACCATTATTTCGGATGCCATGATGAAATTTCAGGGTCGCCAGACCGTGCGCAACATGCTCGTCATGGCACTTCTGATCGGCGGAGCGTATTTCGCTTCGTTTTACGCACCCATGATGGGCAGCAGCATGGCGCACAGCTACGACACGCGCCCCGTCGACTTTGCCTACCACTGGCGTGCGGATCAAGATATCCCTCAGCGGGACGAGGTGCAACGGCTGGCAGACGAAGCCGCGGTCGAGATTACCGCATGGGCGCAGCAGGAGGCAGCTGTACTGGGCGTCGACGGTACCTACTCGATCGAGACCGAAACCGGCTTCGGCACAACCTATACGACCGCCTACGCTGAGCTGCTGAACGGCGCGACGTTTTTCTCGGAACGCGCATACAACGCCCTGACCGGACAGAACATCGACATACTGTCCGGCACCTGCGCCAACGTCCTTGATGACGAGGGCGGCAGCAGCTATCTGTCCGGCGGCGATGTCACTCATCTGACCAATATGACGACCGGCAAAACGCTCGATGTAACGCCCGCTGAACCGTTGCGCTATTCCCTGCTGCTGGGCTGCTATGTGCTGGATAACGTGGATTATACCGCTATCGCCGCTGGGCTGGACGATATCTATCGTGAGAAATATGTATTCTTCAACGTCGCGGACGCAGAGAACAGCTACACTTTTGCCAAGGCGCTGTTTGATGAAATCGTCGACCGCTCCGGCCCGGAGGTCGAAGTCGGCGACTACTACGACGATGTATCCGCCGCCATCGCCGCGCAGAAGGACGAACCGTACGACTTCGCCCCGAAAAATGCCGCCGCGCTCGGTCTGGGCACCATCGACTATGCCGACCGGGATTCCTCCGCTTTTCGTCTTTACTGGAAGTACATGCCGCAGTTCCGCGTGCTCGACAAGAACGACTTTATCACCACGATGGCGGTGTTCCTGATGCTGTTTGTGTTCATCGCGCTGGTCTGCTTTGCGGCAGTCATCGTGATCGCGTTCACCCGCTGCATGACCATCGCACTGACGAGCGCGCGCGTATATGACGATCTGCGTCACCTCGGCGCGCCAAACGCTTATCTGTTCCGCGCGGTGCGCGGACAGGTCAGCCGCGTGTTTGTTGTGCCCGCACTGACCGGCACCGGCCTGATCTGGGCGTTTTATATGATTATGCTGTACTTCAACGGCACGCCCTATGGGTTTACGAGCAGCGAACTGCAAGGTATGGCGACCTGCGCCGCCGTGGTGGCAGCAATATCCACACTGCTGTATCTGGTTTACCGACTGACGCGCCGCAGCGTCTGCCGCGCGCTGCACATCCACACCTGACTTGCTTGCCCGTGCGCATGCCCTTCCCGTTGGCATGCGCACGGGTTTTGTGCTACAATAGGCCCAGAGGTGATACGCTCTGTGAACCAGATTTTGATTATCGAGGATGATGCGGCGCTCGGCCGCGGACTGGTGCTCGCGCTGTCGGACGGCACGCGCACCTGCACGCTGGCCAAAAGCTGCGCGGAAGCGCGTCAGGCGCTGCAAACTGCATCCTTTTCGCTTGCTTTGTTGGACATCAACCTACCAGACGGCTCGGGACTGTCGCTGCTGGAAGAAATCCGCGCCAAAGGCGGCCCGCCGGTCATTTTGCTGACTGCAAACGACCTGGAAACCGATATCGTCACCGGCCTGACACTGGGCGCAGACGACTATATCACAAAGCCCTTTTCGCTGGCCGTGCTACGCGCCCGCGTAGATGCCGCGCTGCGCCGTGCTGCACCCGCTCCGTCTGCCACCGTGTTTCGACAGGACGGTTTTGTATTCGATTTTGACGCACTTTGCTTTTCTGCGGACGGACGCACGGTGCAGCTGTCCCAGACCGAGCAGCGGCTGCTGCGCCTGCTGATTGAAAACCGTGGGCATACCGTGCCGCGCAGCACACTGGTCGACCGCATCTGGACAGACGGCGCGGAATACGTCGACGAAAACGCGCTGTCAGTGACGGTCGGAAGGCTGCGGCGCAAGTTAGGTGCAGATGCGCCTATCCAAACCGTATACGGCGTGGGCTACGGCTGGGCGGTGAACCAATGACACCGTGGATCATAGCGCTCTGCGCTGTTCTCCTGGCAGCGGCTGTCATCGGCTATGACCGCTATCGGGTGTCCCGCACCATGCACACGCTTGACCGCATGCTGGATGATGCCATCGGCGGCACATTTGCCGCATCTCGCTTTGACGAAAGCCGTTTATCCGCCATTGAAGCCAAGATGCAGCGCTATCTGGAAGCCAGCGGCACCTCCAAAGCGCAGCTGGCCGAGCAAAAGGCGCACGTGCAGGCGCTGATCGCAGACGTATCCCATCAGACCAAAACGCCGATCGCCAATATTCTGCTTTATGCTGAACTGCTGGGCGACAAGTCCTTGCCCGAGGACTGCCGCGACTGCGTGCAGGCACTGTCCGCACAGGCGGAGAAACTGCGTTTCCTGATCGAAGCGCTGGTCAAGGCCGGACGACTGGAAACCGGTGTGATCGCCGTCCATGCCAAACCGAACAGCGTTGCAACTCTGGTGCAGGACGCGCTGCTGGAAGCCGCGCCCAAAGCGGCGGCAAAAGGTATTTTTCTGTCCGGCACGCCCGCAGATGAGACCGCATGCTTCGACCACAAATGGACACTAGAGGCGCTGGGTAACCTGCTCGATAACGCGATCAAATACACACCCGCAGGCGGCAGCGTGACTGTCTCGGTCGTGCCGTATGAGCTGTTCTGCCGCATCGACGTGACCGACACCGGCATCGGTTTGAGTGAAGAGGAATCCAGCCGCGTATTTGCCCGCTTTTACCGTACGCCCGCCGCGCAGGAAGCGCCTGGCGTTGGGCTGGGACTATATCTTGCGCGAGAAATTGCCGCAGCAAACGGCGGCTATATCAAAGTATCCTCACATCCGGGCGCAGGCAGTACCTTTTCGCTGTTTCTGCCGCGCAGAGAAGCCTAAATGTGACAAAACTGTTATATTTCAGAAAGGCTCTGGATAGATTGTTGTGATATCGTCTGTATTGTACCGGAACACCGGTGCAATGCAGACTTTTTTTCAGGAAGGAACATGGCTATGACGGTTTTACAAACGCAGAACCTGCGCAAGATCTATGGCGCGGGCGACACCGCAGTACATGCACTCGACGGTGTCAATCTGACGGTGGAGAGCGGCGAGTTTGTCGCAGTGGTCGGCACATCCGGCTCAGGCAAATCCACCCTGCTGCACATGCTCGGTGGGTTGGATCGCCCGACAGACGGCAAGGTATTCGTCGACGGCAGCGATATTTTCACACTGAGGGACGATGAACTGACCATTTTCCGGCGCCGCAAGATCGGCTTTGTGTTTCAGGCATACAATCTGGTGCCTGTGCTCAGCGTATACGAAAACATTGTGCTGCCGATCGAGCTGGACGGCGGCACAATTGACCGCACCTATGTCGATGAAATCATCCGCACGCTGGGGTTGGAAAGCAAGCTGACAAACCTGCCCAGCCAGCTTTCCGGCGGGCAGCAGCAGCGCGTGGCCATCGCCCGGGCACTCGCCACCAAGCCCGCGATTGTTCTGGCCGACGAGCCGACCGGCAACCTCGACAGCCGCACCAGTCAGGACGTGCTGGCACTTCTAAAAGTGACGGGTGAAAAGTTCGGCCAGACCATCGTCATGATCACTCACAACGAGGAGATCGCCCAGCTTGCGCACCGCATCGTCCGCATTGAGGACGGGCAGATCGTGCACGCGTAAGGGGGTGCGCGACATGCTCAAGGTATCCAACCGCAAATGCATCCGCCGCCTGTCCGACCGCAGCCTGAAATCATCCAGAAACCGCAACATTATCGCGGTCATTGCCATTGCGCTGACAACTGTGCTGTTCACCTCACTGTTCACGATCGGCGCATCCATCAACTACTCCTTTCAGCAGCAGAATTTCCGGCAAGCAGGCGGGGATATGCACGCCACCTTTAAAAACCTGACCGAACAACAGCTGCTGGAGCTTCAAGACGACCCGCTCGCCAAAGAAACCGGTACGCGGCTGTTCATCGGCATGACGAACGACGAGCCGCCGTTTAACAAAAGCCATATCGAAATCAGCTACATGGACGAAAACGAAGCCAAGCATTATTTCATCGAGCCGGCTGAGGGTAGACTCCCACGCGAAGGCACGGACGAGGCCGCGACCGACACCCGCGTGCTCGCACTGCTGGGCATCGAGCCAAAAGTAGGCGCTAAATTCACGATTCCGGTCGGCATCGACGAAAACACGCAGGATGCGAAATACGTGGAGCGCACGTTTACCCTTTCCGGCTGGTGGGAGTATGACAGCGCGATCGTTGCATCCAACGTCATCCTGCCGCGCTCCGCGGCCGAGGAACTATGCGGACTTTCTACAGGCGCACCGCAAAGCCAGACCGGCAAATGGCACTTGGACATGATGTTTAACAATGCGTTCCACATCCGGGAAAAGGCGGAGCAGGTACTCGCAAACCATGGCTATCAATGCAGCGACCCCGAGGCGGACAACTATATCGCCATCGGCGTCAACTGGGGCTACTCGGCCGCGCAGTTTGACGCGGCAGCCGATCCGATGAGCGTGATTGCAATGATTGCCATGCTGCTGCTCATCATGTTCACCGGATATTTGATTATCTACAACGTGTTTCAAATCTCGGTGACGAACGATATCCGCTTTTATGGTTTGCTCAAAACCATCGGCACGACCGGCAAGCAGATCCGCCGCATGATCCGGCGGCAGGCGTTCCTGCTTTCGCTCTTTGGTATCCCGCTCGGCTGGATCGTCGGCTTTGCTCTCGGCGTCAAGCTGACACCGATCATCATGGAGCAAACGTCCAATACCGGCAGCTTTGTATCTTTTAACCCGTTGATTTTTGTCGGCGCAGCGGTTTTTTCGCTGCTGACCGTGCGCATTTCCTGCCGCAAACCCGGCAAAATGGCCGCGCGCGTCTCGCCCGTCGAAGCGGTACGCTATACCGATGCTGGCGTGCATCTGTCCAAAGCGCGCTGCGGCAAGCATGCCGCCCGCAAGCCCTCTGGTGCACGCCTGCCACACATGGCATGGGCAAATCTCGGCCGCAGCCGCGGTAAAACGGTCATCACGGTCATATCGCTTGCCCTTGCGGTTGTGCTCATGCAAATGACCTACACCTTTGCCATCGGCTTTGATATGGACAAATATTTAGCGGACAAATCAGCCGTCGATTTCATTGTGGGCGATGCATCTTATTTCCAAACCGGCGCGGGCTTTACCTCGACCGATGAAGCCGTCCCCGAAAACGTTATCGCAGACATCGACGCCGTCGGCGGTATCACCGAATCCGGCCGCATTTATGGGCAGGTTTCCGGCGTGCAGGAATTCGTCACCGAAGACTGGTACCGCCAGAGCTGGGGACGATGGAATACAGCAGAAGCGCTCGATTTGATGGTGCAGCAAACTGAACACACAGATGACGGTCTGCTGGCCGACCGCGCCCAGCTGTACGGCATGGAGGATTTCCCGCTCTCGCGCATCACCGTGCTGGACGGCGATCTGTCCGACCTGTCCGACCCAACGAAAAATGCAGTCGCCGCAGTCTACACCGCAGACGACTACGGCGACCCGGAAGAACAATCCCACTGGGCGAAGGTGGGCGACACGGTACACCTGCGCTATGTGGAGGAACTGGAATACTATTATGCGGATACGGGCGAGGTCATCCCCGCGGATGAGGTAGATGCAGCCTATATGGGTGACCGCGACATTATCTCGCGCGCCAAAACCTATCGCGACGCGGAATATACGGTCGTGGCGGCGGTTCTGATCCCCGGCTCGATTGACTACCGCTTTTATGGCGCCGACCAGTTCGTCATGGGTGCCGAGCGGTTCAAGCAGGATACACAGACCAGTTCGGTGATGACCTATGTATTCGACACGGCGGACGATGCAACCGACCGCATGGAAGCCTTTCTCGCCGACTACACCGAAAACGTGCAGCCGCTCTTCGATTACGAAAGCAAAAAGACTTATCAGGCCGAGTTCGAGGGATTTCGTACCATGTTCCTGACGCTGGGCAGTGCACTCAGCCTGATTATCGGACTGGTGGGCGTGCTCAACTTCCTTAACGCTGTGCTGACCGGCATCATTACACGGCGGCATGAGTTTGCTGTGCTGCAAGCCATCGGCATGACGGGCACACAGCTCAAGCGCATGCTGATGCTGGAGGGGTTATACTACGCCATTCTTGCGCTTGCACTCAGCTTTGCGCTGAGTGTGACGCTTGGCCCAGTTATCGGTACAGGCTGCTCGACCGTGTTCTGGTTTTTCTCCTATCGCTTTACGCTCCTGCCTTTTGCGCTGCTGCTGCCGGTGTTCGTATTGCTGGGGCTTGCCATCCCGCTCATCACCTGCCGCAGCGCCGTGCGCCACACCATTGTCGAGCGTCTGCGCACGGAGGAATAACCGCGAAGCAGACCTCTCTGTACTTTCCTGAACGCAGATCGGATTTCTCCGATCTGCGTTTTTACATATGTGACAAAATTTTCTCACAAACGCCTTCCGCCTTTTGCCATCGTGTATATCATCCGTCCTATTTATGCAGAATATATGTACATTCATCATACATAACACAACATAATGTGCAATCCACATCCGAAATGCACTTTTACTTTTCACCACTTTCTGGTATAATAAATATGAATAATACTACGGTAACCACAGTTTCGGACACATGCACAGAAGAAAACTGCCATGAAAGAAACCGCTGGAAGCCTGCTATAAAATGGGGAATACTATGAAAGAGAAAACACTGGTCATCACAGGCATGGGGGCGGTCACGCCCATCGGCATCGGGGTTTCTGCCTACTGGGAGGCGCTGGTTTCCGGTCATTGCGGCATCGGTCGGATCACGCGCTTCGACGCATCCGACCTTCCAGTGCAGATCGCAGCCGAGTTAAAAGGCTTTGATCCCGCTGACCACATGCCCAAAACCCTTGCACGCACGATGGACCCATTCATGCAGTTCGCATTCGTTGCAGCGCAGGAAGCGCTGACAGACAGCGGCCTTGCCATCGAGCCGGAGGCCGACCGCATCGGCATTGTCATGGGCACAGCCATGGACGGCGTGACCACGGTGGCGCAGACGCAAGCCGCCTTCGACGCGGGACATCGCGTCGGCCCTCGCTTTGTGCCCATGACCATCGGCAACATCGCCGCCGCACAGATTGCGATTGCGCGCGGCATCCGCGGGCCGAGCCTGACGCTCAATACCGCCTGCTCGGCGGGCGGCGACGCGATCATGACCGCCGCCATGCTGCTGCGCGCGGGCGAAGCGGATGCCGTGCTCGCGGTCGGCGGTGAAAGCATCCTGTGCCCGATCGTTGTGTCCGGTCTGTCGCAGGCCAAGGCGCTCTCCCGCCGCAACGACGACCCCGAAACCGCCTGTCGTCCGTTCGACGCAGAGCGGGATGGCTTTGTCATCGGCGAAGGCGGCGGCGCGCTGCTGATCGAAACCGAAGAGCACGCGCTGGCGCGCGGCGCGAAAATCCATGCCGTGCTGGCAGGCTACGCCAACACCTCGGATGCGCACCATGTCACCGCTCCCTGCCCAGACGGTGCAGGCGCGGCCCGCTGTATGCAGCTGGCGCTCAAAAAAGCCGGCATGCAGCCGTCCGACATCAGTTATATCAACGCACACGGCACCTCTACCCCGCTGGGTGACAAAGCCGAAACACTGGCGGTCAAAACTGTATTCGGTGGACGCGAATCCGCGCCTCCGATGTCCTCGACCAAGTCCGCGACCGGTCACCTGATGGGCGCGGGTGGCCTGACTGAAGCAATCGCCTGCATCAAGGCAATCCAGACCGGCATGCTGCCGCCGACGCTGCATCTGACTACCCCTGACCCTGACTGCGACCTCGATTATGTACCGAACACCGCGCGTCCGGCCAAAATTTCCGCCGCTATGTCCAATTCTTTGGGCTTCGGCGGCCAAAACTCCAGCATTATCGTGTCCCAATACCAGAAATGAGGCGAATCCCACTTTGCAAAACCAATACACCTATGATATCACCATGTTCCGCGAGACGTTTGAAACACGTTTTACCTATCTGAACGGCTTTCTGCGCAACGTCTCCCGCTTTGGCAGCCGTCCCGCGCTGCATGACCCACTCTCCGGCCGTCGCTGGACGTATGCCCAACTCAATGCCGAAGCCAACCGACTGGCGCACGCGCTGCGCGCAGACGGTGTGGGCAAAAACGACGTGGTGATGTTCACCCTGCTCAACTCGCCCGAATTTGTGTTCTGCTATCTGGCAGCGCATAAAATCGGCGCCATCGCCTGTCCGGTCAACTACCGCCAAGGTGCAGGCGAAATTGCGCTCGTGATCGACGACAGCCGCCCCAAGGCGTTCATCTATGATGCGGAATTCGGAGAACTTTCCGGCGGGGCGCTCGAACTGTGCGAGCATAAGCCTGCCTGCGTCGTGATGGTGGACTACAAGGGCGGCGCACAGACACCCGACGGTCATGTGCGCTATGACGATTACACTGCCGCACAGCCCGAAACCGATCCCCCGATCGACTTTGCGCCGCATATCTACGATGAAACCACCCGGCTTTACACCTCGGGCACGACCAATCGTCCCAAGGGTGTGCCGATCAACAATATCAACGAAGTGCTGTCCGCGCACGATGTAATGATGCACTTTCCGCTTGGCCCGACTGACCGCACGATGAACATGACCCCGTGGTTCCACCGCGGCGGCATCCATTCGGGCGGACCGTGCCCGACGCTGTACGCGGGCGGTGAGGTCGTCATCCTGCGCGACTTTGCTCCCAAGCGCTGTCTGGAATACGCTGAAAAGTATCAGATCTCGTTCCTGATTGGTGTGCCGACCATCATTGCGATGCTCGCCCGCACGCAGGAGCGCACGCCCGCCGACCTGTCCGCGCTGCGCGGCATCGTCACGATGGGCGCACCGTTTGAAAAAGCCGCATGCGAAAAATACATGCAGCTTTTGACCCCCAACATTTTCAACGGCTACGGCACGACCGAAACCTTCTGGAACACCTTCCTGCGCCCGTTCGACCTGCCGGAAATGGCTGGCTCCGCCGGACGCTCGTGCACGGATGACGAGGTGCGGCTAGTCGCCATCCATGAGGACGGCACACATGCCGAACCGGAAGAAACCGTTCCGCATGACAACGAAACGCCGGGCGAAATCATCATTTCTTCGCCTGCAAAAAGCGCGTTCTGCTACTTCAACAACCCGGAAATGACCGCCCAGAAGTTCTACAAAGGCTGGCTGTACACGGGCGACGTGGGCGTATGGGATGAAAACGAATTTGTCACCGTGTCCGGCCGCAAGGACGATATGATCGTGTCCGCGGGCGAAAACATCTATCCCACCCAGATCGAAGCAGTGCTGAACGAACACCCCAAGGTTGCGGAAAGCGCGGTCATCGGCGTGCCTGACCAGCTGCGCGGCGAGGTGGTCGCGGCGTATGTTGTCCCGTCGGACGAGAGCCTGACAGTAGAGGAACTCAAGGACTACTGCGTACACAGTCCGATGCTGTCCTCTTATAAGTGGCCCCGGATTTACCATATTGTCAAAGAGCTGCCGCACACAGCGACCGGCAAACTGATGCACTATAAGCTGCGCCAGCAGGTGCAGCAGCAATAAAAAAGACGGCTTGAGCAGTGCTCAAGCCGTCTTTTTCTGTTGTTATGCCGCGGTTTCCTGCGGCGCATCCGCCTGCCCGAGCAGACGGCGGTAGGTCAGGTCGATCGCAAACGCACCGAGCGGCGCGGTGATCAGGATGGCAAGTACTGCCACGGTCAGTACGATCTGTCCGCAGCCCAAACCAAGCGAGAGCGGCACCGAACCAATTGCAGCCTGTACGGTCGCCTTGGGCGTGTAAGCCAGCATGCAGAACAGACGCTCCTTTCGGTCAAGCGCGGTGTGCAGCAGGCAAACAAACACGCCCGCCATGCGGAACACCAGCGCGCCCAGCACGACCAGCACGGCCGCAACACCCGCTGCTGCCGCATAGCCGATGTCCACCGTCGCACCGACCAGCACGAACAGCAGCACTTCAGCCGCAACCCACAGGCGGTTATACTTGCCCGACAGGCGCGCCGCCAGCTCGGGACGGCGACGGTTGATTGCAATGCCGCAGCTCATCACCGCGAGCAGTCCGGAAAACGGCACGATGCCCTTGAGCGCGTTTTCCAGTGCGACAAACAGAAACGACAGGCTGAGCAGCACGACCACCTTGACCGAGTCGCGCACATGAATGCGGCGGTACACCGCACCGAACGCGACACCCGCCAGCAGGCCGAACGCAATGCCAGTCACAATCGAGACCGGAATCTGCACAAACGTCGCGGGCGATACCGTGCCACCCTGCGCAAGACCGGTAAAGGCGGTAAACATGACAATAACAAACACATCGTCCACCGATGCGCCCGCCAAAATCATCTGCGGGATGCTGTGCCGCGCGCCGTACCCTAGTTCCATCAGCCGCAGCATTTTGGGCACGATAACGGCGGGCGACACCGCCGCCACTACCGCGCCCATGATAGCGGCATCCAGCACCGAAATACCGAGCAGCCGCGGTGCGAGCAGGATCATACCCATCATTTCAAAGCAGGCGGGTACAAAGCACAGCAGCACCGCCGGACGGCCCACTTTTTTCAAATCTTCCAGATTGAGCGACAGTCCTGCGCGCGTCAAGATAATGATAAGTGCGAGCTGACGTAGGTCAGCAGAGATGCCCAAAATGGACGCGTCCAGCAGGTTGAGCACATACGGCCCGAGCAGGATGCCGGTCAGCAGCATGCCCAGCAGACTGGGCAGCCGCAGCCGGGTGACGATCCATCCCAAGCTCATCCCTACCAGAAAAATCAGGGCAAGACTTGTTAACATCGTATTTTCCTCCTTGTTTCCCGTTTGCAGGCACAAAAAAAGCTGATAACCCTGCAAACAATTTGCAGAAGTCATCAGCTTTATCAGCGGTTTTGGCTCTTATGCCACGGGAGCACTTCATTCCCTCGGATGGTATTATACCGCGCGCAGCGGCAGCTGTCAAGCCACAACGCACATTCCCCCTTTGTGAACAAAATGAAAATTCCGTAATTCATACTTGACTTTGTCAAGTCTTAGGCTTATACTTGACAAAGTCAAGAAAGGAGTATATTCCTGATGGTCAATACCTTAGCCTATTATTCCACGGTGCTGTCCCGCAGCTTCACCGCCTATACTGCGCATGTGCTTGAGCAGATCGGGCTGAGCCAGGGACTACTGTATCCGCTGCTCTATGTCGGCCGCCATCCGGGCTGCACACAGGCCGAACTGACGAACGCACTCGGTCTGGACTGGGGCTACTGCCAGCGCAGCACACTGCGGCTGGTGGAGGACGGTTTCTTCCTGCGGGAAAAACAGGGCCGTGCCTATCGCCTGACCCTGAGCGAAAAGGGCATGCAGGCGTTTGAAACCAGTCATCAAGTGTTTTTTGACTGGGACAACGATGTGCTGCAGCCGCTGAGCGAACAGGAACGCGCACAGCTACTGGCGCTGCTCGCCAAAGTCAAAGAAAAGGAAGCGAATACCAAGCTATGTACGAGACGATAAACAGCCCGGTAAACTACGGCGGGCTGACCCTGAAAAACCGCATCATTTTTGCCCCCACCTCGATGGGTCTGTCCGAGGACGAACTAATCGCCCGCTATCGCGCTATCGCCGCGGGCGGCTGCGCGATGATTATTCTGGGCGATGTGCCGGTGCTGAAGCACGGCTTCGGCCCGTCGCTTTACACCAAAAAGGGCTTCGCCCTCTATCAGCGCATTGCCGAAACCGTGCATGCTGAGGGTTGCCTGCTGTGTGCGCAGCTGCACCAGTCAGATTCCAATATCAAAGCCATGCTCAAGTACATCCCGGGTGTGCTCACCAAGCGCATCAGCATGGCCGACCTGCGCCCGCTGCTGAATGAACAGGTCGGGCCGTATATCACCAATTTGCCGGTACGCAAGATTCACGAAATCACGGATGCCTTCGGGGACGCTGCCGTGCTCGCGTACAAAGCAGGCTTCGACATGGTGCAAATTCACGGCGACCGCATGTGCGGCAGCTTCAGCTCAACCGTATACAACCACCGCACGGATGAATACGGCGGCAGCCCGGAAAACCGCGCGCGTTTCGCTGTTGAGGCTGTCAAGGCAGTGCGCCGCCGCCTGCCTGATCTGCCGATCGACTACAAGCTGGCCGTGCGGCAGGAAAATCCGCACTATGGCAACGCTGGCGTATTGCAGGAGGAGCTTCCCGTATTCGTCCTACTGCTCGAGCAGGCAGGCGTGACCAGCTTTCATGTCACGCTGGCGAACCACGGCGAACTGACCGACACCATTCCGCCTGCCAATCATCCATATTTCCACGCAGAAGGCTGCTTTCTGCCGTTCTGCGACGCGGTACGGCAGCTGACGAAGCTGCCCATCTGCGGTGTCGGCGGACTGACGCAGCCGGACTTCATCGAGCAGCAGCTTGCCTCTGGCCGCATTGATTGCGCGGCCATGAGTCGCCAGCTGATTGCCGATCCGGACTGGCCGCGCAAGGTTTGCTCCGGCCATGCAAACGAAATTCGGCGCTGTGTGCGCTGCAACAAAAAATGCCTTGGCGGCATGATGGCCCACCAAGGCGTACATTGCATCTATGAAAGGAAGGAAAACGCATGACTTACGCAATCGTTTACAGCAGCAAGACCGGCAACACCCGCCTGCTGGCTGAAACCCTCCGCGATACCCTGCCTGCCGATGACTGCCTGTATTTCGGCACGTCAAGCGACGAAGCCCTGCGCGCCGAACGCATCTATGTCGGCTTCTGGACGGACAAGGGCACCTGCGACGCAGACACCGCTGCATTTCTCTCGCGTGTGACCACGCAGGAGGTATTTCTGTTCGGCACGGCGGGCTTCGGCGGCGCGCCGGAATATTTCGACAAAATCCTGTCCGCCGCACGTCAGAACCTGCCGGATGGCGCGACCGTATGCGGCAGCTACATGTGTCAGGGTAAAATGCCTGCGACTGTCCGCGCCCGCTACGAAGCCATGGAGAACAGCCCGCGCCGTCAGGCCATGCTCGACAACTTCGATGCCGCGCTGTCCCATCCGGATGCGGCTGACCTGGAGCATCTGCGGGAGATGGCACTCCGTCGATAAGCCTGCTACTTGAAAAAGCCGATGTGCAGTCAATTGCACATCGGCTTTTTCATTTAAATTATGCCAGCCATTGCAGATTTTTGTCCTCTGCTAGACTGCTCAAACCATAGACAAACAGGACTTCATCGACCGGATGCTCCTGCATCCAATCCGAAACCGTCTGCCGCTTGAAATACCGCAGGTCGATCAAGTCGATCGTGCGATATTCCTCCGCAAGGAAAGGAGCAAGTGCATGAGCATAGGAATCCTTTACCACCAGCAGCCGCTTGTCACTATCCGCGTTGGTTTCAATATGGATGCGCGCATGATTGCCGCTCAAGAATACCGGATATTTATCCGCCTCGCTGAGATATTCCCGAAACAGCATGCCCTGCTGCACAATCGGCTCCCGACGGTTGCCGTCATGCACGCTGATTACCGCTTGCAAATCCGGATCGGTCCACAGTTCGATCTCATCCGGCGGCGTCAGCCACAGGCCGCTTTTGGAGTACGAAGTGCCGTAAAAATCCGACACCCGCTCCACCGAAAAAGCGTCGCGTGAGACGGCTGGCTCCCTCATCTCCTGCATCAGCAGACAGTATGCACGATAAGCGCCCTCGGTTGTCCAGTGGTGGTCGGTACGATAATAGAGTTTGTCCCTCTCTTCTGCAGTGCTAAAATCTTCCATCACGTCCAGCCATTGCAGGCTGTCGCCCGCGATGCGCCGCGCCTGCTCCAGCATATCTGCATCCGGGTAATCCAGATGCAAAGCGGGCAGCTTGTCCTCCACCACTGCGCCCGCGGTCGGAATCACCATCAGATAAACCGGCACGGATTGCGCCTGCGCAAACGCGGTGATTGCCTGCATATTGTCCTACAAGATCTGTCTGTCGTCCGAAAGCGGCGCGGGAAACAGCCATCCATCTGCACCGGAGATAATACTGCCCGCAGCGCCCCGTCCCTCTGCCTGCTCCAGATAAGCATTTGCGCCCACCCATCCATCTCGTCCCGGGAAATGATCGGACAGATACTGTTCCACGTCCTGAAACAGGCTGCCGTCCGCGATGCCCTCTGCACTGATAACAGGCTTCTGCGCCAGCACACGCTTCTCGTTTTGCGAAAAAGAACGCCGCGGCAGCAACCAAAATGCCGCTTGCGTACCAATCAAAACCCCGGCGAACAAAAGCGCCACCGCACGGGGATGCCGAAATTGCATGCGTATTGTCTCCTTTAGAACCGAAAATACAAAAACGGATTATAACTCTGCGCCACCAACGCCGCACAGCTTGCTGCAAGCAGCAGCAGGCACCAAACCGGTGCGCCCCACTGCACGAAGCGCGCCTGATCATGGCGCTGCACCAACCGGGCTGCAAGCGGCAGGGACGCCAACACCGCCACGAGGAACAGCGGCAGATAGGACAGCACCCAGACCGCCGCCTGCGCACCGATCCAGCCACCCGACAGGGTAAACATAGCGTGCAGATACCTCGCCAGCGCGCTGAAATCCTCGATGGCAAACAACACCCAGCCCAGCATGACCAGCGCCATGGTCAAGATGTGCCGCAGCACACACGGTATGCGCGCCAGCCGCGCCTCCCCGATCAGGCGTTCCGCTGTGAGCAAGACAAAGTAATACAGTCCCCACAGCACATAGTTCCATGCTGCGCCGTGCCACAGTCCGGTCAGCACCCAAACGATGAACAAATTGACAAACGTCCGCGTCGTCCCGCAGCGGCTGCCGCCCAGCGGGATATACACATAATCGCGGAACCATTGGCTGAGCGTGATATGCCAGCGTCGCCAAAACTCTTTGATGCTCTGCGCGGCATAAGGATAGCGGAAGTTGACCGGGATTTCAAACCCGAACATGCTGCCCAGTCCACGCGCCATATCTGAATAACCAGAAAAATCAAAGTATATCTGCATGGTAAACGCAGCCGCGCCCATCCACGCACCCAGTAGTCCGATGCCATCCGGCAGCGCGCGTAAACCCTCCCACAGCTGTCCCATGGGATTGGCCAACAGCATCTTTTTGCCGAGACCGATCATCAGCAGGCAAAAGCCGTTGGCGATCTTGTTCCAAGTTTCCTCGCGCGCTGCTAGTTGGCCGCGCAGCTCCTCATAGCGCACAATCGGCCCGGCGATCAGCTGCGGGAAAAAGGTCATATAAGTGGCAAAGGACACCACACTTTTCTCCGCGGGCGCGGTTTTGCGATAAACATCCACCACATAAGAAATCACTTGGAAGGTATAAAACGAGATGCCGAGCGGCAGCGGGAGCGGCTTTGCAAGCACCTGCCCCAGCCCCATCGTATCCAGCAAAAAACCGGTATACTTGAATACAATCAACAGACCCAGATCGAGCACCAGCGCGGCAATCAGCCACAGCCGACGGGTCCCTGCTTCGGCGCAGGCGGTAATGCGACGTCCAATCAGCCAATTGGCAACCGCTGTGAGCAGAATGACCGGCAGAAACCACGGTTCTCCCCATCCATAGAAAACCAGATTGGCCGCCAGCAAAAACACATTGCGCCATCGGCGCGGAAAACAATAATATCCCACCAAAACGATCGGCAGGAAGAAAAACAGAAAAGCCAACCCGGCGAAGCTCAATTTGGCACCGCCTTTACGGATTCAGCAAGTCCTGCACGGCTGTTTTCGCCGCGGCATTGTCCGCTGTAACGCAGAACACAACATAGACACCGTCCTGCTCGAGCACTGCGCTTTCCAGCTTAGGCACTTCCTCCGGCTTATAATCCGAATAGCCCTTGATCCAACTGTCTGTAAAGGTTTGCAGCGCATCAGCAATGCTCTGTGCTGCGTCTGCATCGGTCGCCTCGAACACCGCAAGGCTCTCCGCCGTCGCACCGCTGCCCACATAGGCCGCGCTGTCCTGCACCAACTCCGTATCGACATCATAAAATCGGCAAGCGCCCGCGCTGTCCATATCAGTCATCTGATCGGTAAAGCTCATGCTGTCCTTCAGTTGCTGTACGGCATCCGCCGGATTGATTTCCGCCTGCTGCTTGCCGCAGCCTGCCACTGTCATGCAAAGGGCGGCAGCCAGCGCTGCCGCACACCGTTTCATCTGCTGTCTCATTTTTCTTCCGCCTCCGCAATGCTCTCTTTGAGAAGTTCCGCCCATTTTTCCGTATATTCCTTTGCGGGATGGATGCCATCCGCCGCCGCATCCGCAGGCAAGCAGCCGTTTTCGTCCGCCAGCGCCGAAAAGGCATCCACATATACCGCGCCATTTTCTTCCGCGATCTGCTCAATCTCCGCGTTGCACGCCTGAATCGAAGCATTATTGGTATTGTCCTCGTTTTTCTCAGACGCTTCCTCCGACACCGGAGGGATGGCCGAAAGATAGATGACAGCATCCGGACAATACGAACGCGCCGTCTCAATCACTTTGGTATATTCCTCCGTAAACGCTGTTCGGTTGGTCCAGCCAAGCTCGTTTTCCCCGAAGAAAAAGATAATATGTGCAAAATCCTGCTCTTGCAGCCGCTCGATGACCGGGGTTTCGGTATCCTCGCCCAACAGCATCGGCTGATCGAAAACACTGTTGACATTGAGCCCAACACGGTAATAATAAGACGCTCCTGGCATCGCGTCATAGGTATAAAAGCTGTCGATATAAGAATTGCCGACCAGCGCCGTATCCGCAAAGGCGGTGCGCTGCGTCTGTGCTTGTCCTGTTCCCCCATTGGATAATTGTGTCTGTTCCCCTGCCTGTGTCCGACCGGAACAACCGGTCAAACAAAGCGCTGCCAAAACACCAGCCAACATGGACTGTGTCCTCATTTCCATCCGTTCCCTTCGTTGCTCATAATTTGTCGAATTCTCTGGCAAAGGATTATATACCACAAATGTAGAACCAAAACAACAAAGGTAACAACATTGTTGTCATACTGATACCGGAATGAAACTTCCGTTTTTTCTTTCCCCACTTGCCCCATTACACGCCCTGATTATGGGCATTCTTCCGCCATTCCTACGCAAGGGGGACGGTGCGCTTCCTCCCCGCCGGATGACACCACGTGATAACGCAGTAAATTGAAAATCACACGTCTCCAGTTTGACAAATCCATACTGTGATGTCATAATATAGAAAACAACGCTTTTTTCAAGCTTGTTTCAAAGAATGAAAGGGTGGGTTTCTCTATGTACAAAAAGCTTTTCAGTATGTTGCTTGCGGCAAGTCTGGCATTGTCTCTGACGGCCTGCGGAGGGGGCAGCGAAAGCACAGTCGATGAGAGCGATGATATTTCGTCTCCCGCGACGACTTCCTCGCAGGAAACCACGTCGGATTCGAGTTCCTCAGACTCCTATTCCGACAGTGGCTCCTCGTCTTCCTATTCCTCCTCTTCCTCGAGCAGCCGCTCTTCGGATATTGATCCCGATGACTACTCGTTTGAGGACTACTTAAAGGATAACGACCCGGATTCTTATGAATTCTATCAGGATTTGGAAGAAGGCTGGAATTCCGGCGAATGGGATTCGGAAAACGGATTTGTTTCCGATGACAGCTACAACTCCGACAATGACTTTGAGGACTACCTGTACGAAAACGATCGTGATTCCTATGACAGCTATCAAAGCTTGGAGGACGGTTGGAGCTCCGGCACTTGGGACTCGGAAAACGGATTTTTCCAATAAAAGGAGAAGACTGAAATGAAAAAGTTTTTCGCACTGCTCCTTTTGGCGTGCTCCTGCGCGGGCTTGCTGGCAGCCTGCGGCTCGTCCTCTTCGGACAGCGGCAGCCCGATTCCCGGCATCAGCGAACGCGAATATGAAGAAGCGCGGCAGGCCGTTATAGACGCCGACCGCGAATGGCGCGACGAAAACCTGTTTTAAACCAGAAACCAGCGATTGGCATATCACCATACCAATGAAAAACGGGGCAGCAATTTGCTGTCCCGTTTTTCTGTTTGACAAAGCTGCTCCGCCGATCCGTCCAATGATTTTTGCGTATTTGGTATTTGCAATCCTCTGTAATTGCGCTATGATGTTAATAACAATGATCCACACCATAAGAGGGGCATGCGTATCATGAGCACGAAATCAGAAAAAATGTGGAAAAAGATTTTTGATTTACTTCCGTCGCGGCAGAAACTGGGGTTCTTCTGCGTTCTGATGATATTAGGCGTTTCGGCTGTCTTGAGCCAGTTTACACCGCTCGCCATCGGTTATCTGACCGACAGCGTATTAGCCGGTGAGCAGGTCGCATTCTGGTCGGTTGTGCCGATTTTGATTGCGATTTTAGCGGTCAATGTGATCAATGAGATCATCAAGGTGGTGCGCCGTCTAATTGTGGAGGATACCGCAACGCAAGCGGAAAAAAACGCGCGGCAAAAAGCCGCTACGTCACTGCTGCTGGCACCGCTTTCCTACTTCCGCAGCCATATGACCGGCAATATCCACGGCAGGCTCAACCGCAGTCTGGAAGGTACGGTCAAGCTGATTAAGCTGTTGTTTATGGACTTTGCACCCGCGGTGACCACTGGTGTGGCTGCCGTTGTCACCATCTTTTTGCAACTGCCTGTGCCAGTCGCCTGCCTAGTCGTTCTGGTCATTCCCATCGGCACGTTTATTGTCCTGCGGCAGATCAGCACGCAAAAAGGTATCCGTGTCGAACTGATGGAAACCAAAGCAGATCTGGACGGAACCATGGTGGAGCTATTGGGCGGCATAGAAACCATCCGCGCGCTGGATAGCGCACAGGCCGAAAGCGCACGCATCCAGACCTGTTCCGAGCAGCTGCGAAAAAAGGAGATGCGGCATCACAAGGCAATGGCGTTTTACGACTGTCTGAAGTTCATCAACGAGGCCTTGTTCAGCGTGGTCGTGATCGGCGCCTCGGTCTTTTTGGCCTCGCGACAAATCATTTCCGTCGGTACCGTGCTCACCGCCTATCTGTGCTTTACCCAGCTGACCGGACCACTGCGCGAGCTGCACCGAATTCTGGACGAGTTTTCCGAGTGTACGGTGTTGGCGGCGGACTATTTTCAAATGGTCGATATCCCGCTGGATTTTTCATATCAGGAACAGGCAGCTGCTCCAGATGCTGCTTTTTCATCCAATGATATCGAGATCCGCCATGTTCGTTTTTCCTACCCTGAAAAAACCGATCAGGCCATTTTACACGATATCAGCCTGTCCATCCCCGCAGGGAAATTCATCGGCATTGCAGGGCCAAGCGGCTGCGGCAAATCCACGCTCATCAAAATCATTGATAAGCTGGAACAAGCGGAAGGGGAAGTCCGTCTGGGCGGTGTTTCCTTATCCCAGCTTTCGCGACGGAATATCGCAGAGCATGTTGCCATCGTTCCGCAAACCCCGTTTCTGGTCGCTGACACGGTGTATCACAACATCTGCTATGGCATCGAGCGGGAGGTCAGTCTGTCCGAGGTGAAGGAAGCCGCGCGAAGAGCGAATATTGCATCTGACATTGAAAAAATGCCGAGCGGCTATCAGACTATGCTTTCGGAGGGCGGCCGCAACCTATCTGGCGGACAGCGGCAACGTATCGCCTTGGCACGCATTTTCTTGCGCAAACCGAAAATTCTGATTTTGGACGAAGCGACCTCTGCTTTGGATAATGCATCGGAAAAATGGATTCAGCAGGAGATCGAGAAGCTCAAAGAGGAATGCGGCACGACCATCTTGTCCATTGCGCACCGACTGTCTACCCTGCAAAACTGCGATGAGATCATCGTGATGGACAAGGGGGAGATCGTGGAACGGGGCACATTCCGCGAATTGGAACGCCGGCCTGGTATTTTCCGGGATATGGCGTTGGGCATCTTAAAGTAAGGCATCGCAGAAAATATATTTTGATAAATAAGGCAAAGCAAAGGACGTTTCCAAAAGGAAACGTCCTTCGTTCTATCTATGGTTGTTAACTCAAGAAGCACACAATGGTAATGGTGTCCCGTTCTGTGCCGGGCTTAAAGGTGATATAATCTGCGTTGCTGCGGATAAACTGCACCGCATTGGCAGCTGAACCAACATCACCCGCTTCCATGGGATCTACGCCACCAAGCACCGCCGTTACACGGATATTCACCATCTGCGCATCCGGTGCAACGCCGCACTCAACCATCACATGGGTATCCGGCTCTGCGCAGCGGCAGCAAAGCGCAAATACCTCATCAACTACCACTGCCTCACGCGCATAATGCCGTTTATCAATGCCGTTGTCCTCAAACTGCTTTTTCAGGAAGCATGCCACTTCACTGGCATATTCCGGACGCGCGGGCACATCACAGTGCGCCAGTTCCTTATCTCCTTTGCAGAAAAGCAGCGTCAGCAGGGCAAATCCAGCATTACTGCTGCTGTCCTCGCAATAGGCCAGCGCCTGATCCGAAACAAATTGCAGCAGTTCTTCACCGCTCAAATTTTTGCTGCGGCTGATGTTCAAATCCGCACGAAGCTGGTGGTCTCCGTATGCGGTCCCATCCCGGTCTTCCAGCGCGGCAAGTCCCGCCGTATGCAGGAAAATCCGGTCGCCCTGTTTAAAGCGCAGTTCCATGGATCGGTAAGACACATTCTGATTCATGCCAAGCGGAGCATAAACCGGTGCATCCAGCCATTCGTAGCGGTCTTCGTTACGCATGAGGAGAGGCTGCTGCTGGCCTGCATTGACATAAGTAAACCGTCCATCGGCTGTGCCAAGCGTGGCAACCAAAGCATTCAGGCAATACTGATTACCCAGATCGTACAGCTGCGCATTCACGTCCGCCATGGTTTCCTCCAGCGAGCGGCCTTGCCGCAGGCGGCTGCGGATCGTGGTCTGCGCCACTACCATATACAATGCCTCTGCCACGCCTCCGCCCGGGGTTTGTCCAAGCACAATGCAAAGCAAACCGGGATCAATGAAAAAGTAATCATAAAACCGGCTATCCTGCCCCGTTCCCTGTTCGATCCATCCATCCACTTCAAAATTGTCGCGGCTCGGGATATCCGGCAATACCTGCGGCAGCGCCGATCGGCAGATCGACTCTGCCATACCCCGCCGCGCACACGCCTCCGCCTCCTGTGAGGCCTATGCGCTGACCTGCTCCAAACGCTCCTCCATCCGGTCCGTCAGCGCAGCAGCCGCCTGTGCCAGCATACCGACACTGTCCGACCGTTCCAGCAGCGACGGCTCGACAGCGTCTTCCTCGCCCGCTGCACAGCGCGTCAGCGCATCCCGCAGCATGTCCATTGGCTGATCTGCCTCCTGCCGGAGCTGTCGCAGCCACCAAATCGCCGCTATTGCACCCGCAGCTGCCATACACAGCGCCGTGACCCATCCACCAGCCACCGGCAGCAGATATACAGCCAGCAGAACATCAACAGCGGTCAGCGCCAGCGCCGTCAGGATACACGGTATGGTCAGGTGTCCGCTCAGCGTATTTTGTCGGTGTTGTTTCATCTTATATCCCCTCCGCGGCGGTGCTTACACCGATTCATCCTGCAGCAGATCCGCGTATTCCTGCAGTTCCTCGCGCACCACAACGATCTCATTTTTCTTCAGCTCGCCCACGGCTGCACGCACCAAATGCCGCATCCCGATGGGGCTGCCTTCTCCCGCCGCCATAAACGCCGCGGCGAGTACAATATTTTTGATGTAACCGCCGGACAGCTCAAACTTACCGGCAAGGAACCCCCAGTCAATGTCATCCGCCAGCGGGACAGCCTGCGGCATCATCTGGCGATAGATTTTCTCCCGCATCCCAGCATCGGGGAACGGGAAATGCACGACATAGGTAATGCGGCGCATAAAAGCCTCGTCGATGTTGCCGATCAGGTTGGTCGCCAAAATGCACACACCGTCGTATTCCTCAATCTGCTGGAGCAGATACGCCACTTCTACGTTTGCGTTGCGGTCATGCGAGTCTTTCACCTCGCTTCGCTTGCCAAACAGTGCATCACATTCATCGAAAAACAGGATGCAGTTGGAGTTTTTTGCTTCGCGGAAAACCGCCTGCAAGTTTTTCTCGGTTTCACCGATATACTTGCTGACCACCTGCGAAATATTGATCTTATACATCTCCATGTTGAGCTGCCGTGCGATCACCTGTGCGCACATGGTTTTACCGGTGCCGGGCGCGCCTGCAAAAAGAATGGAAAGCCCGCGTCCATAGCTGATTTTGCTTTCAAACCCCCACTGGTGGTATACACGATAGCGGTAGCGAATATGTCCGCACGCCTGCTGCATCAACCGCTTCTGTGCCGCAGGCAGCACAACGTCCTCCATGTGTAGGCGGGCGGCACGCGATGCGCCAATTCTCCCAGCTTGTGCACCACCTGCTGGTAGCAGGCAGCATGCAGCGTTGCACCATCCAGCATGGTTTTCCCGTCAAGTCCGGACAGCCCTGCTGCCTGACGGCAGGCCAGCCGGATCTGCTGCGGCGAAAAATGGAATTTCGCCGCCAGCTCTTCTTCTGTCACCTCATCACTTAAGGTCACATCCTGCAAGCAGGCGCGGAACATTGTCCCCATGCCAACTTTGCTGCCTGCAAGAACTCCCATAATGATGCCGCTGATCAGCATGACCAATATATAAGCAGAAACCCCCAATAGGAAAGGGGCAGATGGAGCGTCCGGGCAATGGTTTCGCCACGCTGCAAGGGCAGAAA
>NZ_CALWJK010000019.1 GCF_944380975.1 uncultured Agathobaculum sp. | reverse complement strand
ATTGGCGAGGAGGAGGATTCCCACCTCGGCGACTTCATCCCGGACGACGATGCGCCCGAACCGGCTGAGGCGGCATCCTTCATGCTGCTCAAGGAGCAGCTGGTCGAGGTGCTTAAGACACTGACGCCGCGTGAGGAAAAGGTATTGCGCCTGCGTTTCGGCATTGAGGACGGCCACACCCGTACCCTCGAGGAGGTCGGCAAGGAGTTCAATGTCACGCGCGAGCGTATTCGCCAAATCGAGGCAAAGGCGCTGCGCAAGCTGCGCCATCCGTCGCGTTCGAAAAAACTCAAGGATTTTCTCAACTGATACCAAAAGCCCCAGCTGCATAGGCAGCTGGGGCTTTTTGCATTTCTGGGTATTACGTTTTGAGTACCTGTGATTGAAAGAAGAAAAAGAGTATGATATACTAAGACGTATTAAACAAAAAACGTCTGGAATTTTTCGGGTATTTTGAAAAAGATAGACAAGGAGTTTTTGCGTATGGGAAAGAGAAACGCGTGGATTCGGATTTTGTGCCTGTTGCTGGTCGGTGGGCTGTTGGGGGCAATGCTCCCCGGCGGGCTGCCGCAGGCTGCGGCGGCAGGTTCGAGGCAGGTGAAGATTTCCATTGCGGAAGTCAATCATTGCGATATTTACTACTGTGAAGGTGGGGAACTTGTCCCAATCGAGGAGGGACAGGTCATCAATAAGACCACGACAGGCAATTACGGCATACTCTTTTTCGCCGCGCCGCACACAGGCTATGCGCTGTCCGCGATGACGGCCACTTCTTCAGCCGGTGATTATTATACGATCTCCAACGGAGAGCCAAATGGGGCGGGCAGCGAGTTCTATACCTATAGTAACGGCAAAAATGTAACAAACCTGAAAAGGGTTGGGTATTCCGAGGATCAAATCGAGCGTATCCTGACGCAGGCGATTGCCGTGGGCTGCGACGATGCGCTGCTGTTTTCCAGACCAGCATCAGATACGGGGGCGATCAGCAGCAACCTGATGTTCTGCGCTGAAAAGCTGCCAACGCTGGAAAAACATATCAAATCGGTCACGCCAAAAAACGGGGGACAGGATAAGCCGTATACCGAGGGCATGAGCGTTGGTTTGGGTGACACCATTAACTACTCGCTGGATGTGACGTTTTATCTATCCGTTGGAGAAAAAACAATTTGCAGTTAACCGTTGGGATATGGAAGTGCTGGACGAAAAGACCGGAAACGGGGCAGGCAATCCGGTGGGAATCACCGTGCCGGACGCAAACAAGCTGCAAACCATGACAGATCAATACGTTGTTTCCGCGGATGTGCACTATATCATCGCGCAAGCGGATGTGGAGGAGGGGGCAGTCCTCAATCAGGCACAGCTATCGTATCAATATCAGTCTCTGCGCAGTAAAGGACAGCTTGCTACGACCAGCGATGCACAGGCTTCGATCATTGTGCACACCAGCGTCAGCTACCGGTATGAAAGCGGAACAGCAGGGATGCAGCTGCCGCCGGCATTGGAAGCTATGACGCCGACGGACTATACCTATTATGAGACCGGCGCTATGGTCACCGTGCAGCCGCATGTGCAGTCGCCGTTCTGGGATGAGGCAAACGGCGGCTATTGGATGCTGCAAAATGATGGGAGGTGGGGTAGTGCCGTAGGAGATATCGCAGCGGACGGTACGTTCCCAATGCCAAGCACGCCTATTACTTTGACAGCGACATGGGCGTTCGCCGAAGCGCCTGCTATCAAAGTGGAAAAGGATGGCAGTATACAGAATGCGCCAACGAATGGAAAAGAGGGGGACACGGTATCCTATACCGCCCATTACACCCTTTCTCTCCAAAATACCGGCGGCGAGCCGCTGAACCAGTTTACGATCTGCGATGCTACGCTGCCGCCGAATGCCGCAGACATCATCGCTGAGATTGATGGCAAACCAGTTACATTGGGAAACCCGTCTTACGATGCGCAAACCCATACGCTGACCTTTACACTGCCGCAGGAGCTACAGCAGGGTGAAACGCTTGTGCTGTCTTATTCCAGCAGCCGCACCGGAACACTGGGTTACAAAACCCAGTTGATCGACGAAAGCCAAGCTGACGTGACGGCTGTCGGCACACAGACCGGAGTATCAACGCTGGATGACGCGACGCTTGACATACAGGTAACGCTGCGAAATGTTATTATCCTGACTCCGGCGGATATCGTGATTTATGCGGGTGGTGATGAAAACGGCAACAATGTTGCGCCGGGCACAAATCTGCCTGAGCCGGGCTTTTTTGTCACGCTGCCTCTGGCAGCGGAGCAGGCGCTGCGTGCAGCAACGGGAGACACCGAGCAAGTCGATCTGTCTTCCTACCTGACCTTTACCGATGCAAATAAGAATGTCTGGGGGCTGGAGCCGTTTTGCGGGGAAGAGTACAGCAAATCGGACGGCCACTTCCTGTACCGTCTGGTGCCGGTACAGGTGAATAACGGACAGAAAAAGATCGAAATGCAGTTCTATGATGAGGAAATGGGGACACAGATCCGACAAAGCGAGTTTGATATCACAAACGCCTTGCAGCAGGAATACGCAATGACCATTTACCCCGGAGAGATTCCGGCGGTTGACCCGGTGGCGGTGCTTCAGGCAGCCGATCAGGAAATTGGCAAATATGGGATCGACGTTTCTGCCGGCAAGCTGATGATTCGCGGAACGACGGGTTCACTGGATACACAGCCAGTGGCGGACGCGATGCCGGAGACACAGCCGGAACAGATTTCGGTTTATGCGTTCTCCGATGATACAGAATATTATATCAACCAAAGTGAGCTGAAGGTGCAGCCCAAAAATGTGGCGCTGCTGGTCGATCATATTGTGAGCAGCGTCTATGACCAGACGTTACAGGCACTAGCCAGCGATGTGATCGACAGAATCCAAGTGTCGCCGCAAAAGGTGCTGCGCTACCAGTTCCGCTATCTCGATCTGGTGGACACCAGTATGGGCAACACATGGGTTACTGCGAGCAAGCCGCTCAAGGTTATCTGGCCGTATCCGGATGGCACGGATAAAAACGACGATTTCACGATCATCCATTATAAGGGTTTGGATCGCGACTACAATCTGGAGGATATGGCACAGCTGGAGCGGGGGAAGGACTATGTGCTCGAGGTATATACCACCGATCAGATAACTGAGAATCAGCCGTCCAGCGATGTGACATACCATGAGTTGACACGCACTGACAGCGGCCTGTGCTTTGTGGCAGATGGTTTTTCACCCTATGTGCTGATCTGGGAAGGCACGCCGGAGAGCCATTCGTCCGGTGGTACGACAGTCAAACCGGAAGAACCGGAAGTGCAGCCGGAGCCGATACCGGACGGACTGAATACGACCGACCACTATGCCTATCTGATTGGTCGAGGGGACAGCGGTGTGCAGCCGCTCGAACCGATTACGCGTGCCGAGATCGCAACCATCTGGTTCCGTCTGCTGACAGATGAGACACGGGCGGAGAACTGGAGCACGGCGATACGGGCGGTGCTTTCCGACCGAATGATGAGATTACGCGCGCCGAGTTTGTAGCATCGGCGGTGCGATTCTTTGCAGCGCCCGAGGATGATGGGGAAATGCAGTTTACTGATGTGCCTGCCAATGCATGGTATGCCGAAGCGGTGCGTGACGGCGCTGCGCTTGGATTGATCGAGGGCGACGGAGACGGCACGTTCCGGCCGGAGGATACGATCACCCGTGCAGAAACCGTGGCGATTATCAACCGTATGCTGGGTCGCAAGCCGCATGGCGGCGAGCTGCTCGAACAAGCCGTGCAGTGGGTGGATAATCCGCAGGACGCTTGGTATTATGAGGATATGCTCGAGGCCACGGCCGGCCACGATTATGAGTGGCTGGGCGAAGGTGAAAACTGCGCCGAGCGCTGGACTGCGTTGCAGGCTGTGCGGGATTGGACTGCACTCGAGCGATATGGTCCACAGGGCGCATAAGCAAAAAGCGGAGAAACGACGGGCGTTTCTCCGCTTTGATTTTTGTGGTATGACTGGTGCGTAAGCCGGGTTCTGTCGTGGACGGTCATCTATCTGGGACGCGCGTTGCCGCGCGCCTCAAGCCGCCAGTCGGGACGGTCGGGCAAACCATAGTCCCAGTCGGCGTTGCTGCGGATAGAGTTTACAGGCCCCCCGTGTCACCACGGGGCGCGGTGAGCTCTTACCTCGCCTTTCCACCCTTACCGGTCGGGAGACCGGCGGTATATCTCTGTTGCACTATTCCTGGGGTCGCCCCCGGCGGACGTTATCCGTTATCCTTGCCCTGTGCAGCCCGGACTTTCCTCATGCCGTCAGGCACGCGACCGTCAGCACCAGTCACGACATCCAGTATACCGCAAAAAATCCGCCCCGTCAAACCGGACTTGCAAAATAGACAAAAATCCTGTATACTGTAACCTGTGAAAAAGGCGGTGTACGCATATATGACAGCTTTAGAACAATATTTTGGCGGCCTGTCGGATAAGCGGGTCGGGGTTATCGGCGCCGGGGTGAGCAATATGCCGCTCATCCGTATGCTGCGCGCAGCGGGCGTGCGGGTAACCGTACATGACAAAAAGGACCCAACCGAGTTGGGAGACGGCTATGCCACGCTGGCTACGCTGGGCGTGGATTTTGTGCTCGGGGAGCATTATCTGGATGCGCTGGATGAGGATGTGATTTTCCGCACGCCGGGCGTGCATCCACACTTTTTGCAAAAGGCGTGCGAGCGCGGCTCAGAAATCACCAGTGAGATGGAACTGTTCTTCGCGGTTTGTCCCTGTCCGATCATCGGTGTCACGGGTTCGGACGGCAAGACGACAACCACAACGCTCGTGAGTGAAATTTTAAAGCACGCGGGCTATACGGTGCATCTGGGCGGCAATATTGGAACGCCTTTGCTGCCGCGGGTGAGTGAAATGAAGCCGGAAGACCTTGCGGTCGTGGAACTTTCCTCCTTCCAGCTGATGGGGATGAAGCATTCACCCCATGTGGCGGCAATCACCAACCTCACGCCCAATCATCTGGATTATCACAAGGATTTTGACGAGTATGTGCAGGCCAAGACGGCCATTTATCTCAACCAGACTGAGGACGATCGTCTGGTGCTCAATCTGGATGATGAGGTCACCCGCACGCTGCATGCGTCAGGCAATCTGTTCTGCACCAGCAAAAAGCAGGAGCTGGCCAACGGTGTGTTCCTCAAGGACGATGTAATTTATATTGCGGATAACGGTGTGCGGCGTGAGCTGATGTCGGCGGCGGATATCCGTATTCCCGGCGCGCACAATGTATACAATATGATGATGGCTGCCGCGATCGTACAGGGTTACGCCTCAGATGACGACATCCGCGAAGTGGCGACTACCTTCGGCGGGGTAGAGCATCGCATTGAGTTTGTGCGCGAGAAGGACGGCGTAAAGTATTACAACGATTCGATTGCGTCCAGCCCGACGCGCACGATCGCAGGACTGGAATCCTTCCAGCAGAAGGTGATCCTGATTGCGGGCGGCTATGACAAGCATATCCCGTATGATGTGCTCGGTGAGCCAATCTGCGAACACGTCAAGCTGCTGCTGGTCACCGGTGCGACTGCACCCAAGATTCGTGACTGTGTGCTGGCGGTGGAGGGCGAGCATCCGCCCATTCTGGAGGTTGAGAATCTCGAAACCGCTGTGCGTGAAGCGGCGGCACGCGCAGAGGAGGGCGATGTGGTCATCATGAGCCCGGCAAGCGCTTCGTTTGACCGTTTTAAGAATTTTATGGAGCGTGGCAAGCTGTTCAAATCGCTGGTCAACGCGTTATAACAGAATCAAAAAGAACAGGCCTTCGGCGATTGCCGAAGGCCTGTTTTCTATATTTGGCCGGAAGTGAACGCACGCCGGACGCATACCAGCGTCAGAACGGCTGTTACGGCTTCAACAGTGGGGAAGGCCGCCCAGACACCGGTGACACAGAACAAGGCCGCCAGCGCAAATAAAATGGGCGGAATGGCAGCCACACCGCGCACCAGTGAAATCGCAAAGCCGATAGCGGTTCGGTTGGAAGCGCTGAAAAAGGTAGCGGATACGATGTTCAGCCCTGCGCACCAGAAACCGAGGAAGTAAATGCGCAGACCGGGCACGGCATATCCTGCCAGCACCGGATCAGCGGCACTGTTGAATGCTGCGGTGATCGGTTCGGCAAAGACGGCAACCAGAACATACAGCAGCGTGGCAATGCCCAGAGCGGTCAGGATGCCGTAACGGTACAGGCGGCGCAGCGCGGCGTGGTCGCCCTCGCCGCTGCTGCGGCTGACCAGCGGCTGCATGCCGGTACTCAAGCCTTGAAAGATGGCAATGGCGACAAGCGCCAGATTGGCGATGATACCGTAAGCGGCAACGCCGGTGTTGCCCGTCAAGCGCAGCATAACCAGATTAAACAGCAGCAGCACCACGCCGGAGGAGGTTTCACCAATCAGGGACGATAGGCCGGGGGCACATAGCGCGGGCAGCGCTTGCAGCTTTGGACGGATACGCTGCAGATGGAAGCCGCGCGATGGTTTGCGCAGGTGGCCGATTTGCAGCAGGATACTGATGATAGGGGAAACGCCGGTGGCGAGCGCTGCGCCGAACATCCCCATACCGAGCGGGAAGATAAAGAGATAATCGAACACGATATTGGACAGGCTGCCGATCACCATGCCGCGCATGGCGCGTCCGGGATCGCCGTCATTGCGCACAAAGGCAAGCAGCACATTGTTCATGACAAAAAAAGGCGAAAAGCTCAGCAGCGTGCGCAGATAGACGCTGGTAAGCGGAAAGGTTTCCGCATCTGCGCCCAGCAGACGGGCAAGCGGGGCTACACCGAACACGCCGAGCAGCAGGAACAGCACGCCGATACCAAGGCCAAGAAAAACCGCATGTGTAAACGCGCGGTCTGCGCCCTTTGTGTCCTGCTGTGCGCGGCAGATGGAAAACTGCGTCGCGCCGCCAACGCCGGTCATCAGCCCAAGTCCGTTGAGCAGATTGAACGCAGGAATGGCAATGTTCAGTGCGGCAAGGCCGGTTGCGCCCGTGCCGAGGGAGACAAAAAAGGTGTCGGCAAGAATGTAGCAGGAAATGCCGATCATGCCGAGCATATTCAGCGACGCATAGCGGCTGAATGTGCGCAGGTTTGCGGTCTGGTTCATGGGTTTCCTCCTAAGACTGAAAAGAGCGTCAACCTTTCCATCTTCAAAGGCCTACGATGGAAAGAATGACGCTCAAATTTTTATCCGGCGATAAAAACTCGGGTGGATGCACTTTTTGCGAAATTCAGTATAGCACGGTCAAAATCGTCTGTCAAGCGCGAAGAAAAACCGCCCCGCACTGGTTTAAGTGCGGGGCGGGACAAAAGGATTTTCGTTTAGAAGAGCGCCAGAATCTTAGCGATTTCGCCGCGGGTGATCTTGCCGAGCGGCTGCAAGGTGTTGTCCTTATAGCCGCCGATGATGCCGGCAGAAACACAGGTTTTAACCTGATCGAGTGCCCACGAAGGAACCGAGGACGCATCCGAATAGGTCAGTGTGGCAGCCGCATAGCCGCGCGGCAGGCAGCGGCCAATGACGGTCATGACCTCGGCACGGGTCATATCCGCATCCGGGGAGAAGTACAGCTCGCCGCCATTGTTCGAACCCTGCATAATGCCTGCCTGCGAGACGGCATAGACCGCACCGCGTGCCCAGCTCGGGATATCGGCATCATCCGCAAACTCGGTTTCACCGGAATAGGACGCATCCAGACCGAGCAGACGTGCCATCGTGACGGCAAATTCCTTGCGGGTCAGGTTGCGGTCGGGGTTGAAGTAGGTTTTGCCGTCGCTGCCGGTTTCGCCCTTCATAATGCCGTTTTGATTGAGCAGGGAGGCGTAACCGCGTGCCCAGTGGTCGGCAGTGTCGGCAAAGACGTTTTTCGCGCTGCCGGCGGTGATGGTAGCCGAGACGCGCGCGCGGTTGCCAGCATCGTCCGAAACGTCAATCGTGACGCAGTGCGTGCCTTCGCTCAGTGCGCCGGTGGTGACCGACAGGGAAGAACCGTTCATGCTGGCCGCACCGGAAACCACCTTGCCATCGACCTTGACCACAATGTTCGAGGCGCGTGCCGGGTATTTGCCATTTTCCATGGTGGCCTTGCCGGTCAGGGTAGCCGATGCACCGGCATCGACCGTCACCGATGTGCTATTCAGCGAAACAGACGGTGCGTCCGTGTTCGTCACAGCGTGGTCAGCAGAGACCACGATCTGATCCAGATAAAGCGCGCTGTTTGCAGCGCCCGAGCCGCTGCGCTCCATGCGGATCCCGGTCAGCACCTGCGCGCCGTCCGGGATGGAGGCGGTCAGCTGCTTCCAGCTGCTGGTGGTTGTGGCAGAGAGGGGAGCGGTCAGCTCGTTGCCCTCTGCATCGGTAAAGACCGCAGTCAGCGTGCTCTGCGTGTTTTCGCCGCGCGTCCAAAGCGTCAGATAGGACATATCGGAAACATTGGTCTGCGGCACGGAGATAGTTGCAGTCATTACTTTGCTGCCGTCATAGGCAGCCTTCAGCGAGGCGGTGCCGCGGGCGACCTGCGTATAATCGGTCACAGTGGACAGGGTCACGCCGTCGGTTGCCGTGCAGGGCTGGCTGCTTTCAAAATCAGCAACGGTTTCCGCGTCCTGCGGGTCTCCCATACCGACATTGACCGGAATGGACTTGCTGGTGTTGCCATAGGAGCAGGTGAGCGTGCCGCTTGCCATGCTGCTGCCTGCGGTGAACACACCGTTTTCATCGACCGTACCGATGCCATCGGAGACAGTCCAAGTAAACGAGGTGTCAACCGAGCCCATCTTCTGACCGAGGTGATACGCAATGCCGTCCACATTGATGCTCTGACCCGGCTTGAGGGAAATGGAGCTGATATCCTTGCCGTCGTTTTGCAGTGTGATGGATTGGATATCGCCGGTGACGCAGACCATCATCGAGCCTTCTACCACGCCGTTCGAGCCGGTGATCGTGGCGCTGCCAGTGGTCATGCCAGCGGTAAAGGTTTGGTTGCTCACGGTGCCCATATCACCCGATACCGTGTAGGTCAGATCGGTCGGCGCGTCTGCCGGGCCATAGGAGGCGTCTGCGCCCTTGACGGAAAACCATGTCGATGCGCCGGGCATGACATAGCGGTAGCTTGGTGTGAGGACGGCATGCGCGGTGACACCGTCCGCGGGGATGTTGCTGACAAAGAAAATGTAGTTAGCGCAGGAGCGCTGCGAGCCATCCGACGGTTTTGTGATGAGCGAGGTCGTGCTCTCGCCCGGCTGGCGTAGCGCCATCGCTGAGGAGCCGCCGCCATCCAGACAGATGGCGCGTACGCAGCCCAGCCCAAGCAGTTCGTTGCCCAGTTCCTGTGCGGTCAGACCGACGCTGTGCGAGGACTGGTCGCCGTCGATCTCGTACAGCACAACAGTGCCGTCCGCTTTCACGCCGATCGCGCTGCGCGCACGCCGCGAAGAGGCAGCGTCAATGCCCGAGGTGGTAACCGTGCTGTTGTCAATCAGCAGCTTGCCGCCGACGGCATATTCCACTTCAGCCCAGTTGCTGTCGCTCGCGCCTACCCAGAGCGTCACTTCTTCTCCAACCGGGAAGTCCACCCAGGAGGGGACATTTGCGCCGTCCGACTTGGTCAGCACCATCTGGTTGTCTGCAATGGCAAACGAACTGTTGCCCGTCCCCTTATCGACCACCTTGAGCTTGACCGAGTGGTTGACGGTTACCGGAGTATCGTCCACGCGCTCCAGAATGATATAGGTTCCGTTTGCGGAGAAGTGCGTGGAGTCGTCATAGTTACGATCGAGCAGATAAGCGCCCGCCGTGGTGCGCGTTTTGTTAAAGTAGGAGATGGAAACCGTACCGGATGAACCGGATATCGACATATTCATGGTCGGGCGACCCATCACGGCAGTGCCGTCCGCCTTGAAGCCGACCGCATACTGCCATGCGTCCGAAGAAATCAACTCGCCCTCGTCAATGACCAGACCGATCGGGATGCCGCTGGACATGACAAAAAAGTCCGCATTGATGCCGCCGATTACGGTCTTTCCCTGGCTTTCCAGATATTTGACAGCATTGGTGATGGTTGCCTGACTGCCGTAGAGCTGCTCGTCCGCATATACCATGATGGGGGAAACGCCGGTGTTGGGCGTATAGGTCAGGATATTGGCCTTTTGCAGTCCGGCTGTATTTTTGCCCTCAGAGCGGGTATATTGCAGGCCTTCGCCAACCGGATAGGAGTAAGAAAACGAATTGGTGAAGGCGGCGCCGGCCGCTGCGGAAAACAGCTGCACGACGGCCAGAGAAGTTGCCAGCAGGCGAATGGGAAGTTTTACGAAATGTTTCATAGTCCTCCTCGATTTCTCAGAATGGTGTAATGATTGCTGTGCCGCAGCTGCGGCGTGTTCAGATGCTCTTGACGAGCTTTTCCAGCACCTCGGAAATTTTCGGGCTGCGCACGGAAACATCCGAAACACGGTGGTAAATGCCCTTACGTGCATTGTATAGCCGACGGGTTTCGGCTTGTTTATCCGGTTTGTCCAGCAGCGGACGGGTGTTGGAATAGGACAGGTTTTTCACAATGCGGAAGAACGGCGTATCCAGATGGATCAGCAGACCGGTCTGCTTGACCGCCTCAACGTTCTCCTGCCGAAGCACTGCGCCGCCGCCGAGCGAAAGCACGATGCCGTCGCGCTGGGACAGCTCGCGGATGTAGGCACTTTCGCGCTCACGGAAATAGGCTTCCCCGTGTTCTGCGAAAATGTCCGAGATTTTTTTGCCTTCCTGCGCCTCCAGATACTGGTCGGCATCGACAAATTCCAGTCCTGTCAAGCGGGCGAGCTTGCGTCCGATTGTGGTTTTGCCGCTGCCCATAAAGCCGCACAGCACGATATTGCGCTTGCCATGCTTTTCGTGCAGCCGCTTGACCGCCATTTTGCCGTAGGTGCGGCGCAGGATGGTCTCGCAGGCCTGCGGCGTAAACTGCACGCCCGACCAGATGGTTTGCGCGTGTGCAGCCTGCATGACCAGCATAAAAAGCCCATCACGCACGCGGGTCTTTTTGGGGTTGGCCAGCTTCATCGTCGCCGTGACGGGCGGGTTGTAAATCGCGTCAAACACATATTCGGTTTTGTGCGGCAGATAATGCAGGGGAGCGGCGTTTTCCTTGGGAAACATGCCGACCGGTGTAGAGTTCAGGACGATTTGAATGTCGCGCGGGATGTGCCGGCGGTTGAATACGGAAACATGCGCGCCGGGGACGGCATCGCACAGCTGTTTTTGCAGCGCTGCGGCCTTTTCCATATTGCGTCCCGTGATGGTCAGGTATGCGCCCTGCGTGATGCAGTGGTACGCCATGACCGCTGCCGCACCGCCGTAGCCGAGCAGCAGCACCTTTTTGCCGCGCAGCTTGACGCCGTCGCGCGAAAGCGACTCGGCAAAGCCGAGAATGTCCGTGTTATAGCCGACCGCACGTCCGTCTCGGAAAGCGACAGTATTGACCGAATGCAGGTCGCGCGCAGCGGTGTCCACCTCGTCGAGCAGGTCGATGACCGCTTTTTTGTGTGGGATGGTGCAGTTGATGCCCTTGAGCTTACGCTTTGCCAGTTCAAAGGCTTCGGGCAGGTTTTCAGGCGGCACAGCAACGCCGATATAATCCGCGTCTTGTGCAGAGGCCTCAAACAGCTGCGCGTGCAGTTCCGGGCTCATCGTGTGGCCGAGCGGCCAGCCGAACAGGGCATAGGTTGGCTTTTCCGGCTCAAAAGCACGGAATTCTTCCATGGATAGCAGCATGCGCTCAGCCTCCCAACGCTTCGAGCGTGTCGAAAAAGTCGGGGTAGGAGATGGAAACGACCTCGGGATCGTTGATGCGGCTGGCAGTCTGTGCAGCCAGTGCAAGTACGGCAAGGCTCATGGCAATGCGGTGATCCTTGTAGGTTTCGAACGAAGCACCGCACGGCGTTTTGCCGCCGCGGATGATCATGCCGTCGTCGGTTTCCTCTACGTCTACGCCCGCGCGCGTCAGCTCGGTCACCATGGCCGCGATGCGGTTGGATTCCTTGACTTTAAGCTCCTGTGCGTCGCGGATGACGGTTTCGCCCTCCGCGAATGCAGCTGCAACCGCGAGAACCGGCAGCTCGTCGATTAGGCGAGGAATGATAGACCCGCCGATTTCGACGCCGTGCAGACGGCTGTGCCGCACGGTCAGGTCGCAGACCGGTTCGGCGTCGTCGCAGAAGTTAGATTCGGTGATGTCCGCGCCCATGTCGCGCAGCACGTCCAGAATGCCTGTGCGCGTCGGGTTAACGCCGACGTTTCGGATGGTCAGTTCGCTGCCCGGTACAATCGCACCCGCGACCAAAAAGAACGCCGCGGACGAAATGTCGCCCGGTACGGCGATATCCACCGCATGAAGATCTTCGGGCGGGTCGAGCGTGATCGTATTGCCCTCGGTCTCGATTTCTACGCCCAGCGCACGGAACATGCGCTCGGTATGGTCGCGGGAGGGGGCGGGTTCAATGACCGTGGTCTGTCCCTCGGCGTACAAGCCCGCGAGCAAAATTGCACTCTTGAGCTGGGCGGATGCCACGGGCAGACGGTACTCAATGCCGTGCAGCTCGCTCGGATAGAGCGTCAGCGGGCAGTAGTTATCGTTTTTGCCTTCGATGGATGCGCCCATTTCACGCAGCGGCTTAATAACGCGGCCCATCGGGCGCTTCTGGATGGAAGCGTCGCCGTTGAGTGTTGCGGTGAACGGCTGACCGGCCAGAATGCCGCACAGCAGGCGGGTGGTGGTGCCGCTGTTGCCGGTGTAGAGCGTTTCTTCCGGCTCGCACAGGCCATGCAGGCCTACGCCCTCGACGATCACTTCGTCTTCTGTGATCTCGATTTCCACGCCCATCTTGCGGAAGCATTCGATGGTGGACAGACAGTCCTCGCCCATCAGAAAGCCGGTGATATGGGTCGTGCCGTTTGCCAGCGCGCCCAGCATGACCGCGCGGTGCGAAATGGATTTGTCGCCCGGCACGGTAATCTCACCGCGCAGCGGGCCGCAAGGTTGGATTTGCATTTGTTTACTCCTCCGTTGCATCGGAAACCGGATAGCTGCCGATGACTTTGATGTAGGGCAGCTCCTCATGGAGCTGATAGAGCAGGGACTGCACGGCATGGTCTTGCATATTGCCGGTGAAGTCCACATAGAACACATAGCACCACGGGCTATCCTTGACCGGACGGGAATAGATGCCGGTCATGTCGATGCCGTAATGCGTAAAGACGTCCAGCACGCGGCCGAGCGAACCGGCAACATTCGGGATGCGGAACGCGATCTCGATGCGGTTGTCCTCGGGACGGCTGGTCAGGGTGCGGCTGACCGCGATAAACCGTGTTTCGTTGTGCTTTAGGTCATTGATGCCATCGGCAAGAACGGTCAGGCCGTACCGCTCAGCGGCTTCGCGCGAGCAGATCGCCGCCAGATGCGGGTCGCCTTTTTTCTGCACGTTCTGCGCGGCAATCGCCGTGTTGGCGACCTCAATCGCTTCCAGTCCATGCTCGGTGATGAACGCGTGGCACTGGGGCAGGGCGTGCGGGTGTGAGCAGACGCTTTGGATATCGCTCATCTGCGCGCCCGGTACAGCGGCCAGACAGTGCGAAATTTTTTTGATATACGATTTGTTGATGGACAGATCATAAGCAAGCAGCAGGTCATAAACCTCACTGACCGTGCCGGCCGTTGTATTTTCGACCGGAACAACGCCCACGTCAGCCACGCCGTCGCGCACGGACTGGAACACCTGTTCCCAGGTGGGCACATGCTGCGGCTCGCAGTTCGGGAAGAGCGCCCGCGCAGCGAGTTCCTGATATGCGCCCGGCACGCCCTGATAATAGACGGTTTTGGGGGCGAGTTCGTTCCCGGATGGATGCAGCGGGAACCGCTCCGGTTTTTGGCGCAGTACCTCGCTGTATTGATATTCACGGCTGGCGCGGATCATGCTTTGCAAAAGCGCGGTATATTTCAGGCGCAATTCGTCGCCCATGCCCGCAGTGCGCTTTTCGATGATTTCGGCTTCGCGGTCGGGCTTATAGATCTTGTCATCGGTTTCGACTTTGGTCTGCGCCACCTGAAGGGCAAGCTCCATGCGTTCGAGGAAAAGTGCACGGATCTGCTCGTCCACGCGGTTGATGTCCTGCCGAATTTCGGAAAGGTCACGCATAGCCGTTTGCCTCCCGGAAGAGGTTTGCCAGCGCAATGGCGCAGGCCGCTTCGATGACCGGCGCGGCGCGTGTGACGATACAGGGATCGTGCCGTCCGTGAATGGAAAGCGGCTCTACCTTGCCGGTTTGGAGATTCAGGGTCTGCTGTGTAACGGAAATAGAAGGCGTGGGCTTGATGCAGACACGCAGGATCAGCGGCATGCCGTTGGTGATGCCGCCGTTGACGCCGCCGTTATTATTGGTTTCGGTTTTGACCGTATTGCCGTCCTGATAGAGGGTGTCGTTTGCGTGCGAGCCGCGCAGCGCCGCAAAGGCAAAGCCCGCGCCGAACTCCACGCCTTTGACAGCCGGTACAGCAAACAGAATGGAGGACAGGCGGCTTTCCACCGTGTCCATCATTGGGCTGCCGATGCCGGCAGGCAGGCCAACGGCTGCACACTCGATCACGCCGCCGACCGAATCCTGCGCCTCGCGCGCTTCTTCGATGGCGGCAAGCATGGCATCCAGCGCGCGCGGATTGTTAACCGGATAGTCCGCTTCGCGCAGCGCGTCCAGCTGGGAGGCCGGAATGTCCACATCGTCAAACGGCATATCCTGAATTTGAGCGATCGACTGGATATGTGAGCCGATCGTTACGCCGCGCGTTTTGAGCCACAGCTTGCACAGTGCGCCTGCGAATACCAGTGGGGCGGTCAGGCGGCCGGAAAAGTGTCCGCCGCCGCGCAGATCGTTGCAGCCGTGATAGCGCACCATGCCGGTGTAATCCGCATGGCCCGGACGGGGCTGCGCGGCAAGAGCAGCATAGTCGCCGGAGCGCTGATTGGTGTTTTGAATGATGGCGCAGATAGGCGCGCCGGTCGTCTGGCCGTGCAAAAAGCCGGATTGGATAAGCGGTGTATCTGCCTCCTTACGCTGGGTGGACTGCTTATTGCGTCCGGGGGCGCGGCGCTCCATTTCCCGCAGCACAAAGGCCTCATCGTATGTAACGCCCGCCGGAAAACCGTCGATCACGATGCCAATGCCCGCACCGTGTGATTCACCGAAAATGGAAATTTTAATGGCACTGCCCCAAGTGGAACCCATCAGGCAAACCTCCTTACAGTTTGAGAATGTATTCGTGCAGCGTTTCCGCCTCGATTGGCGTGATTTCCGCTCGGCCCGGCTCGCGCACGAGAATGAAGTTGACCGTGCTGCCGAATTTCTTTTTATCGGACAGCAGCGCATGGAAAATCGCTTCGCGGTCATGTGCCAGCTCGGTCGGCAATCCAAGCTGCTGCAGCAGCGTTATGAGCGGCGCGGACAGATCAGCGTCGCCGCGCAGCGCGCTCAGCCGCATCGCGGCAACCATACCGATCGCGACGGCCTGCCCATGGGTCAGCTCGATATAATTCCCGAGCTTTTCCACCGCATGGCCAACCGTATGGCCGAAATTGAGGATCATACGTAGACCGGTATCGTGCTCGTCAATGGCGACGACATCGCGCTTGATCTTGACGCATTCATAGATCACGTCGCCGATGTGCGCCCTATAGTCCGGCTGCGACACCATTTCCAGAATCGCAGGATTGGCGATATAGCCGTATTTGACAACCTCGGCCATACCATCGGCAAAGGTGGTGTCCGGCAGCGTTTTCAGCACCTCTGGGTCAATCAGCACCAGCCGCGGCTGGTAGAACGCGCCGACAAGGTTTTTGCCCTCGGTCAGATCCACGCCTGTTTTGCCGCCGACCGAGGAATCCACCTGCGCCAGCAGGGTGGTCGGAATCTGGCACAGCGATACGCCGCGCAGGAAAGTCGCGGCGGCAAAGCCCGTGATGTCGCCCACCACGCCGCCGCCAAGCGCAATGATGAGATCCTTGCGCGTCATGCCCGCGGCGAGCAGGTCATGGTAGATGCCCTCCACCGTGGAAAGCCGTTTGTGCTCTTCGCCTGCGGGAATGACGGTTGAGCTCACCGGCAGAGTAAACTGCTGCGCGAGCGTTTCCAGATAGAGCGGCGCAACCGTCGAGTCGGTTACGATATGCACGCGGGAAGGGGAGAACACATCCAACATCGCCTTGCCCGCGCGGCCCAGCAGGCCGGTTTCGATATAAATTTCCGAAATGCCCGCGGCACCCTGCAACGTCAGCGGTTCGCGCGGGGGAATAGCGCCCTTGATATCCATAGCGTGCCTCAAATCTCGCGACCGACAGCCTGCGCCACTGCACGCAGACTCTGCATGGTCTCGTGGAAAGAATCATAGGTCAGCGACTGTGCGCCGTCCGACAGGGCGTGCGCAGGATCGTTGTGCACCTCGACCATCAGGCCGTCCGCACCTGCGGCGACCGCGGCCTTTGCCAGCGGCTCGACCATCCAGTAGATGCCGCCTGCGTGAGACGGGTCCACGACGACCGGCAGATGGCTCATGCGCTTGAGCACCGGCACTGCCGAAATGTCCAGCGTGTTGCGGGTGTACTTTTCATAGGTGCGGATGCCGCGCTCGCACAGGATGACCTTTTCGTTGCCGCCTGCCATGATATACTCAGCGCTCATCAGGAATTCTTCCATTGTGTTGGCAAAGCCGCGCTTCAAGAGAATCGGCTTGTCGGTTTGACCGAGTTCCTTGAGCAGCTCGAAGTTCTGCATGTTACGTGCGCCGACCTGGAAGCAATCGCACTTATCCATGAACAGGTCGATGTGCGCAGGATTCGTGATCTCGGTAACGACCGGCAGGCCGGTTTCCTCATGCGCCTTGTGCAGCAGCTCAAGTCCCTCGGCCTTGAGACCCTGGAACGAGTACGGGGAGGAACGCGGCTTCCATGCACCGCCGCGCAGCACGGTTGCGCCGTCCGCCTGCACATGCTTGGCAACGTCGATGATCTGCTCCTCGCTCTCGACCGAGCAGGGGCCTGCCATGACAACCAGCTTCTTGCCGCCAACGACAACGCCCGGCGCGATCTCGACCTCGGTGTTGTCCGGATGGAACTTGCGGTTTGCCAGCTTGAACGGCTCCTGCACCTTCAAAATGTTCTCAACCTGCGGGTCGCGCAGCAGCGCATCCTTATCGACTGCGCCCGTGTCGCCGACCAGACCAATGACGATCGTGCCTGCACCGTAAATCGGGTTGGCCTTGACGTTCCAGCGTTCAATGTGGCGGGACAGCTCCTCAACATGTTCGCGCGTCGCGCCCTGCTTCATAATGATAATCATATTTTATCTCTCCTTTGGAATGATGTGGGATTGTTGTTTGTCCGGCGGAAAAAAGCACAAAAAAAGCCTTTCATCCACAAAGAGGGACGAAAGACAAACGGTTCCGCGGTACCACCCACATTCGGCATAACAAATGATGCCGCACTTTTTTCGGATACGAAAATATCCTATCCCTGTAACGGAGGAAATCCGTCGGCGCCTACTGGAAACTGCTTTTCAGCGCCGCAGCTCAAGAGGGAACTTCATTGTGCCGGCGTCTGCGTCCGTTTCCAGTCATGCCGGACACTCCCTGAAAGCCGCACTTGGAACAACTACTTTCCTCTGTCATCGCTTTGTGCAATATTTATACCTATTATATTCCCAAAGGCGCGCGTTGTCAATGCCCGTTTTGTTACGGTTGTGTTGCAGGCATATTCGGGACAGGCCGGGCATAGAGTAGGGACAGGTGATGCAAATGGAAGGAAAACAGGACCGGGCATATATGCAGGCGATCTCCTGTCTGCCGCCGCTGCGCGCGGCAGAACTGGCGCGGCTGGATGGGCAGCAGGCGGTGGAGGAGGTTCGTCTGCGCGTAGGGCGGCCACCAGCCGTGCGCACGGCGACTGGCGAGCGGGAGACGGATTTCCCGCCGGTCACGGCGTCGGAGCTGCGCGAGACGCTCAGCCGGGCGGCGCGGTATTCGGTACATAGCTATGCGGAAAGCCTGCGGCATGGGTTTGTGACGATTGGCGGCGGCCATCGGTTGGGGCTGTGCGGCACAGTAGCTGAGGAAAACGGACAGGTGATCGGGGTACGCGGGTTGTCGTCGGTCAATCTGCGCGTGGCGCGGCAGCGATCGGATGTGGACGAGATCATCCGGCCATGGATTGGAACGGAAAGGCCGCGGAGCGTCCTTCTGTTGTCACCGCCCGGCTTTGGCAAGACAACACTGCTGCGCGAATGGGTGCGGCTGGTATCGGACGCGGGGCATCCGGTCGCCGTGGCGGATGAGCGCGGTGAGATTGCTGCCCTCGCGGACGGCGCGCCACAGTTTGCTGTCGGCAGATGCACGGATGTGCTGGAAAACTGCGCAAAGCGGCAGGCGGCGCTCATGCTGCTCAAGACCATGTCGCCCGAGCTGATTGCCTTTGACGAAATCACTGCGCCAGAGGATGTGGAGGCGGTTTCTCTGTGCGCGCATTGCGGCACAGCGGTGCTGGCCAGCGCGCATGCGGCGGATGTGGACGATCTGTGCCGCAGGCCGCTGTACCGTGCGCTGCTGGAGCTGCATGTGTTCGAGCGGGTGGTTATCATCACAAGGGACGAGGGAAAACGGCAGTATCGGATGGAGGAATTGGAGGGAGACATATGCTCAAGCTGATGGGTTCGGTGATGATATTCGGCGCTTGCGCGGCGCTTGGGCTTTCTGCGCGGCAGGGACTGCGGCGGCGCGTGGCGGCAGCGGATGCGATGCTGCTTGCGCTGAGTCTGATGAGCGGCGAAATTTCCGGCCGCCGCACGCCTGCGCCGGAGATCATCGGCCAGCTGGCCGAGAGCGATAACCGGATTATCTGCACGGTGTTCCGCCATTTGCAGCGGCGGCTGCGCGAGGAAAACGGTTTGTCGCTGGGGTATTTGTGGCGTGCCTCGCTGCGCGACTGTCGGGATCAGGTCGGACTGGGACAGACGGAGTGCGAAATTCTGTCCGAAGCGGCGGCATGGCTCGGCCGGTACGATGCGGATGAGCAGGTGGCAGGTCTCGAGCAGATTGCGCGCAGGCTGGCAGCGGCGCGCGATACCGCAGCGGGAGAACTGCAAAACAAGGGGAATTTGTACCGCACCTGCGGCATTGCGCTGGGCATTCTGGTGGTGCTGGTGCTGATCTGAGGACGGAGGAACATATGGACGTTGATCTGATTTTCCGGATTGCGGCGGTCGGTATTCTGGTGGCAGTGCTCGGCCAGCTGCTGACACGGTCGGGACGGGAGGAACAGGCGCTGATGACCACGCTGGCGGGACTGATCGTCGTGCTGATGCTGATCGTGCAGGAGATCAGCCAGCTGTTTTCGATGATGAAAAGCGTGTTCGGGTTTTGAACAGCCTGATCGCGGCCTGCGGGCTGGTGCTGCTGGTGTTGGTGCTGTCGATGACGCTCAAAAAGGATGCGCCTGCGATCGCGTTCCTGCTGACGCTGACGGCGGGTGTCCTCATCCTGCTGCGGGCTTTCGCGCTGGTGGGCGGTACCATGCAGCGGTTTTCCGGTCTGCTTGCGCAGGGCGGCATCACGCAGAGCCTGTACTTGCCGGTGCTCAAGACGGTCGGCGTGGCGGTCGTGGTGCGTATCATGAGCGCATTGTGCCGGGACAGCGGGCAGTCTGCGCTTGCGGCAAAGCTGGAAATCATGGGCGCAGTACTGGCGCTTTCCATGTGCCTGCCGCTGCTCGAGCAGGTGCTTGTGCTGGTGGCAGACTGGACGATATGAAAGGGAACGGACAATGAAAAAGGTGTTTGCAGTGCTGCTGGTGCTGCTCGCATGCATGACGGCGGCAGCTGCGGCAGAGGGAGAGGGCGCGGCGCAGGGAGATACCCTGCTTGGGGCCGTGCCGGGGGAGCAGCGCGCGTATCTGGACGGCATTGACATGGACACGGCGGACGAGTTGGGGGCTTCGTTTGCCCGCCTGCTCGAGAACACGGCAGAGGACAGCCGCAGCGCACTTAAAAATGCGCTGAATGGACTGATACGGGTGGCGATCGTGGTGGTGCTGACCGCAGTCGGACGGGGCTTTTCCGCAGCGGCGGGCGGCGCGGCGGATGCATGGATCGACATGGCGGGTGCGTTGGGATGTGCGGCGGTACTGCTGCAGGATTTCACTGGCGTGCTCGCGCTGTGCCGCGAAACGCTTTCCGAGATCAGCCTGTTTTCCGGCACGTTACAGCCGGTGCTGGCAACCGTTTTGTCGGCAGGTGGGAACGCAGCGACGGCGACCGCTTTGCAGGTGGCGACGATGGTGGTGTTCGATATCGTGATCCGGCTGATTAACGTGCTGCTGGTGCCTGCGGCTTGTGCCTATCTCGCGGTGGTTGCGGTGGATGCGGCGACCGGCAACGGCATGCTGCACGGCATTGCGGACGGCATCAAGGGCTTGACCTCGGGTGCGCTCAAGCTGATCCTGACCGTATTCACGGCTTATCTGACTATTGCGGGCGGGGTATCGGGCAGCGTAGACCGCATGGCGCTCAAAACAGCGAAATTCGCGGTTTCGGGTGCAGTGCCTGTAGTCGGTGGCGTGATTTCGGACGCGACTGAAACGGTGCTTTCAGGCGCAGCGCTGCTGCGCAGCTCGATTGGCGTGTTCGGCATGCTGTGTGTGACGGCGATTTGCCTCATTCCATTCCTGCGCGTGGGCGCAAGCTACCTGTGCTATAAAGCAGGCGCGGCGGTGCTTTCACCGCTGTGCTCGAACAGCCTACGGCAGATGCTGGAGGGGGTGAGCACGGGATTTGGCCTGCTGCTCGGTATGCTGAGCACCTGCTGTCTGATTCTGTATTTGGAGCTGGTTTATGTGGTTGCGATGGTGAAGCCGATATGAGTGAATTGTTTCATACCATTCTGCTGCGCGTCACGCTGGCCGGTGTGGCGTCCGCAGTGGCGCTGCGGGTGGTGGAAGGCGGCGCGCTGCGTGAGATCGTCAAACTGGTAGCAGGGCTGCTGATGCTGCTGGCGCTGCTTCAGCCGCTGGCAGGATTGCGTCTGACCGGCTGGGACGGCATACAGGACGGCGCGCTTGCAGGCGTAGACGTGGATGCGATACGGGAGCAAAATGCACAGACGACCATGAGCACGGTCGCGGCCAGCATTGCGGATGCGCTCGAAAGCAGCGCGCAGGCCAAAGGCTTTGACTGTTCGGTACATGTGACGATGGAGAACGACGAAAACGGGATTTTACAGGTGGGAAAGGTAACGGTGTATTATCAAAGCACGGACGCGGCGCGGTTGGATGAGCTGAAAACGCTGGTGACTGAGGGCTGCGGTGTGGATGCGGACAGACAGGAGTGGGTGGCACAATGAAAGAACAATGGAAGGCATGGCTGGGGGCTGCGCAGCAAAAGGTTGTGCCGCTCGCGGTCAAATATCGCGCGGTGCTGATTGTGCTGCTGGCGGGCGTGCTGCTGCTGGCTTCGGGAGGGCATGGCGCAAAAGAGGAGGCGGTGGCATCGGATACCTCTGCCGAGTCGTCTTCATTCGACCTTGCCGCATTTGAACAAGCGCTGTGTGACAAGTTGGCCGCGGTGGACGGCGTAGGGCGGGTCGAGCTGATGCTGTCGCTCGAGCAGAGCGGCGAAGCAGTTTACGCAGTCAACACCCGCCAGACGACCGGCATGGACAGCAGCCAAAGCTATGAGAGCGATTTGACCATTCTCAGCGACGGCAGTTACGGGGAAAAGCCCGTCACGGTCAAAAATCTGCTGCCGACGTTTCGTGGCGCGGTCGTTTTGTGCGACGGCGCGGACAACGCGCAAGTGCGTCTGGCGGTGACGCAGGCGGTCAGCACGGTGTGTGGCATCGGTTCGGACAAAGTTACGGTTCTGAAAATGTCCGATGCATCATAAAACATAGTAACCAAATACAGGAGGGCGAGCAGTGATGAAAAAAATCAAGAAACGCGGCGCGGTATACGGTGTGATCGCGCTGCTGCTTTGCGCGGCGGTTTATTTAAACTGGAGCTATGTCGACGCGCCGGATGAGCTGCTGGTGGCAGGGCAGACCGATGCGGATACGACCGGGTCGGATACGGGAGAAACAGCAGGAACAGAGGGAGAGGATTATTTTGCCACCTCGCGCCTGACCCGCGAGCAGGCGCGTGATGAGGCGGTCAGCACGCTTCGCGAGCTGAGCGAGAGTGAGGACGCCGATCAGGCGGCCAAGGACGAAGCGGCGGCTCAGATCTCAGCGCTTGCGGATGATTCGGTTGCCGAGGCAAATATCGAAAGCCTGATCCGCGCCAAAGGCTATGCGGATGCGGTTGTAATGATTGGCGACAGCAGCGTGAACGTCGTGGTCGCGCCGCCGGACGGCGGATTGCAGGCGACCGATGTGACAGTCATTAAGGATATCGTGGTCAGTGAAACCGGCATGACCGCAGGACAGGTCAAGATCGTGGAAGCGGAGTAAGCGGCCATAGCGCGTATTTTTGCTTTGCATTTTGCCAAAACTGTGCTATAATCCGTTTAAAGGAGAGTGAGCACTATGGCGGATCACAAGGAATATTGGTCGACCGAGAGCGATCAGGGTTCCATCCGAATTTCTGAGGACGTTGTCGCATCCATCGCGGCGCTGGCTACTTCGGAAACCGCAGGCGTGAGTGGATTGTATTCCACCCTGACCAGTGATATCGTGAGCTTTTTGAGCAAAAAGAACCTTTCCAAGGGCGTCCGCATTGAAATTGGCGAGGAAGGGACGGTCAAGATCGAGATCGGCTTCCTGGCGCTGTTTGGCCACAACATCTGTGAGGTGGCAAAGCAGGTGCAGGAGAGCGTGCGGTCATCGGTCGAATCCATGACCGGTCTGAAGGTAACCGAGGTCAATGTGCATGTCGGCGGCGTGACGTTCACACCCGCGCCGGCGGTCGAAGAACAGCCTGCGGAGCAGGAATAAAAACAGCATCGAAACGGCAAGGCGTGATCGCCCTGCCGTTTTCTTTTGCATGGGCGCGCCTTTTCGGGAATAGCACCTTGCAACTTTGGCGAAAATAGGATAAAATAAGCGTAACCGAAAAATGGGAGGAAACTGCCGCCGTGAGTGTGATGAGCAGAACAAAAGCAAGAGAAATTGCGCTGCACCTGATTTTTGAGATGGGGTTCCAGCAGTTTGAGGACGAAAATTTGGAAGAGCGGCTGGACGAGTCCATTATGGCTTCGATCAGCGGCGATATTGCGCTGTATGCAGGCAAGCTGTCGCCTGCGCAGACCGAGTACATCCGCGCGGTGGTCAAGGGCGTGGCCGCGCACCAGAATGAACTGGACGAGACGATCACGGCCTATTCCAAGGGCTGGAAGATCAGCCGCATGTCGCGCATGACGGTGGCGGTGCTGCGCCTTGCCATTTACGAGATGCGCTATGCGGAGGATGTGCCGGTAGGCGTTGCGATCAACGAGGCGGTCGAACTGGCCAAGGTATACGATACGGACGAGGCCGCTGCGTTCATCAACGGCGTGTTGGGTTCGGTCGCGCGTGCGACCAAGCCGGATGCAGTCCCGGCAGCCGATGCTGCGGCAGCTCCGACGGAGAATGCCGATGCCTGAGCGTTTTCTGGGGATCGACACCTCGAACTACCGGACATCGGCGGCAGTATATGACGCTGAAAACGGTGCGTGGCAAAATGAGGGCAGTCTGCTGACCGTGCCGGACGGTGCGATTGGTTTGCGTCAGTCGGATGCACTGTTTCAGCATATCGTTCATCTGCATGAGAAAATCGAAGCCCTGCCGCAGGGGGAGGTGCGCGCCATCGGCGTCAGCACCCGCCCGCGCGCGGTCGAGGGCTCGTATATGCCCTGCTTTCTGGCGGGTCAGAGCGTCGCGCGCAGCGCGGCGCATTTGCTATCTGTGCCCCTTTTTACCGTGTCGCATCAGCAGGGGCATATCGCGGCGGCAGCGCTGAGCGCGGGACGGCTGCATCTGCTGGACAAGCCGTTCCTCGCGTGGCATCTGTCGGGCGGAACAAGTGAGCTGCTGCATGTCATACCGGGGGCGGACGGCTTGCCGGACTGCACCTGTATCGGCGGCACGACCGACCTTGCGGCGGGACAGCTGATCGACCGCGCGGGTGCGCTGCTCGGATTGCCGTTTCCGTCTGGTGCGGCACTCGATGCACTGGCGATGGAGGCCGAGCCGGAAAAAGGCTACCGTCCTAAGGTGGCGGACTGCCGGTTTTCGCTTTCCGGTATGCAGAATCAGGTGGAAAACAAACATAAGACCGCGGAAGCCGCACAGATGGCGCGGTTTACGCTGGAAACGGTCGCCAATGCGGTCGTCAAAGCGACTGAGCAGGCGCTGAAACAATATGATTGCCCGGTTTTATGCGCGGGCGGCGTAATGGCAAGCCGCGTGCTGCGCGCGCGCATGCAGCAGACGTTCGGAGAGCGCGTCTCGTTTGCCGAGCCAGTGCTGTCGGGGGATAATGCGGTCGGCGTGGCGGTGCTTGCCGCGCGGCTTTATGAAAGGAACAAAACGTGAGTACGATTTATTCGGTCACACAACTCAATAACGAAATCAAGGAATTGCTGGACACCGTGCCGGGATACAGCAATCTGCTGGTGCAGGGCGAGATATCTAACTATAAAGCACATTCCTCGGGGCATCACTATATGAGTCTCAAGGACGAGGATGCATCCATCAACGCAGTGATGTTTCGCTCGAACGCGGTGCACCTCAAATTCCGGCTGGAAAACGGCATGAAGGTCATTGTGCGGGCGCGCGTCAGCTCGTTTCCGCGCACGGGGCAGGTGCAGCTTTATATTTCTGAGGTGATTCCGGACGGTGCGGGTACACTCAATTTGGCGTTCGAGCAGCTGAAAGCCAAATTGCATGCCGAGGGTTTGTTTGGCCAGATGTATAAAAAGCCGATTCCGCGTATACCGCGCAAAATTGCTCTCGTCACTTCACCGACCGGCGCGGCGGTGCGCGATATGATCCGTATTCTTGGTCGCCGCTGGCCGCTGGCTGCGGTGACGCTCTATCCCGCGCAGGTGCAGGGACAGGGCGCGGCAGACAGCATTGCGCGGGCGATTGGTCTGGCCAATGCTATCGGTGAGGCGGACGTTATCCTGTGCGGACGCGGCGGCGGGTCGATGGAGGATCTCTGGGCGTTTAACGAGGAAGTGGTCGCGCGGGCGATTTTTGGGTCCGAAATCCCGGTCATTTCGGCGGTCGGCCATGAGCCGGACGTGACCATTGCGGACTTTGTTGCCGATTTGCGTGCGCCTACGCCGTCAGGCGCGGCGGAACTTGCCGTCCCTGACCGCGCGGAATATGCGCTTAATCTGCGCACACTGGATACGCGGCTGCATGCGGCGGCGCATAAACAGATACAGCAAAAGCAGCGCACGCTGGATGCGTTGCAGCAGCGGCTGGAAGCGCGCAATCCCACGCGGTATATCGAAGAAAAGCGCGTACTGCTCGACCGGACGGCAGACCGATTGTTCGCGGCATTTCCTGCGTATCTTGCGCGGGAAGAGCAGAAACTGAGCCTGCTGCGTCGCCGCTTGCTGGCGGCGGGGCGGGATGGCGTACAGCGCCGCCGTCTACGCTTTGCAAGGATGGTCGCCACGCTCGACGCGATCAGTCCGCTGCGCGTACTCGCGCGCGGCTATGCCGTTGCAAACAAAGGTGTGCGCGGCGCGGTTATCACCGATGCAGCGATGCTCAAGGCAGGGGATGCCCTGCATATCCGATTTGCCAAAGGCGCGGTGAATTGCCGCGTGACCGATATCGAGGAGGAAAAGAACAATGGCGGAAAAGACATTTGAAAGCCAGATGGAGCGGCTCGAGGAGATCGTCCGCCTGCTGGAAAAAGGCGAAGCGCCGCTTGGGGACAGCATCAAGCTGTTTGAGGAAGGCACCAAACTGTCCGCGGCGCTGGGCAAGATGCTGGACAAGGCGGAGCAGAAGGTCACGATCCTGCAGGAAAACATGCAGGGTGAACTGACTGAGCAACCGTTTGATGCGGAGGAGGCAGGAAAATGACGTTTGCAGAGCAGCTGAAAGCGGATATTGCAGTCATTGAGCCTGCCCTGGAGAAATATCTGTCCCGCGAGACGGGCGAGGGGTATGACCGCATCTTTGAAGCCGTAAAATATTCCGCGATGGCAGGCGGTAAGCGGCTGCGTCCAGTGATCGTGCTGGCGTTTTGTCGTCTGTGCGGTGGGGACACGCAAAAGGCGCTGCCGTTTGCGTGCGCGCTTGAGATGATCCACACCTATTCGCTCATCCATGACGACCTGCCGTGCATGGACAACGACGACCTGCGCCGCGGTCGGCCGACCTGCCATAAGGCGTTTGATGAGGCAACTGCTGTCCTTGCAGGTGACGGTTTGCTGACCGCAGCGTTTGAGACAGCGGCCTCGGCCGAGGGCGTATCCGCCGAGACTGTGCTGGCTTGCATCCGTATTCTGGGGCAGGCCGCGGGGATGAATGGTATGATCGGCGGGCAGGTGCTGGACATGGGCGCGGAACACCGCAAGATTTCGCTCGACGAGCTGCGCCTGCTGCAAAGCCTCAAGACCGGCTGTCTGCTGCGCGCGGCGTGCGAACTGGGCTGCGTTGCGGCGGGCAAAACCGACGCGCCAACGCTCGACATGGCGCGCACCTATGGGGACAAGCTCGGCCTTGCGTTCCAGATCCGGGACGATATGCTGGACATCGAGGGCGATACCGCGACGCTCGGCAAAACGGTCGGTAAGGACGAAAAGAGCGAAAAATCCACCTTCCCGTCGCTGCTTGGTATGGAGGAGTGCCGCAGACTGGTTGCCAGCCTGACCGATGAAGCGGTGCAGGCGGTTTCGGGCAAGTCGGAGAGCGCATTTCTCGTCGAATTGGCGCGCAGCCTGACCGATCGGACGAATTGAATGCTGTTTTTTGCGCGGTTTTCTTGAATCCGATGGATTTATATGATAAAATATAGAATGAGTGACGTAGTATCCTAGTCAGCGCATACGATTCCCAGGACGGGCCTAAAAATCCGTAGAAGGGCATATCGATGAAGTCTCTGGTGTTTGCTTCTTACGCCCAGTTTGGGGTGGATGCTGGAGGTTAAGGCTTGCGGGCGCGCTTCAATGGCATGAAGTACCGACCCGCCTGCCGTGGAGACCTGTATGCGTGGGGCACCTATAGCATCGCTTCGATTGACGGATGCCCTACGGTGCAGGATGAAACCTGTATTGCGGTGCGGCGGGGACTGCGCGGAATACGCCGGCCATTGCGGCCGGAGGCCCGTGCGGAACCCAAAACGCTGTGTACAGTGTAGCCTGCCTTGCGTGGCCATGGTGGATATCGTATCCGCCTGCGGTTTCCCGGCCAGGAACGCCGCGGGAATTGACGGTTGAAACCATGTCTGCAAAAGAGGCTAAGAATCGTGTTGCCTGCAGTGGAAATCACCTAGGCTATTCAGCAATGAGGCAGGCAGAGGATTGCAGTGCGGACTCAGTGGCAATTCGGTCCCGGTGATGGTAACATCCCGGCACGGACTTTAATGGGAAACCCCCACGACGGCGACGCGTGGCAGTCCGCGGGGAAAGCCAACCGAACCTCAAGCCGCAAGATTAACTCGGCCTGCCGTCACTTCTATTTGGATAGAACAACCGAAGGGTTTTAATAATAAGGAGTATTTTTTTGGAAGCATCCGATAAACCGAGAAAAAAGAACCAGCCGCCGCAAAAGCCGCGGCTGATCAACACCAAATGGGTAGCAACGATCATGCCGATCAGCTTTGTGCTTTCGGTTGTGATGAGCTATATATCGAATGAGGCGCTGAACAGTGCGGGCACAATTTTATCCTTCTTGGTGCTGTTTTTCTTTATCGCATTGGGCATCCTATTCGATATGATTGGCATTGCTGCCGCCTCCGCGACCGAGAAGGAATTCCATTCCATGGCGGCGCACCGTGTGCGCGGCGCAAAGGAAGCGGTGTGGATGACCCGCAATGCGGAAAAGGTGTCGAGCATTTGCAACGACGTGGTCGGTGATATCTGCGGCATCATTTCTGGTGCAACGGGTGCGCTGATCGTTACCAATATTACGGCCGGGATGAACGGCGTGCAGGTGGTGCTGGTTTCTCTTCTGGTCACCGGTCTGATCTCGGCACTGACCATTGGCGGCAAGGCTGCCGGTAAAGGTGTGGCGATGGCGTTCAGCAGTCGTGTGCTGGCCATTTGCGGACGGGTGTTGTCGGTTTTGCCGTTTTCGCTGGATAGCAAGAGATAGAAAAAGCTTCCGTGGTGGGAATGAAGTTATGAAAAGATACGGAATTCTGGACAATATCACAAGCCCCGCGGATCTGCGCGGATTGTCTTATGACACGCTCGGTGTGCTGTGCGCTTCGCTGCGCGAATTTATCGTCGATTCGGTTTCGCGCACAGGCGGTCATCTGGCCTCCAATTTGGGTGTGATAGAGTTGGCTGTCGCGCTGGAGCGGGAGTTTGACTCTTCGCGTGATCGCATCATTTACGATGTAGGACACCAGAGTTATGTCCATAAGATCCTGACCGGCCGCCGTGACCGCTTTGATACATTGCGGCAATACGGCGGTCTTTCCGGTTTTATGAAGCCGGAGGAGAGTGTGGCTGACCCTTGCGTGACCGGGCATGCCTCTGGTTCGGTGTCGGTGGCGCTGGGTATGGCGCATGCCCGCACGCTGAAAAATCAGAAATATCATGTGGTTGCCGTCATTGGGGACGGCGCGCTGACCGGCGGCATGGCTTATGAGGCGCTCAGCAACGCCGGCACCTCAGGCGAACCGCTTCTGGTGGTGCTCAACGACAACAACATGTCCATTGCACAGAATGTCGGCGGGCTGAGCCGACATTTGTCGCGTCTGCGCGTCAGTCCAAGTTATCTGCATGCCAAGGCGCGTGTGAAGGAGCGTTTGGCGCGGATTCCGGGCGGCGGCGGGGTTTCTCGTGCAATTTCACACGTCAAGGCGCGGGTCAAGCGTCTGGTGCTGCCGACCTCTCTGTTTGAGCAGATGGGTTTTATCTACCTTGGTCCGGTGGATGGGCACGATCTGAAAAGCGTATGCGAGCTGCTTTCGCAGGCCAAAAAGATCAAAAAGCCGGTTTTGCTGCATGTGATGACGCAAAAGGGCCGCGGCTATGCGCCGAGTGAGCGTGAGCCGGAAAAATATCATGGCGTTTCGCCGTTTGACCCGCTGACCGGTGCGTTCAAGGCGGGCAAGAAAGAGGATTTTTCTGCATGTTTTGGGCGTGAATTGTGTGCTTTCGCGGAAAAAGATGCGCGCATCTGCGCGATTACAGCGGCGATGCCGTCCGGCACAGGGCTGACGCGGTTCGCGTCTCGTTTTCCTGATCGCTTTTTTGACGTCGGCATTGCGGAGGAGCACGCGGTGGCCATGGCGGCCGGTATGGCGGCGCAGGGACTGGTGCCTGTGGTTGCCATGTATTCGACCTTTTTACAGCGCGCCTATGACCAAATGGTGCATGATGTGGCGATTGAAGGACTGCATGTCGTGTTCTGCGTAGACCGTGCAGGCATTGTCGGCGCGGATGGTGCAACGCACAACGGTGTGCTGGATGTGGCGTTTTTGCGTTCCATTCCGGGCGTGAAGATATTCTGTCCGTCGAATTTTGCCGAGCTGCGCAGTATGATGTCGCGTGCGTTATACCATGAGAACGGGCCGGTTGCGATCCGTTATCCGCGCGGCGGCGAGGGTGCGTTCCGAAAAGATACGGCGGGCGAGACGATTGCTTGCGTTCGTGAAACAACAGGCCGCGAGGTGACGCTGCTGACCCATGGCGCACTTGTCAATGAACTGATTGCCGCAGCGGATATTTTGGAGAAAAAAGGTGTGCACGCGCAGGTTTATAAGGTCAACGAGATCAGTGATGCGCTGACGGATGCCTTCCGTGAGCAGCAGACTATGCTATCCGGTTGGTGTGTAGTCGTCGAGGATGTTGTGGAAAGCGGCAGTTTGGGCGAATGGGTGGCTGCTCATCGGAGTGGCCGGGTGGACTGCTTGAATACCGGCGACCGGTTTCTGCCGCACGGCGGTGTGAGCGACGTATATCGTCATTGCGGCATTGATGCGGAAGGCATCGCTTCGTTTGTCATCAAAAACCGAAAGGGAAAGGAAAACGACCTTGGCTAAAAAACGTTTGGATGTATTGCTGTTTGAAAAAGGGCTTTGCCCTTCGCGGGAGCGCGCAAAGACAGCGATTATGGAAGGCATTGTCTATATTGCCGGGCAGAAAGCTGACAAAGCGGGCGACATGGTGGATGAAAACGCCGAGCTGGAAGTGCGCGGCAACGAAAATGCCTTTGTCTCCCGCGGCGGCAAAAAAATCGAGAAGGCGCTCGACTATTTTTCGATCGACCCGGCGGGGCTGGTCGTGATGGACGTGGGTGCGTCCACCGGCGGTTTTACCGATTGCCTGCTGCGCCGTGGTGCGGTCAAGGTCTATTCGATCGACGTCGGCTATGGGCAGCTCGCGTGGAGTTTGCGTCAGGACCCGCGCGTCAAGTGCATGGAGCGTACGAATATCCGCTATGTGACTCCGGAGATGCTCGAGGAAACGCCAAGCCTGTGCGTGATTGACGTGTCGTTCATCTCCTTGCGGCTGGTGCTGCCGGTCGTTTCCGGTCTGCTGACCGAAAATGGCCGTGTGGCCTGCCTGATTAAGCCGCAGTTTGAAGCGGGAAAAGGCAAGGTCGGTAAAAAAGGCGTGGTGCGTGAGCCGGAGATCCATTTGGAAGTACTCGAGCAGTTTGTGGAAAATGCGCATACGGCAGGATTCGTCGTGCAGGATATCACGTTCTCGCCCATCAAGGGGCCGGAAGGGAATATCGAGTTTTTGGGCTACTTATGGAAGCAGGGAGAGGACAGCGTGCCGGACCTGCGCGAGATCGTGCGGCAGGCACATGAGGAATTGGATGGCTGAGGCGGCAATGAAGCGGTTTTTTATCTATCCCAACATGCGAAAAGAGGGCGCGTATGCCGTGCTGCCGCAGGTCTGTGACCAGCTGCAGAGAGAAGGCGTCCGGCTGATGTTGCCCATGCAGATGCGTTCGGCGGCGCTGGGGCTGGAAGGCGTGGATTATATGGAAACCGACGACGCGGTGCAGTTTGCCGATCTAGCGGTCGTGCTGGGCGGAGACGGAACCATGCTGCGTCTGGCACGTGCGGCGGCGCAGCAGGAGTTGCCGATGCTGGGCATCAACGTCGGGCATGTTGGTTTCATGACCGAACTGGAGCCGGGCGAGTTGGACAAGATGGAAAAACTCTTTCGCGGCGACTACACGATCGACAGCCGCATGATGCTGCATGTGGCGGTATACCGGCAGGGGCGGCAGGTCTATGAAAACGATGCGCTCAATGACATTGTGCTGGCCAAGGGTACGGCATTTCGTGTGGTGCGTGTGTGCATTGCAGCGGATGATGAGGAAGTGACACAGTTTAACGGCGATGGCTTGATCGTTGCCACGCCGACCGGATCGACGGCTTACGGCTTGTCCGCCGGCGGGCCAGTGATCGAACCGAGCGCGGAAAATCTGGCGGTCATCCCGATTTGTGCGCATGCTTTGGCGGCAAAGGCCTTTGTGTTTGCGCCGGAGCGGCGCATCGCGCTTTCTGCGGCCTGCGAAGGCGGCAGCGAGGTATTCCTTTCCGCGGACGGTGGGCAAGGCTTTGCCATCCGTCCGGATGACCGGGTGGAAATCACGCGCTCACCGCTTCGCACCCATTTGGTGCGGCTGAAAGGGATCAGTTTTTATAAAATCTTGCAGAAAAAGCTCTGACAGGGGGCGCGAATATGAAATTTCAAAGACAGGCAAAAATCCTCGAATTGATCGACCGGTTCGAGATCGAGACACAGGAGGAACTGACCGATCATCTGCGGGCATTCGGCTATAATACGACGCAGGCGACGGTCTCGCGCGACATCAAGGAGCTGCGGCTGATCAAGTCGCTTTCTGCGGAAACCGGTAAATATAAATACACTGTGGCGGCTGGCGGCACGGCGGACAGCTTCACCACCCGTCTGCGCAATATCTTCCGCGAATGCGTCACGGAGATCGCTGCTGCGCAGAACATGGTGGTCATTAAGACATTACCCGGATTGGGGCAGGCGGCGGCCATGGCGATTGACGCGATGCGTGCCACGGATGTGGTCGGCACGCTCGGTGGAGATGATACGGTGTTTGCTGTGATGCGCGATAATGAGAGCGCGGAGCGTTTCTGCCAGCAGGCACAGGACATTCTAAAGTAAAAGCAGGGGAGGAAGCGGCGATGCTGCAATTACTCCATATTGAAAATATTGCGGTCATCGAACGGGCAGATATTGAACTGGAAAACGGTTTGACCGTGCTGTCCGGTGAGACCGGCGCGGGCAAGTCGATCGTGATCGACTCCATCGGTGCGATTTTGGGCAAACGGGTCAGCCGCGATCTGGTGCGTTCAGGGGCGCAGAAGGGCTTTGTCAGCGCGGTGTTCACCGACCTTTCGGCGGGGCTTACCAGCTTGCTCGACGAGCTGGCGCTCACAGGAGACGAGCCGGATACGCTGCATTTGCAGCGGCAGATCACGGCAGACGGCAAAAGCACCTGTCGGGTCAATATGAAGCCGGTGTCGGCTGCGGTGCTGCGGCAGCTGGCGCCGTATTTGATTGATATTCACGGCCAAAACGATGGGCAGAAGCTGCTGGATGAGCAGCACCACATCGACTATCTGGATGGATATGCGGGGTTGGACGCGCTGCTGGCGAAGTACCGGCCCAAATATCAGGCGCTGCTGGCATTGCGGCGCGAGATCACAGCACTCGAGACCGGCGAGCAGGAGCGTTTGCAGCGCATCGACATGCTCTCTTTCCACAAGGAGGAGATTGAGCAGGCGGCACTCCAGCCGGACGAGGACGAGACGCTGGCGCAGCGCAAAGCATATTTCGACCACGCAGGCAAGATCGCGGGCGCGCTGGAGCAGGTGCGGCTTGCGCTGAACGGAGATGACGAGGTCGGCGGTGCATGCGCGCTGCTCGATCAGGCAGCAGCGGCATTGGCTGGGCTGCATGAAGTGTCCGATGCATTTGACGCGATGGCGGAACAAGCGGAAGAAGTGCGCCTGCTCGCCGCAGATTTGCGGGATAATGTAGTCAGCCGCAGCGAGAACCTGGATTTTTCGTCAGCTGAGCGCGAATGGGTCGAGCAACGGCTGGACCTCATCTATCGCCTCAAACAGAAATATGGCGGCACGCTCGAAGAAATTGCTGCCTACCATGCACGTATCACGGCGGAACTGGACACGCTTGCCGATTCGGATAACCGACGGGAAGAACTGCGCGAGCGATATCGTGCTGAGCTGGCCGAGGCAAAGCAGTTGGCTGCTCAGATTTCAGAGAAACGGCGTCAGGCCGCTGCACGGTTGGAAAAGGCGATCGTGCGGGAGTTGTCGGAGCTGGACATGGATAAGGTCAAAATGCGTGTAGCGGTGCACACGGGCGCCAAACTGGCGGCGCATGGCTTTGACACCGTGACGTTTGAGATTTCGGTCAATCCCGGTGAGCCGGAAAAGCCGCTCTCCAAGGTTGCATCCGGCGGTGAGCTGAGCCGCATTATGTTGGCGCTGAAAAACGTCTTGACGGCGGGCGAGGATGTTGGTATGCTGATTTTTGACGAGATTGATACCGGCGTTTCCGGTCATGCCGCGCAGCAGATCGCGCGCAAGCTTTCTGCGATTGCAAAGAAAAAGCAGACGCTGTGCGTCACGCACCTGCCGCAGATCGCGGCGATGGGCGATCACCATCTGCGCATTGCCAAATCCGTGCGGGAGGGGCGCAGCTATACCGATGTCAGTCCGATGAACCGGATGCAGCGCGTAGATGAGATCGCGCGGCTGCTGTCTGGTGAGCAGATCTCGGATGCGGCGCGCCGCAACGCCGAGGAACTGCTGGAAGCGGCCGGGCAGGAGGGCTGACACATGGTAATCATTGACGAGCGGTATAAGGAACGCGCTCCGTGAGGGAGCAGCGCATAAAACGGAAAAACTAATTTTATTATAGATGCGGGAGAACACACATGACACTTTACGAAGAACTCAAAGCGCGCGGGCTGATCGCGCAGGTGACCAACGAGGAAGAAATCAGCGAAATGATCAACAACGGTAAAGCCACCTTCTACATTGGCTTTGACCCGACGGCGGACAGCTTGCATGTTGGCCACTTTATGGCGCTGTGCCTGATGAAGCGCCTGCAGATGGCGGGCAACAAGCCGATCGCGCTGATTGGCGGCGGTACAGGCATGGTCGGTGACCCCTCCGGCCGCACGGATATGCGCTCGATGATGACGGTCGAGACCATCCAGCACAACTGCGACTGCTTCAAAAAGCAGATGGAGCGCTTCATCGAATTTGGTGAGGATAAGGCACAGATGGTCAACAATGCGGACTGGCTGATGGGCCTGAATTATATCGAACTGCTGCGCGAGGTTGGCGCGTGCTTCTCGGTCAATAACATGCTGCGCGCAGAGTGCTACAAGCAGCGCATGGAAAAGGGCCTGAGCTTCCTGGAATTCAACTACATGATTATGCAGTCCTACGACTTCTACTACCTGTTCCAGCATTACGGCTGCAACATGCAGTTCGGCGGCAATGACCAGTGGTCGAACATGCTTGGCGGTACGGAACTGATTCGCCGTAAGCTGGGCAAGGATGCGCACGCGATGACCATTACGCTGCTCTTAAACTCCGAAGGCAAGAAGATGGGCAAAACGGCAGCGGGCGCGGTATGGCTCGACCCGAACAAGACTTCGCCCTACGACTTCTTCCAGTACTGGCGCAACGTAGACGACGCGGACGTGCTCAAGTGCATCCGCATGCTGACCTTCCTGCCGCTCGAGCAGATCGAGGAGATGGACAAGTGGGAAGGCGCGCAGCTGAACAAGGCAAAGGAAATCCTTGCTTATGAGCTGACCGAGCTGGTGCACGGCAAGGAAGAGGCAGACAAGGCGATGGAAGCCGCCAAGAATATTTTTGCGGGCGGCGGTTCGAGCGAAAACATGCCGACCACGACGCTGACCGATGCGGATTTTGCGGATGGTCAGATCGGTGTGCTGACGCTGCTGGTCAAGTGCGGCCTTGCTGCATCCAACGGTGAAGCGCGCAAGCTGGTGCAGGGCGGCGGCGTTTCGATCGACGGCGAGAAGATCGCAGACTTCAAGACCATGTTGGATAAGGACTTCTTCCAGCAGGAGCGCATGGTCAAAAAGGGCAAAAAGACCTTCCACAAGGTTGTGCTGGGCTAAGCATGATGAGAAAAGGCGCTGCGGCTGCAATGGCCGCAGCGCCTTGCTGCTTGTGCGAAAGCGGATGATGGAAAAGAGAAGCGGATAAAGCCATCCTTGCGCATTTTTTCGCGGTGTATTATAATGGTACATGATTTTTGTGATGAGGAGCACGGTATGAAGCGAGTTCTTGCGGCATTGTTGCTGCTTTTGGGATTGACAGGCTGCGCGGGACGGCAGGCAAGCTATACGACAGACTTTTTCGCCATGGATACCTTTATGGCAGTTTCCGTGTACGGGGACAGCGAGGACGCGGCACAGGAAGCGGCTGTTGCCTGCGAGCAGGCGGTCAATGCGCTGGAGCCTGCCTTGTCCCGCACGCGGGAGGACAGCGACCTGTATCGTCTCAACCATGCGGACGGGACGGTGTGTGAGGTCAGCGACGATACCTATGCAGCGATTGAGGCGGCGGTGCAGTATGCCGAGCTGACCGGAGGTGCATTTGACCCGACTATGGCGCCGCTGACCGATTTGTGGGGTATTAATACGGAAAATGCGCATGTGCCGGCGCAGACTGAGATTGCCGAAGCGTTGACCCATGTGGGCTATGAGAATATCAAGCTGCTGGGAGACAATCAGGTACAGCTGCTGAACGGGGCACAGTTGGATCTGGGCGGTATCGGCAAGGGTTTTGCAACCGATGCGGTGTTTGCGCTGCTGGCGCAGCAGCCGGAGGGCGCGGCAACCGGCGCGCTGGTGCAGCTGGGCGGTAACATCGGCACGTTCGGGGAAAATCCATCGCGCGACGGCGGAAACTGGGTGGTCGGCATTGCCGACCCGGACAACAATGCGGAGTTTTTGGCAACGGTTGAGGTGCGGGATGCTTCGGTCGTTACGTCGGGCGATTATGAGCGCTATTTCGAGCAGGACGGCAAGCGGTATCATCATATTTTCGACCCGGAAACCGGCTATCCGGCGGACACCGGTCTGCGCAGTGTGACGGTGATCGACCCAAATTCCACTCGTGCGGATGCAATGACGACCGCGCTGTTTGTCATGGGTCTGGACGATGGTCTGGCGTTTTGCGCGGAAAACGATATTGCAGCGGTGTTTATCACGTCAGATCAGCAGATTTACACGACGGATGCGGTCGATTCCATTTGCACCTATACCTTCCTCGGTGCGGAGAAAGGGTATACCGATGCGCAGTAGGCTCAAATGGGGTGACTTTGTCATCATCGGTGCGGTGCTGGTGCTCGCAGCAGCGCTTGCTGCGTGGTTTGCCGCAGGCACACAGGGCGACCTGCTGTATGCGGAGGTCTGGCAGGATAATGCGCTCATTGAGCGTGTAGCGCTGACGGATGCGACTGACCGCACCATTGATTTGGATGGACATAACGTGATCGTGCTGTCCGGAAAAACCGCGCGTATGGCATCGGCGGATTGCCACGATCAGGTGTGTGTGCGCACGGGTACGCTGACGCGGGCGGGACAGGTCGCGGTTTGTCTTCCCAATCGCGTGGTGCTGAAAATCGTAGGGGAGACCGGAGAAATCGACGCAATCGTATCGTAACGGAAGGGTGAGACCGTGCAAGCAAAAAAGTTGACGCTTTGCGGCATGCTGACCGCATTAGCAGTTGTTTTGTCGCTCGTGGAGCGGCTGTTCCCGCTGGACGCGGTCGTGCCGGTGCCGGGAGTGAAACTCGGTTTGGCAAATGTAGTGACGCTCTTTGCATTAACACGCCTGTCTGCGCGGGACGCGCTGGCGGTGCTGCTGTGCCGCGTGGCGTTGTCCAGTCTGCTCATGGGCAGCGTGACGGCGTTTTTGTTTTCGCTGTTCGGCGGCATGCTGTCGCTTGCAGTCATGTGGCTGCTGCTGCGTGCAGAGGGACGGTTCTGCTCCCTTTTGGGAGTGAGCGTTTCGGGTGCGGCAGCGCACAACATCGGACAGATCATCGCGGCTGTCCTCTGGATGCAGACCGGCGCAGTGGTGGCGTATCTGCCGTTTCTACTGGTGATGAGCGTGCCGCTTGGCCTTGTGACCGGACTGACCTGCTCGGTCGTATTATCGCATATGCAAAAAATTGATTTTAACGTATAAAAAAGCGAAGCTCCTCCTATACTAACGGCAAATATATAAGGAGGAAATGCAATGAAAAGGCTGATCGCTTTGCTGGCCGCGCTGACGATGGTGTTTGCTTGCGGTTGCTCCAACACGACGGATGAAACCAATCCGAATGACACGAACAATAACGTGACAGAGGACACGAACAATGACGGCGTGGTGGACAACGGCAATACCGTCGGCGACGACATCCAGAACGGTATGGACAATGCGGGTGATGCCGTGGAGAACGGCATGGATAATGCCGGAAATGCAATTGATAACGGCATGGATAAAGTCGGCGATGCGGTAACGGGCAACGATACGGGCACGACAACCGGTACGGCGGACACCGGCGCGGACACAAACCCCAAAACGGTCAATCCGTAAGGGAGCGGGGCTTGCGAAAAGCGGCATGGCAGAGGCGCCATGCCGCTTTGCCTTTTTCCCGCGCAGCTATGCCAAAAACCGGGGGCGCGGAAGCCGTCGATTGATGCGCTTTGTGCCTTGCACCGCGCGTTGCGCTGTGATAAAATATTCCTATCATGGGCGAAAATACCCATCAAGGAAGTTGGAGTGAACAAAATGGATTATAACCGTTTGGCGGAACTGCTGTTCCCGCATATCAACACCACACTGGAGGACATCGAGGCGCGCTATCCCAAACGCACGCTGCCGGAAGGCGCAAAGGTGACCCGTATGGGCCCGAGCCCGACGGGCTTCATGCATCTGGGCAACCTGTATGGCGCGCTGGTGGACGAGCGTCTGGCGCACCAGTCGGGCGGCGTGTTCTATCTGCGCATCGAGGATACCGACAAAAAGCGTGAGGTCGAGGGCGGCGTGCGCACCATCATCGAGGTGTTCCGTGTGTTCGGTCTGAACTTTGACGAGGGCGCAACGCTCGACGGCGACAACGGCGCATACGGCCCGTACCGCCAGAGCCAGCGCGCAGAGATTTACCAGACCTTTGTCAAGAGCTTGGTGCAGCGCGGCATGGCTTATCCGTGCTTCTGCACGGAGGAGGAGCTTGCCGCGGCGCATGCCCAGCAGGAGGTCAACAAGGAGAATTTCGGCTACTACGGCAAATATGCCGTGTGGCGTGACCGCCCGATGGAGGACATCGAAGCGGAACTGGGTAAAGGCACGCCCTATGTTGTGCGCTTCCGTTCGGAAGGCAGCATCGAAAACAAGATCCGCCATGAGGATCTCGTCAAGGGCAAGATGGAGGTTACCGAGAACGATCAGGATATCGTTATCCTCAAGTCGGACGGCATCCCGACTTACCACTTCGCGCATGTGGTGGACGACCATCTGATGGGTACGACCGTAGTCGTGCGCGGCGAGGAATGGCTGGCGACCTTGCCGGTACATTTGCAGCTGTTCCGTGCGATGGGCTGGAAGGCGCCCAAGTATGCGCATACCGCGCAGCTGATGAAGATCGACCCCGAGACCGGCGGCAAGCGCAAGCTGTCCAAGCGCAAGGACCCTGAACTCGCATTGACCTTCTATGAGCAGGAGGGCTATCCGGTGCCGGCGGTGCTTGAGTACCTGATGACGCTGCTCAACTCCAACTTCGAGGAATGGCGGCGCGCCAACCCCGATCTGCCGATGAACGATTTCCCGTTCTCGACCAAGAAGATGAGCGGTTCGGGCGCTCTGTTCGATATTGAAAAGCTGCACGACGTTTCTAAGAACGTGATTTCGCGTATGTCGGCTGACACGGTATATGACTATCTTGCGTCGTGGAGCGCTCAGAACGATAAGCCGTTCCATGACCTGCTGACGCGCGACCCGGCTTTCTCCAAGGCATACCTCGCCATCGGCCGCGGCGGCAAAAAGCCGCGCAAGGATTTGGCGCTTTGGTCGGATGCGAAGGGCTATATGGACTTCATGTTCGACGAGCTGTTCCAGCCGGATTACACCATGCCGGAGCGTGTGTCTGCGGCGGACGCTAAAGCGATTCTTGCAGATTTTGCGCAGATGTTTGACGAAAACGACACGCCGGATGGTTTCTTTGAAAAGATGAAGCAGATCGCGTCGGTACACGGCTATGCTGCGGATACCAAGGCGTACAAGGCTGATCCGTCCGCGTACAAGGGTGCAGTGGGCGATGTGTCGATGGTCATCCGCGTTGCGGTCGCAGGGCGGCAGAACGCGCCTGACTTGCAGACGGTGATGGGCATTCTAGGCCGCGACAAGGTACTGGAGCGTCTGGAACGCTGTGCAAACGCGCTTTAATTCGGTTTTTGGGGGAAGAATAACACTATGATGGAAAATGTAAACAACTTTCTGACCGAAATTATTGATGAGGATATTGCGGCGGGACTGAATGAGCGCATCCATACCCGTTTCCCGCCTGAGCCGAACGGCTATCTGCACATCGGTTCGGCCAAGGCAATCTTTATCAACTGGTCGATCGGCAAAAAATATGACGGCCTGTTTAACCTGCGCTACGATGATACCAACCCGGTCAAGGAGGACACCGAGTATGTTGACTCCATCTGGGAGGACATCAAGTGGCTGACCGGCGAGGAGCCGTCCGGCGGCGTGTATTACGGTTCGGACTATTTTGAGACCTGCTATGAGTGTGCAGTTGCGCTCATCAAGGAGGGCAAGGCCTATGTGGATGACCTGACGCAGGAGGAAATGCGCGCTTACCGCGGCTCCCTGACCGAGTCGGGCAAGGAAAGCCCGTACCGCAACCGTTCGGTGGAGGAGAATTTGCAGCTGTTCGCGGATATGCGTGCAGGCAAG
>NZ_CALWJK010000018.1 GCF_944380975.1 uncultured Agathobaculum sp. | reverse complement strand
GGCTTGAATAGGTGCACCGATTTTCAACTACTTACAATGTTTGCTTTTTCTTCTTGACAATACTTAGCAGGTCTTATATTTTATATAGTATCACATCTTGGATAATCTGTCAACAAAAATTGTAAAATAATTATTCTTAAATTTTGGTGTCGTTAATGTGTAACAAAATAATGTATTGGCGTTGATGAGGGAGGCAAAAGAGGCGTCTTAATTGGACATATAAGAGTCTGCGGCTTGAGACCCTGGCTCTTTGTAATTTGTAAATTGAAAGAGGGTGATATGTCAGATATAATTAAATAAATAAAATTAAGGAGATGGCATTATGAATAAGAACAAGTCTTTGCCGAAAAAGTTGCAAACCTTTCAGACCGCATATGATGCTGTCATGGAGCACAATAAAGAATATAAGAAGAAGAAAAGAAAAAAGTTGGCGGATCATACCATAAGAGTGATGAAAATAGTTCGCAAAATTTGCATTAAGGCGAAATTGCCCGAAGATATCACTAACACAGCGATATTAGCTGCTTGCTTTCATGATGTTGAAAAGCTGAAAAACGAAAAACAGCATCATGAACTGGGCTTTAAATGGGTGAGTAAAAATCATGATCTTGTGAAAAGAATATTGAATCTGAAACCGAGCCCGCAGTCCGCTCTTTTATATAGTGCGGTAGCGGATGCAGTGCGCTATCATAAAGGAAGCAAATTACCATCCTTTGTCTATATTAACGGAGAAAAGTGGACATGTCTGGTATCTCATATTGGTTGTATAATTGGTCGCATTGTGCGGTATGCGGATAAGCTAGATAAGAAGAATAAAGGCGAAAAGTGGGAAGAGATAGAAAAGCAATTAAAGAAGAGCGAAAAGTATTTCAACTATAAAGGAAAGCCGAAGTGGGTTAAGAAAATAGAAAAACAAATAAAAAAAGTGGTGAAAGTATAAGATATTTTCTATAATTGTATCATCCCTACCCTTATGAATGGGGCTATGCGCTCTCCGAGCCGATGGCGGTAGCGCCCATCAATAAGGTCGAGCAGGTGGTGCGCTTTGCCGTTTCGCAAATTCCGCCGGAAAAGATCTTCATGGGCATCCCCAACTATGGCTATGACTGGACGCTGCCCTATATCAAAGGCCAGAGCCGGGCGCGCAGCCTGGGCAACGTGCAGGCGGTCGAGCAGGCGATACAGGTGGGTGCGCCCATCCGGTTCGACGCGGAGGCGCAGTCGCCGCATTACAACTATTGGCGCGAGCGTGCCGAGCATGAGGTCTGGTTCGAGGACGCGCGTTCCATCCGCGCCAAGCTGGCGCTGGCTGGGGAATATCGGCTGCGCGGGGTAAGCGTTTGGAACATCATGCGGTATTTTCCGCAGCTGTGGCTGGTGCTGAACCAGCTGTACGACATTGAAAAACTGGCGTAAAACACGGAAAACCGACCGAAAAATCCCTTTTTCGGTCGGTTTTTGCTGTATTTAGGGGATTCCTGCAAGCATTTCCATTGCAAAATGGTTACAAAGCACGCTATACTCTGGTACATGGTGCAAAGGGCACCAGAAAGAGCAAAAGCAAACCAAGGAGGTTACATATCATGCAGCTGAAGAAAATTGTACCGCTGGCGCTGGCCGCGGTGATCACGACTACCGCAGTCGCGGGCGCGGCAAATCTGCCGTTGGAGAAGAAAATCAGCCCGTCCGATGTGTATTCTTATATGTGTGATTCCGGTTTCCGTCAGAATCTGCTGGACAAGTATTTTGCATTCCTGTGCGGTCAATTCCCGGGAAATCGCCCCGAGCAAAAGCCGGAGGAAACACCCGAAGAGACACCGGATGTAGAACAGCCGGAGGAGACCCCGGACGTCGAGCAGCCGGAAGAGACGCCGGACGTCGAGCAGCCGGAAGAGACGCCGGACGTAGAACAGCCGGAAGAGACGCCGGATGTAGAACAGCCGGAGGAGACCCCGGATGTCGAGCAGCCGGAGGAGACACCGGACGTAGAGCAGCCGGAAGAGACGCCAGACAATCCGCCGCAGCTGCCGGATGACAACCGCCCGGAGGAAACCCCGGACAACACCCCGGAGCAGACTCCGGAGGAGGACAACGACGCTTCACAGGGGGACTATGCATCGCAGGTTGTGGCGCTGGTCAATGCAGAGCGCGCCAAATACGGCCTGTCCGCGCTGAAGGTGGACAGCCGCGTGCAGCAGGCGGCACAGGTGCGCGCGAAAGAAACGGTACAGTCGTTCTCGCACACGCGGCCGAATGGCTCTTCCTTTTCGACCGCACTGACTGAGGCTGGCGTGTCCTATACCCGTTCGGGCGAGAACATCGCTTACGGCCAGTCGACACCGCAGCAGGTGGTGCAGGCATGGATGAACTCGTCCGGCCACCGCGCGAATATCCTCAATGAGAATTTTACGACCATCGGCGTTGGCTATACGGTATCGGGCGGCACCGCGTATTGGGCGCAGCTGTTTACGGCATAAGAGAATTTCAGCAAATCAAAAAGGACGTGCTTTGCACGTCTTTTTTGTTAATATTCAAAATTCAGCAGAAAATCCGGGTTTTCGGTTGCAGCGCCCGCAAAAATGCGCAACATAAATTCGCCGTAGTTTCCCAGTGCGTCGACCAGAAACTCAGCATGCCGCAGCGTCAGCCGCGTGGGTGGACAGATACAAAGCTCATCATAGAGCGCGTCCAGCGTGCCGCCGTAGTCGGCGGAAAAGCCAAAAACATCCGCCAGCGCCTGATGCACCTGTTCACGGGTATAAAAGGTTTCCGCATCTAAAAGCAATTCTCGCATGTGTGTTTGTCCCCCTTAATCAACGCACAATCCAGACCGCTGCACGGCCGCATTTAGGTTGCGTTCGGATAGAATAGCAGATAGAACTTGTGATAAAATTCCTGTCCGCGGCTGCCCTCAATATCGCGCAGCTCACCATTTACAAATACATAGCCATCGGCATTGACGCCGATAGAGTTACCATTTTCAAAGGTCACGGTCAACAGGTTACCCGTCAGCTTTTCTTTGCCGGGCTTGAACAGGTGCGGATACTGGGTATAGGTGTAGCTGGACAGCAGCTCAGTGATAGCGGCAAGCTGCTCCGGGTCGGTCACAGTCCGCACTTCGGTTTGGTTTTCCGTGAGTGTGACGGTGGTCTGTGTGGTCTTATCGGTGATGTCCGCATAGGACTGATGGTAGAATTTGATATACAGCATACGCCCGGCGAGAAATAACAAAATCAGCAGCAGCGTGCTGCAAATGGCAAATCCGAGCGCCATGGATTTTCGCATAGGTTCCGGCTCCTTTGTCGGCAGGGGGTCAATGGTTTTACACTATAAGCATAGCGCAAAATAGGGGCTCTTGTCAATTTTCAAAGTGTAAACAAAGTATGACTTGACAAGCGTGTTCTACCATTGTAGAATATAAGCACAGAAAGGGTTTTACATTCGTAGAAAAGGAGGGGACAACATGGAGAAAAGCAAACGTCTGCCGGATGCGGAGCTGGAAGTGATGCAGGCGGTCTGGTCGCTGGAAGCGCCGGTGACCGCGGCAGCAGTACAGCAAAAAGTACCGAGCGACTGGAAAGCGACGAGCGTTTTGACCTTCCTCTCGCGCCTGTGCGACAAAGGGTTCCTTTCGTGCGAGAAAGAAGGCCGACAGAACCAGTATACGCCGTGCGTGACGCAGGAGGAATACCTGCAGCGCGAGAGCCGCAGCTTTGTCGAGCGCGTGTGCGGCGGGTCGGTGAAAAATCTGGTAGCAAGCCTGTCGGACGCGGGCGCGCTGACCGCGCACGACATCGACGAACTGCGCGCCTTTCTCGACGCGCAGGGACGGTAAGGACAGGAGGGGTAGGATATGTTACGCTTTGCATGGAGCGATCTGCTGAACAACCTCACGCAGATCGGACTGACTGTATCGGCGGTGGCGCTGGTGCTGTTTTTGCTGCGCAAAGCCCTCAAAAAACGCTATCCCGCGCGCGCAATGTGCCTGGTGTGGGCGGTGCTCGCGCTGCGGCTGCTGGTGCCTGTGCAGCTGACGCTGCCCGACCCGCCGGTGCAGGTCGCGCCGGGGCAATATGTGTCATTGCAGAGGAATACGGATACGGCGGCTGATGGTCTGGCAGCTGAAGGAGCCGGGAATACCGTGCAGGAACAATCGCAGGACACGCCGCCGCGTGTGACGGCTGACACCGAGACCGAAAGCTGGGACGGTTCGCAGAACAGCGATTCCATGGTACCGGTAGCAAAGATTTTGTTCGTGCTGTGGGGCGCGGGCATGCTGGCATTTACGATCTGGCAGACCTATGGATATGTGTCCTTCCGTTATCTGGTGCGGCAGACCGGCGAACCCGCCGAGTGCGATACCCTGCGCGCGGTGTTTGAGGAGCAGAAACGGTCGCTCGGCATCCAGCGGAACATCCCACTGCGGGTGACACGGGCGGCGGACTGTCCGATGCTGGCAGGTTTCCTGTGTCCTGCGCTCTACCTGCCGGATGAAGCGCTATCCGAACAGGATGCGGCGTTCATCTTCCGGCATGAGCTGACGCACTACAAGCGGGGCGACCTGTGGCTCAAGCTGGCGCTGGTCGCGGCGCGGGCAGTGCACTGGTTCAATCCGCTGGTGCATCTGATGGCGCGGTTTGCACAGGAGGACATTGAGCTGGCGTGCGACGATGCAGTGGTGCGCGGCATGGACGTGGACGCGCGCCGTGCCTATGGCGAGACCATCCTGCGCTCGGTCGAAGCGCAGGTGAAAAAGCGCGCGCTGGTGTCGTGCTTTGCCGGAGAAAAGGAGACGCTGATGCGGCGTTTCGAGGGATTGTTTGACAAAAAGGTCAAAAAGCGCGGCATTGCGCTGGTCGTGGCGGCGGCGGTGCTGGTCGGCACGCTGGGCTGCGCCTTTTCGGTAGGGGAAAGTAAGGACCAGCTGACGGACGAAGAGCGTGTTTCGCTCGCCGAGCAGTGGGCGCAGCGCACAGAAAGCCTTGGGTATACGGTCAAGCTGGATGGCGAGGACACCTATGTGCTGTACGATATGCGGTGGGAGGATTTTCCGGAGCTGCCTGTGCCAGATCGCGTGGCAGAAAAGCTGACTTTTGAAAAGCTCGCGGACGGCTGGCAAGTCACCAAGGGCGAAGCCGTCGCAGGGGATGGCGTGACCTCGCTCGACGAGTTCCGCATCCTGTATGAAAACGATCTCGGCCTACCCGACCCGATTTTGGGCGGCGATATGGTGCTTACCGAAGCCCAGCAGGAAAATTGGGGCGACCCAGCTGATGCGGCGGCCTACCTGCTGCATCTACAGGCTGCCAGCGTGATGGGCGGCTCGTCCGCCGACCGCACCATGGGCGACGATATCATGGACATCACGTTTATGTTTGATGACCGCAGCGAAGTGACCATCACGATGGTCAATCAGTTCGACCAAGGCTGGCTGCCGCAGGACTTCACCTACGACGGCGGCAAAAACGCACGCACTGTCGCTGATCTTGCGGGGCAGTATGCGCGCGGCGTGATGCACAAGAGCGGGCAGTATATCTATCCCATCCTGTCCGAACAGATGCAGCAGGAGTTCCGCACTGCACAGCAGATACCGGGCGGCGGCATTAGCTGGAAGTACGGTGGCTCGTCCCCGTCCTACCGTGACTATACGCTGGTGCCGACGAGCGGCGGTCAGTATATCGCCGTGTTCCAGATGTACGGCGGTGGTGTGAGCGACCAGCGCAACGCGTATCTGATCCGCACCGCGCAGGAGGATGGCCGTTCGGTCATCGTGGATGTGCAGCAGATCGACCGCGGCGGTGATATGACGGACAACGAGATATTCCGCCTGTATTACGACTCTGGTCTCGCATGGCCGACCATTCCCGAAGGCGCGGAGAACTTCAACGATCAGCCGCTGGACGCGTTGAGCAGACCGCAAGACGCTGCGCCGATTGTGCTCAGCTATGTTGGAGGTACCTCGGCTTTCGACCTCATCTCAGAGAGCGGCAACGAAGCAGTTGTACGCGTGCGCTTCATCGACGAAAGCCCGTCGGTCGATGTGCAGATGCGCAAAACCGGCGATTATTGGCTGCCGGTCGGGCTGGTAACGCAGTTTGACCAGGGATTCGGTGCTTATCTGGTTGAGGATGACAGCCCGGTCAGCCAAGGCGCGTTGCCCGTCGGCGCGACCATCCAGCAGGCGATCGAGAACGCAAACGGCGAAATTCCGCTGCTGCAAGCTGGGCAAACCATTAAACTGGAACCCGTGGATGGCAAGCTGACCGCAACGGATGCTGTGCTGACCGACGCGGTCATCCGCGCGGACGGCACGCTGCAATACACCGACAAGGAGACACAGCAGACCAATATCCGCTTTACCGATGTGTATGATCGCGGCAGCGCGGTGTATCTGTATGAGGTTGAGCATCTGACGGCCGAAGCGTTGTCCTCGACGCTGAATGCAGTTGTGTACCGTGGTGTGACGGTTTCTTACACGGCAAACGGTACAGATTATACCGCCGCATTCGTCTATCGGCTGTCCAACGAAGGTGTGCCGAATACGGATTACACCATCACCTCGACCGAATATTATAATGATACCTATGGCTACACGCTGACGCTGCCCGACTGCTTTGTTGAGCAGGGCTACGCGGTCGAGGGCGAAGGCATCGTGCAGTTCGGCCTGCAAAACGCCTTGCCGGGTTACTCGGATGACCCAACCGACGGCGGCGCGGTGATGTCGTTGCACGCCGAGGCGACCGCCTATCTGCGGGAGCTTTATGGCGAGGACTGGCAGGCGGCATATGCGGTACCCTGCAAGGAACTGGCCGAGCGGGACGGGCTGACTTGGTATCTGACGTTTGCGTCCGATGTGCAGTATGACCCGTCGGATGAAGCCATCAAGACAGCCTATACCGAAATGTATCAGGCGGCGCAGGCACTGGGTACGGACGCACTCTCATTTGACGGGCAGACGGCGGAACAGCACACCAACGAACAGGCGCTGCTGCTGCGCGCGCTGGCGCGTGTTTACGCGGCGCAGAACGACTCCACCGCTGAACTGATACGCGACGAGGTGACGATCCAGCCCGAGGTCGCGGATCATGCCGCGCTGGTTATCATCCGGTTCGCCGTACCGAACGGGGACTATTTCTTCACCACAGTCGAGCGCGTGTGGTACGACCGCACGGACACCACCACGCCTTCGCGCACCGAAACGCTGGTCAACACCTCAGGCGGCGTGCGCTCGCTCGAAGATTTCTGGTATGCGTTCCCACTTGAGCAGGGTTTCCCGGTGTTCGATGAGACCGGGCTGGAAAAGCTGAGCGAAATGGCGGCAAAGCCCGCCTCGCTCGAGAATCCCAACCTTTCCACCCCGGAGGCCTGCGCCGAATATGTGCTGCATTTTGTAGGTGGTAAGTGGGTCGGCAAAACCGGCAGCGAGGACGATGCCGAGATGCACCTGACCTATCGCTGGGATGACGGCGAAATGACCCTCCGCATGCAGCGTGTGCAGCTGTCGGACAGCAGTCCGGCGCTGTGGCTGCCCATCGGTTATGACGGCTATCAGCCGCAGTATCCGCCCTATCTCCGCGTAGTCGCTAACATGATGGAGTACTATCCCTACCGCACGACGGGCGAGCTGCTGCAGGCGCTCGAGATGGGCTGGGTCGACGGCGCATATGCCGAGAGTGTGTTTGCTGAACTGGATAAACGCTGGCAGCAGGACGCGGACGCAGTTGAAGATGCGGTCGCGGGCAGCAGCACAACCGTGCAGACCCTGTGGGAGAGCCACAGGGCGGCAAACCCGGATATCTTTGGCGCATAATTTGACAAAAACTTAACAGAAAAACAGGCTTGACACTGCCCTACTTCCCATGATAAGATGATGCCAAACAAAGGGGAGTAGTCGGCGCGGTTTGCCGCGCGGCATCGCCAACAAGCATGACGGGGCATCCGATCCCGTTCTGGCTGTTGCCTGAAATGACCAGACCTGCGTTTTCCAAGAGGGAAACGCAGGTCTGTTTTTTTATCGAAGGAGGGGTCAATATGGAGTTTTTATACGAAGGCTTGCTATCGGTGACGTGGCAGCAGGCGGTGATGTACGCGGTCGGCGGGCTGCTTATCTGGCTGGCGATTCAGAAGCAGTATGAGCCTGCACTGTTACTGCCGATGGGTTTTGGCGCGATTCTGGTCAACCTGCCGATGTCGGGCGTGATCGACCAGATCACGCAAGGCGTGGGCGAGACGCACGGTATCATTCAATGGCTGTTTGAAACCGGAATTGAGGCCAGTGAAGCGTTCCCACTGCTGTTGTTCATCGGCATTGGCGCAATGATCGACTTCGGCCCGTTGCTGGCAAATCCCAAGCTGTTTCTGTTCGGCGCAGCGGCGCAGATCGGTATTTTCCTGACGATTATTGCAGCGGCGGCATTCGGTTTCGACATCATTGATGCCGCTTCCATCGGTATCATCGGCGCGGCGGACGGCCCAACCTCCATTCTGGTTTCGCAGGTGCTCGGGTCGAAGTACGTTGGCGCGATTGCGGTTGCGGCATACAGCTATATGGCGCTCGTACCCATCATTCAGCCGTTTGCGATCAAGCTGGTGACGACAAAAAAGGAACGCGCGATGAAGATGCCCTATGCCGCGGGCAAGGTCAGCCGCCGCACGCGCATCCTGTTCCCGATCGTTGTCTCGATCGTAGCCGGACTGGTTGCGCCCGCGTCGGTGTCGCTCGTCGGCTTCCTGATGTTTGGAAACCTGATCCGTGAGTGCGGCGTGCTGGAGAGTCTGTCCAAAACCGCGCAGCATGAGCTGGCGAACCTGATTACGCTGCTGCTCGGCATCACGATTTCGTTCTCTATGCGTGCGGAGCAGTTTGTGACCAAGGAAACGCTGATTATCCTGTGCCTCGGACTGGTTGCCTTCGTGCTGGACTCGATCGGCGGTGTGCTGTTTGCCAAGGTGCTCAACCTGTTCTGCAAGAACAAGGTCAACCCGATGATCGGCGCGGCGGGCATTTCGGCTTTCCCGATGAGCGCGCGCGTGATCGAAAAGCTGGGTGTGGAAGCGGATAAGACCAATCACCTGCTGATGCATGCGGTCGGTGCGAATGTCGCCGGACAGATCGCGTCAGTCGTTGCGGGCGGCGTGATCCTTGGGTTCTTTATGTGAGAAGGAGGCGCTGGATATGAGTGAATCGGTACGCATGGCAATTGAGCTGCTCGGACAGGGTATGGCGGGCATCTTTACGGTGCTGGCTGTGATTGCGTTGATCGTGGCGCTGCTCGGACGTCTGGACAAAAACCAGCAGCCATAAAAAAGGGCTTGCAAACCCCGTTTGTTTCTGGTATAGTAATAAGGTAAACCGAACAAACGGGGTTGTAGCTCAGCTGGTCAGAGCGTTCGCCTCACACGCGAGAGGTCGTGGGTTCGAGCCCCGCCAACCCCACCAGTTAAAGCCGTCACGAAAGTGACGGCTTTTTTGTATTTTCTGCAACTTCTAAACTGTTTGCTTGTCACGGATGCTGCAATACTATTGTTTGCGTTTTAGGAATAAAACGGATAAAACGGACGAGAACGTAGGCAAATGACAAAATGCGTTGCAAATGTGTTGCAAAAATATCACGCCTGTTTTGACGTTTTGTGCAGACCGAGCTGAGCGATGTCGTCCATGTCTACATGGTCGTAGATATTCGCCGTGGTGGTGATGCTGGCATGTCCCATGAGATATTGCGCGGTTTTTAGGTCGACGCCCTGACGGCGCAAGTTGGTGCAATAGGTGTGCCGGAGATAGTGGGGTGTGATCGTCGGATCAAAGGCATGCTCTATGATCTTATTGCGGTATAGCTTGGCACCGGCTTCCCGGTCACATGCACGGTGGAAGCTGCCCCACATGCGGCGCAGATGGGTGAGCGTGAGCATCCTGCCATTTTGCCCATGGAAGAAGTACCGGCCGGAGGTGTCCAACTGTGCAAGCAGCGCGGGCGGCATAGGGACAAATCGCTCCCCGGCCGCAGTCTTGGTGCTTTTACGCTTGGCCTGATTGCCTTCGGCGTAGGTGACGGCGCTGCTGATCCGCAGCATCGTGCCGTCCTTGCACAGGTCGGCCTTGCCGATCGGCACGGTCTCGCCGCGCCGCAGGCCGCAGTCCAGCATGAGCAGCACCCATGGCCCCGCCCAGTGCTGAGCGGCTACCTTGCGGACGAGCGCCTCCTCCTCGCGGGTCAGCGCACGCCGCGCCGCCTTGCCGGTCGCGGTGTTTTCGATGCGGCGGCAGGGCGTGACCTCAATCAAACCATTGATCTCGGCCTGTTCGAAGATTTGCCGCAGCGTGTACAGGATCTGCCGCACCGTACCCTGCGCCAGCGGCTGGCCGTCCTCACGCCGGGCATCATTGACGAGCTGCTGCAGGTGGTACGGCCGCACGGCAGTCAGCGCCATGAACCCGATCACCAGAAGGATATGGCGTCGCAGGTTGGTTTCGTAGTCAATGCGCTGGCTCGCGCCGATCTTTGGCTCTTTGTACGTGTGATACCACTGCCACGCCCATTGCTCTACCGTGAGCGATCGGCCGACGATCTGCACGCCGCGGGCATTAAGGTTTTGGTAGTAGCGCACCTTTTGCTCAAAGACCGCTTTGTTGTTCTCGCGGATATACTTGCGGATCGGCTTGCCGTCCGGCTTATGCCCGACCGTGATCGCCTTGACGTATTTGTAGGTGTATTTTTTCTTGGTTTGCTCGGGCATGAAGCGGCCTCCTTGCACAGATTTAGAACATTTGTTCGGTTTATTGGGGCGTAAAACTGCAGACCACAAGAGAACGGTGTTCGGTTGTGGTCTGCAGTTGACAAATTTCACTAATCATGTATAATGATTGCGGAGAATTGTGAAACACTCCATCTTTGCCCGTTCCGGTGCATCACCACTGGGACGGGCGCTTTTTATGTGTTCAAATTGGACACCGACACGGATTGCAATACCCATAGCTACATGAAAGTCAATTTGGCCGGATGCTCTGCCCATGGGCACGGAGTTCGTCAGTAACGATTTGAAAGTCACGAAAAATAGAATCTTTAAGTTTGGTCACATCGTCTGGGCTTTGGATCGAGATGCGACTTTTGAATATTCCAAATGATTTGGGGGATTGCTCAACGACATAGTCGGGCAGCTCCTTTGCGCATTGCTCGACAGGACGCAGGCTTGTACAGTATGTAAGCCGTCCCGCGTATTTTACCGTGCAAAATGCGGTTTTACCAATCTGGAAAGTAAGAGAATCTGCGCTTTCTGTAAATGTGATCCAGTCCAGATGGATAACACCGCTTTGATAAAGGGCTTGCATAAAAGCGTCATAATAAGGCTTGGATTGTTCATAGCGGAACACAGGTACAGGAAGCGTTTCTAGGGGAATGTTGGGTCGTGGTGGCGCGATCGCAATATTGTAGCCCCAAACCCCGTCCTGATGCTGATAGGTTTTGATGATAAATACACCAAAAGGTTTGCGCTGCTCGATCATTTGCAGCACTTCTGCTTTTCGATATCCTGTTTTCGGATACCAGCCGATGTATTTCTCATCAGCAGTAAATATTTTTAGGGCGGTTGGATCAACAGCATTATTTTTGTCCCAGTGGAAAAACACCTGTTGGGTTACATAGAGATGCGGAATGACTTGCTGCGGATCGCTTTTGTCATGTGGATAGGTAATGCCCGTAGGCGAAACCGACCACATATTTTCCCAATCAAATTTATTGCGAATAGAAGGGTCTCTCTCTTCTCGTGTTTCAAGTGGCACGCGCAAAAGTGCAGAAGAGTTATTACATATCCCGCTCCATGAGACATAGCTGACCGGATATTCTTGCATACATACAGGGCAAATAACGGTTTTTGTCCCTCGCCGCACATCGGTTTCGCGAGGAAACAGAAAAGAGAAAAGCCCCATAATACAAGCCTCCTTAGCATTCAATTTGAACATCGGTATTTTATAAAATAGTTACAATATCTTGCATTGCTCCTTGCCAAGAATCAACATGTGGTGTATTATGAAAACGAACACATGTTCGATAAAGGGAGGGCTGATAAATGAAAGAGATGGAAGAATTAAAAAGATTAGCAAAGCAAACAGCAAATCCGGCTGCCGCTGCCGTTCTTATTCTTCATGTTCTTCAGGAGATAATAGCACCCTCAAAATCTTCATAGCCTCTTTTGCTTTATCAGGTGGAGCATTTTCTAATAATTGCTGCGCTTCAGCCCACACCTCAGAAACGTCTGTCTCTTTGGAGATAGGCGTTTTTTTTATGTTTGTTCGTCCCATAAGGTATTCAACAGATACGTTAAAGAAATCTGCTAAACGGCATAGGGTATCAAAAGTTGGTTCGCTATGTCCGGTTTCGTATTTGCCGTATGTTGATCGCTCAATGCCGAGCCAATCGGCGAGATCTTGCTGAGTTAATTTTCTTGGATCGGATTTGCGAACAGATCGAAGATTATTCATGCTATCACCCTACAAATAATTATAGGTGAAGAAAATTCACGTTTCAAGAATCTCGAAAATATTTCGCAAAATACTTGACAATGTGAAGTAAAGTCGCTATAATGCAAACATGAAATGAGAAGTAACGTCGCAAAAAGAAAAGGAGGTGAGAGGGGATGGAGGTAATCATCAAAGGGTCACCGGAAGAAGTTGCCGCCCTTGTTATGAAACTTCAAGGGCGGCAAGAGGATGTAGCAAAACGATTTGCAGAAGAAATGCTTATTCATCGGAAGAATTTTGTTGCTGGTGATATTGGATAAGCATGTCCTTTGCAATTTGGGATGCCATTTCAGCTTGCTCGATCCATAGTTGGCCATACCCATCGGTTCCAAGGCCATCAATGTTTTTTGCAACTGCATCTTTCCGAATCTGCTCGAAATCAATAGTTCCCATATGCACACCTCCTTTCCCATTTCATGGTAACACATGGAGTGGGAAAGGGCAAGCAACCACAAGAAAGGGGTGAAAACGATGAAATCTATCCAGACCAAACGCGAAGCGATTGGCGCGACCCAGCAGGCCATGGCCGACGCGCTGGGTGTAGATCGCAGCACGGTCACCAAATGGGAAGCAGAGGGCACATATCCGCGCCCGCGCTTTTTTCCGAAGATCGCAGCCTTCCTTGGCTGCACGATCGACGAGCTGTACGCGGACGATGCGGAAAAGGAGGCGGGGTAACCGCCAACGTGAAGAAACTGAAAGGAGAGAACAATAACCATGGGCGCAATGAAGAATTACGCGATAGGTGTTTGTGATGCGCACCCGAAGGAAATGTATGACCTGTATGATCTGCTGTGCGACGGTGAAAACGTGAAAGAAGCAGTCGAAATGGAACTGGTCGAAAGAAATGGTGGGGACATTTATCCCACGCAAGATGTGTCTGAGATTATGCAGGGCATAGATGATATCCTTGAGGATGTGCCTGAGGAAGAAGCGCTTATCATGTTGGAAGTGATCTCTTTGATCTCGGACAAACCTGATGCCATGGAAGAGGAACTGCATTGGCCTGCTCGTGGACAGGCTGCTGCTGCAGCCGATGGAGAGAAGGTGGCGCAGGTGAGACGGTTTACACCGGATGAAATGGCAGAGATTCGGGACAGCTGTACTATTGGGAGTATAACCCGTGGGTGTGGGTGATCGAGTTCGAGCGGATTAAAAAGGAGGAAGCGGAACATGCAAAACCCGAATAAATTCCCGCATCGCTGCTGCACGCATTACAACGAAAAAGGCTATGACGACGGCTACGTTATGCCACCGACGTCGATCACGTCGTGCCGCACGACGGCGACTGGTCGAAATTCGTAGACCCGGACAATCTGCAAAGCCTGTGTCACAGCTGCCACGGGCGCAAAACTATCGCGGAAAGCAGGGCAAAGGCAGCGCGCCGGAAGCGCTGACCGGCCGGACGCTCGGACAGGCGCGGCGCGGGCAGGATGCGCGCGGACTCGGCGGGAAATCCGTGGATTTCCCGAGCATGCCCCCACCCAAAGAAAATTTCGGGGCGGGGGTCGTAAGACCGCAGGCCCCCCTCCGCGCAGGATTTTTTCCGAATGCGGGGATTTTTCGGAAAGGAGGAAGGACAATGCCGGCAAAGCTGCCACAAAACGTGATTGAAATGCGAGATCGGTCGCACCAGACCAAGGCCGAAAAGGCCGCACGCCGCGCCAGCGAACCGCAGGCCGAAAAGGTCAAGCAAGTACGTGCACCGGTCTGGCTACCCGAACACCTGCGCGAGGAGTTTAACAAACTCGGTCACGAGTTGAACGATGTCGGCCTGCTGTCCAAGCTGGATTTCGACATCCTGGCACGCTACCTGATGAGCAGGGATGCTTGGGTCGCGGCACACCTCAAGGCGCGCGACGCGCTGGACATGGACGACGCCAAGGAGGCGGGCACCTGGTCTCGTGTCGCCCGCACTTATTTCGACCAGTGTCAGCAGTGCGCCAGCAGCATGGGATTGACTATCGCCAGCCGCTGCCGTCTGGTCGTCCCCAAACCGCCCGAGGACGAGGCGGCAGGCGACCCGATAAATACAATGCTGGGACGGGAAAGGCGGCGTAACGCATGAAGCAAATCATGTGCAGCCTGTTCTGCCCGATGATCAACAAGTTCGGCGTGTGCGAAAGCACCATGCGCAAGGTCGAGCGGGTGCAGGAGTGCCCGCATCTCAAGATACATAAGGAGATTAAGACAAAAAGAGCCCCGCCGGAGGGCGGGGCAGAAAAGGTGAATTTGTAGTCAGCGGGCGGCACAGGCTCGCGCTGCGATCGTGTGATTGGCGTAGGTGTTCCAAGTTGGCTCATAATCTGCGGAAGCCTGATTGCCCCACATGGCCCAGCCATCTCGGACGCCGCGGGCAAACAGTTCAATGCGGGGCGCGCTGCTGCATGCTTCAATAATCGGAATGATTTCGTCCGGCTTGCGGCTATGTTCGCGCTTCATGGAGCGGACGATATTCACCTGCGAACGTGCAGGTGCAAGCGTGCGGTTGGGAGTGCTGTTTTTGCGGATACCGAACAGCAGCATTTCCGTTACGTTGCGGAAATAAAAGCCAACGCCGCGGCCATCCGGACCGCCGTCCTTGCGTACCTTTTCCCAGATAATGTTGGCTTTATATTCAAAGCCCCATGCATCCATAACGGCAAGTCCATCTGGAAGCAGTGCGTTGGGCACCCAAAGATATAAGTGGGCTTTTTCACCCGCAATATCTGCAACAGGTAGCGCCTTAATATCATCGAGCGTCATGGTTTCGTATCGCGTTAACCGCTTGTGCTCAGGTGCGACCTTGCCAGTACGGTTTTGAAACTGCCAAGGCGGGTCGGCATAGATGGTATTGAATTTTTGACCTGCTGCAAACCGCATCAGGTTTTGATTGGTTTTTGTATTAGCCATAGTCTTGTATGCAGCCCTTTCTTATGCCGACAGCGAGAATGGGACAGCCGCCGCCGCGGCGGGAGTCCAATCGATAGATCAGCTTGCCCATCCAAGTCGTGCTCGCACCGTATTTCTTTATCAGCGGCTTGCCGTTTTTATCGGTGAGCGATCTAAAAATTTCGTTTAGTTCTTCCGAGCGGGTGACAATGACGCCAACGTCGATTAAGTCGCAATCGAAATAGGTGCGCATGGCGAGCAGGTCACGGTCAAAGGTCTGATCCTTGCTGTTCCACTCCAGATCGAACGCCACACGGTTTTTTAGGAAATCAATGTTATGCCCATCAATATATCCCCTAATGGTTTCTTCTTCCTTTGGATTTTTTGCGAAACTTCCCATATGATGCTTGGATTTTCGAGGATATTTTTTTACAGTCAAGTCTCCGCTTATGCGGATTTCCCGCCAGCCACAGGGATAAAGCAGGTCATCAAACTTCTTTGGGATGGGAGACTTATTTCCTCCTGCTTTTTTGATATCTGCAATAGAAATGCTGATATTGCGCAAGCAGTCCTGCAGTTCTTCCCATTCCTGCGGAAAAGCGTCATGCAGTATCTCTAAGGCGTGTCCGTAATTGTGAAATTCAAATCTGGAGAGCAGATCGGCATCAATATATTGTTCGAATTGCAGAGTGAGTCCCCCTTTGATTATATCAATAATATCATACCACAGAAAGTAGAGATAGGGCAACACCAACAATTTGCATTTGCTATTATCCCGATTTGTTAGTTCCTTTTAATATCAATAGTAAAAGTAACTAAAGCGAAAGGATGAGTATATTAACCAAAGTTTTGAAGCTGTTCTGCTATGACCCGGAGACGGACGGGGCAAACACGTTCAATATCCCGAAAGCGCTCAATGAGAACTGGGAGAAGATCGACCAGCTGGTGCTGCTGGCCGTCGCGGCGGCCGCGGCGTATGACCCGGAGGGCAGCTATGCCGTGGGCGACTATTGCACGCACGGCGGGAAGCTGCACAAGTGCAACACGCCCATTCCGGATGGCGAGCCGTGGACGACCGAGCATTGGACGGAAACGACGGCCGCGAAGGAGCTGGTGGAGGTTAGGGAGTCTTTGTTAAATAAGGCGGAATGGAATGGCGGGTTTTTACAAAAGGTGTCAATCTTAGAGTGGGCCGAAAATCGAGGAATAAATGTGGTAAATACTCATGTATCGACCAATGATACGGTAACAGACATGCCATATACCTCATTTTGGGCAGTAGATTTCAAATCCTATCCAGATGGTGGTTGGCTTGAACTCGTGGCAACAGATATTCAGATCGGGAAAACATGGCGCAACATCAAAAACTGGCAGCAGCCGTGGTCTGGGTGGATTCCGATTCCCATTGCCACGCCGCCACAGGAGCGCAACCTTACCCTACAATCCGGGTTCACGGCAAACGGCGACTGCATCTTTTTCGTGACGCAGGAGAGCACGGTTCACCTCGCGGGCGGGGTATCCGGTACGCTGCCCGCAAATCAGGACACACAGATCGGAACGCTGCCAGAGGATGCTCATCCGGTTGCCCAGCGCCGCCGCCCTGCGGTGACAAATGCCGGAGCCGCGTACATTGATATTCACACGGACGGTACGGTGTGGGCGCATCCGTTTGCAGCTGCGTCGCAGTGCTGGTTTGACACATCTTTTGTGTCAGGAGGGGCGTAAATGCAAAATGTAACGTTGTTTGATCGTTGCGTCGTTGACGCAGGCGGTTTGTATCGTGCCTTTGTCACCGTGCAGACCGAACAGAGCGCGGATGGAGAACCCAAAGAGACCGTGCTCGGCTATAAGCTTGCCGAGGGAGAGAGCCTGCTTGATGCGCCACCGCCGATCAAGCGGCAGCCCGCTGTGCTCGAGTGGCACGCACAAAAACAGCAGTGCCACACCTTCACGATCGAGGAATATACGGCATTGTCGCTGGCCATCGCCGCGTATGTTTATCCATACAGGCGATATCAGGAACAGGTCAAGGCCGCGATCTATACGGCGGAAAGTGAGGCAGAAATTCATGCAATCAAGATCGATTACGGCAGCGTCAGTGCTGCTGCATAGCGTGATGGGCGTCATCGGCGGCATTACTTACATGGGGATCGAAACCCTCTGGCGGGGGCACTCCCACTGGACGATGGGCGTGTTGGGCGGCATCTGTTTTGTTGCCATCGGTTTGCTCGACGAGTGGCAAGACCATCCGCCGCTCTGGCTGCAGATGCTCGAGGGCGCGATAATTGTGACCGCCCTTGAACTGCTGGTGGGGCTGGTGGTTAACCACTGGCTCGGCTGGAATGTGTGGGATTATTCCGACGTGCCGTTCAACCTCTGGGGGCAGGTGTGCCCGCAATTTATGGTTGCGTGGTTTTTCCTGTCAGCGGCTGCGGTTTGGATGGAGAATGCCTTGCACCGGCTGGCGGGGTGGCTCGCGCACCGGCAGGGGAGGTGATCTTTTGCCGGGTTGACCAAAGGACGTGAAAAAGCGCTCGCAAGGGGCATGGAAGTAGGAAAGGAGGGAAGGCCGTTGCCGGTGGAAGTGATCGTCGCGGGCATGAGCCTGATCGGTACGCTGGCGGGCACGTTCGCGGGCATCATGCTCTCCGTGAACCTGACCAATTACCGCATTGAGCAGCTCGAGAAAAAGGTCGCCGAGCACAACAAGGTCGTCGAGCGCACCTACAAGCTCGAGGGACAGATGCTCGAGGTGCAGCACGATATCCGAGATATGAAAAACCTATGATAGGAAAGGGGAACGACAAAATGAGCGAAAAGACCAAGCTGTGGATCAAGGCGGCAGGCGTGCGTGCGGTTAAGACCGTGGCGCAGTCCGCGATCGGCGTCATCGGTGCGTCGGCGGCGATGAGCGAAGTCAACTGGCCGATGGTCGCATCGGCGGCTGCGCTGGCGGGCATCGTCTCGTTGCTGACCAGCGTCGCTGGTCTGCCTGAAGTCAACGCGCAGGCGGGGGCGTGAGTACATGAGCAGTATCCGATGCGACATTTATGACCCGAGTGAGTGGGACATCTGGTTTGCGGCTGCGCCTTACGGTGCGGCCAGCAAGCCCGCCAAGACGCTGCGCCAGTGGGCGGCCGAGGAGGGCGCGGACGTTGTCTATAATCTGTGTCTGTTCAATATGACCGGCACGGGCAGTGACCAGTACGGCGTGATCCGCGGCCGCACCTTGCAATACCTGCGCGCGAAGGACGTAGATTGCGGCTATGGCGGCACGGCTGAGCGCCTGACCGTCAGCCCGGGCAATGTGGTCGCGGGTGTCAAGGTCGCCGTGCGCGACGGCGTGGTGCTGTCCGGACTGGACAAGTCCACCTACCGCAGCCGCAACATGATCGGCGAGCTGGCAGACGGGCGCATCATCGTCGTGCAGTCATCGGATGGCTGCACCGAGGAGCAGGTGGCACGCTACGCTGCCGGGCGGTACACGATCAATCTGCTGCTGGTGCAGGACGCGGGCGGCAGCACCGGCATGTACCGCGCGGAGGACGGCTACTTATTCGCTCCGGAGCGCGAGGGCACGGACGGCAGGCCGGTGTGCAGCGTAGTATGTATGAGAAAGAAGAACAAGGAGGACAATCCTATGAGCAAGAAGAAGGTATTTATCGGTGTCGGTCACGGCGGTAGCGCCCCCGGCGCGGTCGGCTACATTGAGGAGGCTGACACCAATCTGCAGATGGCGCTCGCGTGCCGCGATTTCCTTGTCGCCTATGGCGTGGACGTCAAGATGAGCCGCACAAAGGACGAGGACGACACCGTCATGCAGGAGGTCGCAGAGTGCAACGCTTACGCGCCCGATTTGGCAATCGATGTGCATAATAACTCGGGCGGTGGCGACGGCTTCGAGGTGTTCCACACCATCCACGGTGGCACGGGCAAGACGCTCGCGCAGAACATCGAGAAGCATGTCAAGGCGATCGGCCAGAACAGCCGCGGCGTCAAGACCCGGCAGGGCACGAGCGGCGATTACTATGCGTTCATCCGCGAGACGGTTGCACCGGCGGTCATCTGCGAGGGTGTGTTCGTCGACACCAAGGCCGACGCCGCGCAGGCCGACACGCCCGCCGAGCAGCAGGCATTCGGCGTCGCGTATGCGAAAGGAATCCTCGACACGCTCGGCCTGTCCTATGATGAGCCGGAGGAAGCGCCGGAAGAGGCGGAGACCGACGAAGAGGTGCAGGCGGCCATCACCAAGGTGCAGCAAAAGGCTGGCCTCGCTGCGGAAACCATGCAGTACCTGCTGGCGTATGAGTACGGCACGGATCTGGTCATCAAGCTCGCGAACGCAATGAAATAACGGTGTTCAATTTGGACACGGGAAAGCCCGGGGCATTATACCTCGGGCTTTTTGTTGTTCTAAATATGGTATGTGTGCCTTTTCAGCATCCCTGATAGTGTACATTTTGTAAAGTAATGGACTTTAATGTAAATTGGTTTGAATTTATGTAAAAAATGATATAATATTATAACAATTGTGTAGGCAAGCTTTTATATGGCAAACGGATGTTGTGAATTTTTTGCATTAAGGAGTCGCCCATGAAGACGTTGTTGACATCTAAAGATTTGATTGAGCATATGAAAAACAAAGGGATTTCCTTCAACATCGTTGACGAAAAAGAAGCACAAAAGTTCTTGGAAAACAATAACTATTATCTTAAGTTAGCGTCTTACCGTGAGAACTACGAAAAACGGCCTATAACATCCAAAAAAACGGCCAGGTCAATACATTAATCTTGAATTCGCATATTTAAAAGAGCTTTCGACAATTGATATGCATTTGAGATATATTATTTTGCAAATGACATTAGATATAGAGCATAGTTTGAAAGTTTCGTTGTTAAATGAAATAGAGCATAATGATGATGAGGATGGATATCATATTATTCAAAAATATCTTGCAAGAGAAGACTCGTCAGAAGATAGAAAATCGGAGAAGAAAGATAATGGGCTCATCACATTAAGAAAGATAAAGGCACATAAATCGAGCGATTATTGCAAGGATTTAATTGAAAAATACTATCCCTATTTCCCGGCATGGGTTTTTGTAGAATTGATTTCATTTGGTGAGTTGGCACACTTATGTCACTTTTATAATAGTATGTATGGGGCACATGTAGGAGATCGAGTTTTGCTTAACTCTGTGCGAGACATCAGAAATGCTTCGGCGCATAGCAATTGCTTGATTAATCGACTGGGCTCTCGTGATCAAACACCACATAGGTCAATTGTGAACCGAATTAAAAAGATTTCATCAATTCGTCAAGTAACAAGAGATAACAAGCTGAAAAATAAATTTATTTATGATTTCGTTTGCCTTTTATATGCCTATAATGAATTCGTGAAAAGTGATGATATTAAGAAAAAGAGATTTGGAGAATTGAAAAAATTTTTCGAGGGTAGGATGCTGAGAAATCAGGAATGGTTTGCTGGAAATACTTTGATAGTTAGCTCTTATAATTTCTTGAAAAAAGTACTTGACAATTTTGAGTCTTGCTGATATTATATTAACACGATTGAAAGAAAATTATTTCTTAAAGGGAATGTGGTGCTGAATTTCAGCAGTATATTCCCGATTTCTTTATCCGCTATAATTAAACGACACAAGTGATGATATATCTTGTGTCGTTTTTTTTGATGAAAAAACAAGTTAGAGATGTTGCAAATTTGTTGCAATGAATTGTAATACAGGCTCCAAATAATGAAGATATCACGCAGTTATTGTGAATCTTCCATGCTGCCCCTCACACGCGAGAGGTCGTGGGTTCGAGCCCCGCCAACCCCACCAGCTAAAGCCGTCACGAAAGTGACGGCTTTTTATCGTTGCATGCAAAAAACGCCGGAAGTTCCGGCGTTTCTGCATCCTATTTCCTGTTTAACGGCCCAGCAGTCGATTCAGCAGCTTGCGCCAGCCCGGTTCGGGGGGCGCAGGATGTGCTGCTTGTTGGCGGGCTTGGTCGATGGCCTGCTGCATCAGCAGCACCTGTGCGCAGATCGGGTCGGGCACGGGCGGCTTTTTGCAGTAGGTGCCATCCAGCTGCAAGACGCGTGCCTTGATGGTGTCGTGCTGCATGGCATACAGAATATCATGCAGCCGTGCGCGCACCTCTGGCGAGTCGATCGGGCAGGCGATCTCCACGCGGCGTTCGGTGTTGCGCGTCATCATATCGGCGGAGGAGATATACATTTTTTCCTCCGAGCCGCGGCCAAACACAAAGATGCGCGAGTGCTCCAAAAAGCGGCCGACAATGCTGGTGACCGTGATGTTTTCGGTATGTCCCTTGACACCGGGCAGCAGGCAGCAGATGCCGCGCACGATCATCTCGATGCGCACGCCTGCGCAGGAAGCGTCCCGCAGCTTGTGGATGATGTCGATATCGGTCAGCGAATTGAATTTCAGCAGCATATAGCCGTCGCTGCCGCGGGCGATCTGTTCATCCATCAGCGCCAGAATGTTGTTTTTCAGGCTACTCGGCGCAACCAGAAGGCGGTTATACCGGCCTTCAAGGTTGCCCAGCGCCATATTGTTGAAGAACGCGCCCGCATCCGCGCCGATTGACTCATCCGAGGTGATAAGCGACACATCGGTGTACTGCGTGGCGGTTTTTTCATTATAGTTGCCGGTGCCGACCTGCGTGATATGGCGCACAGCACCGCGCTCCTGCCGGGTAATCAGGCAGATCTTGGAGTGTACCTTATAATCCTCAAAGCCGTAGATGATTTTACAGCCTGCTTCCTCCATGCGCTCGGACCAGTCAATGTTGTTCTGTTCGTCAAAGCGGGCGCGCAGTTCGATGAGCGCGGTCACGTCTTTGCCGTTTTCGGCTGCGGCGCACAGATATTCCACCAGCTTGGCTTTGCGTGCCAGACGGTAGATCGTGATACGGATGGACAGCACGGCGGGATCGTTTGCCGCCTCGCGGATCATCTGCAAAAACGGCTCCATGGATTCATACGGATAAGAAAGCAGAATATCGCGTTTGAGCGCGGCTTTCAAAAGGCTCTGTCCCGCCGGCAGCATGGCAGGCTGCTGCGGGGAAAACACTGGATCGGACAGGGCCGCCCGCTGTTTTTCCGGGAAATGATCGCCCAGCGAAAACGCATAGCTCATCTGGAGCGGCGCCTTGCGCGAGAGGAAAATCTGCGCGTCGGTCACGTCAAAACGCTTGCGGAAGTATTCGGTGAAATGATCGCTGATGGGGCGCGTCAGCTCGACGCGGACGACCGCCATGCGACGACGGCGGCGCAGCAGCTTTTCCATTTTAGTGCGGAAGTCGCCTTCCTCCGCGCCGAAGGTTTCATCGTCCGGGTTGATGTCGGCGTTGCGGGTGACGCAGAACACAGTCTTTTCCAGCACGTCGTACATTTCAAACACATGGCCGGTGTATTCCAGCAGGATATCTTCAATGGGCACATAGCGCTTTTCCTCGCCCGGCAAAAAGACCAGCGGGGGCAGCGAAGCCGGCACCGGCAGCAGGCCCAGACGTTCGTTCTTCTTGCGGCTGAGCAGGGCGGCGATATGCAGCACCTTGCCTTCCAAATGCGGGAAGGGATGGTGCGCATCCACAACCTGTGGAGAAAGCACAGGCGCAACGACATTTTTGAAATACTGCTTGATGTACTTCTGCTCAGCAGGCTCCAGCTCGCTGATGGTAAGATGGCGCAGCCCCTCCGCGCGCAGACGCGCGCTGACATCGCTGAACGCAGCGTCGCGGCGCGCATAGAGCGGCTCAACTGCGGCGTAGATATGGTGCAGCTGTTCTTTGGCGGTCATGCCTGACTTGTTATCCACATGGTCCTTGTCCACCGTCGCCATATCGCACAGGCTGCCCACGCGGATCATAAAGAATTCATCCAGATTGCTGGTGAAGATCGAAAGGAATTTGCACCGCTCCAAAAGCGGCACGGTATCGTCCTCCGCTTCGGCCAGCACGCGCGCATTGAACTGCAGCCAGGACAGCTCGCGGTTCTGCGTATAGCCCTGTTCCCAGATTGCCTGTGTCATGAGAGAGATTCCCCCTGTTTTCATTCCGGCCGCCGGACACGGAAAAGTGGCCATACGATCGGTCAGTATACTACTATTATACTGCATTTTTGTGTTGGGACAATGCGTTTTGTGTAAAAAGCTTGTAAAGTAAAGCACTTTTTTCCATGGGCTGCGGGTCTTGCGTGCGGTGGGAGGGTCTGATATACTGAAAACAGAAAGAGAAAGGAGCAAAACGGCATGAGAAACATCTGGCACGACATTGATCCGCGTTGCATCACGCCGGAACGGTTCACTGCGGTGATCGAGATCCCGGCAGGCAGCAAGAAAAAGTACGAACTGGACAAACAAACCGGTCTGCTGCGGCTGGACCGCATTTTGTATACATCCACGCATTATCCGGCCAATTATGGCTTCATTCCGCGCACCTATGCGGATGACGGCGATCCGCTGGATGTGCTTGTGCTGTGCACCGAGTCGCTCGATCCGCTGGTTGAGGTGGACTGCTATCCGATCGGCGTGATGCGTATGATCGACGAGGACGAGATCGACGACAAGATCATTGCGATTCCGTTTGAAGAGCCGACATGGAACTTCTATCACGACATGGATCAGCTGCCGCCGCATTACGGCAATGAGATTACACACTTTTTCGAGGTTTATAAGGGCCTTGAGCACAAGCACACCACCACTTCGGACGCGCTCAATCGGGAAAAAGCGATTGAGGTTATTAAAGACTGCATGCGCCGGTATGAGGTGCACTTCTGCGGCAGACGGCCGGAGAAAGAAGAGGCATAAGGCATACATAGCAAAACGCGGAGGAACGTCGTTCCTCCGCGTTTTTGTTTATAGCTTTTCCAGCAGTTGCTTGAGCCACGCTTCGTTCATTGCGGGCGTATCGCGCAGCGGGAACTCGATCCCCATACGATCATATTTTTCGATGCACAGCTTGTGGAAAGGAAGAAATTCGATTTTTTGCAGGTTGGGACAGCGCTCAGCGTGCGCCTTGACCAACCGCAGATGGTCGAGGCTGTCGGTCAGGCTGGGCACGACCACATGCCGAATCCAGAGCGGTACGCTTTTCATCGCGGTCAGCTGCAAAAAGCGCTCGACCTGGGTGAAATCGGCGCGGCAATACCGTTTGTAGTCCGCAGCGGTGAGAAATTTCAGGTCGCACAGCACCAGATCAGTGTGCCGCAGCACGCGTTCGGCTGCGGCGGTTGGGCAGCCGGTGCCCGAGGTATCCAGCGCGGTGTGTACGCCATGCTCATGCAGCTTTTGGAAAAATTCCGCGACAAAGTCTGCTTGCAGCAGCGGTTCGCCGCCAGAGACGGTTACGCCCCCGCCGTTTTTCCAGTAGGGCTGGAAGCGCAGCACGCGACGCACCAGTTCATCGGTGTCGATTTCCTCGCCGCCGGTTGTGTCCCATGTGTCCGGGTTATGGCAGTAGACGCAGCGCAGCGGGCAGCCCTGCAGAAAAACAACGCAGCGCACGCCCGGCCCGTCCACCGCGCCGAGGGACTGGATGGAATGGATGCGTCCGGTCATTTTGCCACAACCTTTCTCAAAATAGTGTGCTTTTACTACAAGATGCGGGAATGATGCCGCCTGCGGGCGGCAGGTACGTTCGCCTGCGCGGCGGGCGCACAAGAGGGGAGACACCGGAGGTTTCTCCCCTCTTGCGAATCGCTCCTTTTCCTTGAGGGCGCGCTGCGCGCGCAAAAGTGAAGTCCCTGTTTCCGGCTGCCGCCCGCCTTGCAGGATCAGAACAGCAAGGGCGGTTGCCACACCAGAGGGTGTCAGATCGCCTCGTGGAACGTGCGCGAGATGACCTCACGCTGCTGCTCGCGGCTGAGCTTGTAGAAGTTGACCGCATAGCCCGAAACACGGATGGTCAGATTGGGGTACTGCTCGGGGTGCTCATAAGCGGCGATCAGGGTATCGCGGTTCATGACGTTGACATTCAGGTGGTGCGCATTCTGTGCGAAGTAACCGCCCATGATGGCAACAAGGTTGTTCACGCGATCCTCGTCCGTCTTGCCGAGCGCTCCCGGCGTGATCGAGAAGGTATTGGAGATGCCGTCGCGGCAATAGTCATAGCTGAGCTTTGCCACCGAGTTGAGCGAAGCTAGCGCGCCCGACTTGTCGCGGCCGCTCATCGGGTTTGCGCCTGGGGCAAGCGGTTCGCCGTGACGGCGACCATCCGGCGTGTTACCGGTCTTTTTGCCGTACATGACGTTCGAGGTGATGGTCAGGATGGACAGGGTGTGCACTGCGCCGCGATAGAGCGGGAACTGGGTCAGCGCCTGATAGAACTTCTCCACCTGCTCGCAGGCGATAGCATCCACGCGGTCGTCGTCGTTGCCGAACTTCGGGAAGTCGCCCTCGATCTCAAAATCGACGATGATGCCGTTCTCCGGGTTGCGGATGGGATGCACCTTGGCGTGCTTAATGGCGGAGAGCGAATCCGCCATGCAGCTCATGCCCGCGATGCCGAACGCCATCAGGCGGCGCACGTCGGTATCGTGCAGCGCCATCTGGCTCTTCTCGTAGGCGTACTTGTCGTGCATATAGTGGATGGTGTTCATCGCGGAAACGTAGGTCTTGGCCAGCCACGGACGGTAGAAGTCCATGCGGCGGCAAACCTCGTCGTAATCGAGCGTATCGCCCTCCATGACCGGCATTTCCGGGCCAACCTGCTCAAACTTGTTTTCGTCGCGGCCACCGTTGATCGCCATGAGCATCAGCTTTGCGATGTTGGCACGCGCGCCGAAGAACTGCATATCCTTGCCCACGCGCATCGCGGAAACACAGCAGGCGATCGCGTAATCGTCACCGAAGTGCGGACGCATCACGTCGTCGTTTTCATACTGGAGGGCGTCTGTGTCGATGGACACCTTGGCGATGAATTTCTTCCAGTTTTCGGGCAGCTGCTCGCTCCAGAGCACGGTCAGATTCGGTTCGGCGGCAGGATTGAGGTTATACAGCGTGTGCAGCATGCGGAAGCTGTTTTTGGTGACGAGTGGGCGGCCGTCCTCGCCGATGCCGCCGACCGCTTCGGTGATCCACATCGGGTCGCCGCCGAACAGCTCGTTATATTCGGGCGTGCGCAGGTGGCGCGCCATGCGCAGATGGAGAACGAAATCATCCATGATCTCCTGCGCCTCGGACTCAGTCAGGATACCGGCCTTGAGGTCGCGCTCGAAGTAGATGTCAAGGAAGGTCGAGGTGCGGCCAAGGCTCATCGCCGCGCCGTTCTGCTCCTTGATACCCGCAAGGTACGCAAAGTACAGCCACTGTACGGCTTCCTTCGCGTTTTCCGCAGGGCGGGAAATATCAAAGCCGTAGGAGGCCGCCATTTTGACCATGTCTTTGAGTGCCTTGATCTGGTCGGACAGCTCTTCCGCGGTGCGGATCTCCTTTTCGGTGGTCGGCACTTCGCCCAGTGCGTCCTTGTCGCGCTGCTTTTCCGCGATCAGACGTTCAACACCGTAGAGCGCCACACGGCGGTAGTCACCGATGATGCGGCCGCGGCCGTAGGCATCCGGCAGGCCGGTCAGCAGGCCGACGTGACGCGCTTCACGCACGTCCTTGGTATAGGCGGAGAACACGCCGTCGTTATGCGTTTTGTGATATTTGAATTCCTCTTCGATCTGGGGCGAAACCTCATAGCCATAGGCCTTGCAGGCTTCGCGTACCATGCGCATGCCGCCGAACGGGTTGCAGGCGCGCTTGAGCGGCTCGTCGGTCTGCAGGCCGACAATGACCTCGTTTTCCTTGTCCAGATAACCGGGGCCGAACGCGGTGATCGTGATGACGGTGTCGGTGTCAACATTGCGAACCCCGTTTTTCTCGCGCTCTTCGGCCAGCAGCGCGTCAAACTTTTCGCGCATGGCGGTCGTGCGGGCGGTTGCGGGCGCGAGGAATGCGCCGTCGTCCTCATAGGGCGTATAGTTTTTCTGGATGAAGTCGCGGACGTTGATCTCGTTCTGCCAATCGCCGCCGATGAAAGTGTTCCATGCGTTCATGTGAGAGATTCCTCCTGTTCTTTGGTTCGGCTGCCCTTTTTTGGATACAAAAAAGGGCAGCATCGCGTAGCTTGTGCGACACTGCCCAGACGGTCGGCATTTTTTACGGAACCCCTGCTCCCCGGTGGTTTGCGCTCCACCTTGTCCGTCAGTTGCAGGGAACTTGTCTGGTTTAAGAATACCACAACAACATATGGTGTGCAACTGATGAATCCTACAAAAATTTTGTGCGGAAAATACCGTGTACTGCGACAGAAGTCAAAAACGGATGAATTGAGACGTGAATGTAAAACCTAACGAAAGACTCTTCACAAGGTAGAAAAATTGGCGTATGATAAAGGTAATAAAAAGGAGGTTGCGCTTATGAAGATTGGTATGCTGACAAGCGGCGGCGACTGCCAGGGCCTGAACTCCGCTCTGCGCGGCGTTGCAAAGACGCTGTATAATGAACTGGGCAATAAAGTGACCATTTACGGCATCCGGGATGGATACCGCGGCCTGATCGAGGGCGATTACCATGTGATGAGCCCCAAGGATTTTTCCGATATCCTGACGCTGGGCGGCACTATTTTGGGCACTTCGCGTCAGCCGTTCAAGGAGATGCAGAAGGTCAAGGAGGACAGCGAGGAAACCAAGCTGGAAAAGATGTTGAAAACCGTGCGGGACGAGGGTTTCGACTGTTTGGTTATCCTCGGCGGCAACGGCACGCACAAGACGGCCAACCTCCTCAGCCAAAACGGCGTGAACGTCGTTACGCTGCCCAAGACGATCGACAACGACCTGTGGGGCACGGAAGTGACGTTCGGCTTCCAGTCCGCGATCGACATTGCCGCGACGGTTATTGATTCCATTCACTCGACCGCGTTCTCGCATTCGCGCGTGTTCATTGTTGAGGTTATGGGTCATAAGGCCGGCTGGCTGACGCTGTATGCGGGCATTGCGTCCGGCGCGGATATCATCGTTATCCCTGAGATTCCGTACTCGGCCAAGGCCATCGCAAAGGCGATCCAAAAGCGCGAGCAGAGCGGCAAGCGGTTTTCCATCCTTGCGGTCGCAGAAGGCGCGATCAGCCAGGAAGAAGCCAAGATGAGCAAGAAGGAGTTCAAGGCCGCGCGCGAAAAGATGGCTTATCCGTCCATCTCCTACCGCATGGCGGACGAGCTGAAGGAGCTGACCGGGCAGGAGATCCGCGTGACCATTCCGGGCCACTATCAGCGCGGCGGCGCGCCCAGCCCGGCTGACCGCCTGCTGACCAGCCGTCTCGGCGTGGCCGCGGCGCATCTGATCCGCGAGAAGAAGTACGGCTATATGGTCGCGGTGCAGAACGACTGCATCGTTCCCGTGCCGCTTTCCGAGGTTGCGGGCAAGCTCAAAACCGTCCCGCCCGATGGCGAAGTCGTGCGCGCAGCGCGCGCCCTCGGCCTGTCCATGGGCGACTGATAAGAGAAATGACAAAAGGACGTGCGTTGCACGTCCTTTTGTTCTGTCCATGAATCAGTACTGCTGATCGTTCTTCTTGTTGCTGGTGCCGTTCGGGCACTGGTTCGAGGTGGACGGATTCTGATTCTTGTTCTGGGTGCTCGACGGGTTCTGGCTCGTGGTGGACGGGTTCTGACGCTTGTTCTGTTTGCTCATGGGAAATCACCTCTTTTTTGAAGTTTTCGAGCGTAGTTTGCACGCGGCACGTGAAAAATATGCATGCGGGTATTGCGGAAATGAAAAAAATCTGATAAAATTTTTTTGCGCCGTATGGCGTTTTTGAGGTTATATTAAATTTATTTCAGATAGAAAGAGGGACTTTCCACCATGTCGGGACATTCCAAGTGGCATAATATTGCCAAGCGCAAGGGCGCGAATGACGCGAAAAAAGCGAAAATCTTCACCAAGATCGGCCGTGAAATGGCCATTGCCATTAAGGAAGGCGGTTCGGCGAACCCGGACTTCAACTCCCGCCTGCGCGACTGCATCGCCAAGGCAAAGGCCAACAATATGCCCAACGACAACATCAAGCGCACGCTGGACAAGTATTCGGGCGCGAACGGTCAGGTCAACTACGAGGCCAACAACTATGAGGGCTACGGCGTTGGCGGCGTTGCGGTCGTTGTCGAAACACTGACCGACAACAAGAACCGCACGGTTGCAGATGTGCGCCATCTGTTCGATAAGTACGGTGCGGGTCTGGGCGCGACCAACTGCGTATCCTGGCAGTTCGACAAGAAGGGCGTTATCATCATGGAGCGCGGTGAGCTGGACGAGGACACCGTTATGATGCAGGCGCTGGACGCCGGTGCGGAGGATTTCCAGGCCGACGACGATACCTTTGAGATCTACACCACGCCGGAGGACTTTTCCGCCGTGCGCGAAGCGCTCGAGACGCTGGGCTACTCCTTTGTGGAAGCCGAGGTCGAGCTGGTGCCGCAGAACTATATCACCCTCGAAAAAGAGGAGGATATGGCGCAGATGCGCAAGCTGCTCGATAATCTAGAGGATAACGACGATGTGCAGGCGGTTTGGCACAACTGGGAGAACGAAGCGGATTACGAGGGCTAAGTCGGGTCTGCTTCCGCAAAATAAGAATCAATGGCGCAGCCGTTTTTCCCCATGGGGAAAGGCGGCTGTGTTTTTTTGCAAAAGGGACAAAAAATCCGTTGCGTACGGCGGGAAAATATGCCATGATAAAGACAAATGGAATGCCGCAAGGCGGGAAAGAGGCTGCATATGAAAATCGGAACGATTGGAACGGGCAACATCGTAACATGGGTGATGACGGAAGCAGTGCGCGTGGCGGGCGTGACCTATGAGGCAGTCTGCTCGCGCAAGGAAGAAACCGGGCGTGCCCTTGCGGAACGCTTTGGTGTGGGCAAGGTATATACCAAGCTGGAGGACATGCTGGCTGACCCGGAAATCGATTGGGTTTATGTCGCCTCGCCCAACAGCCTGCATTATGCGCAGACCAAGGCAGTGCTGGAAAGCGGCAAGCATGTCATCTGCGAAAAGCCGTTCGCGCCGACCCGCGCGCAGGCGGAGGAGCTGGCTGCGCTCGCCGAGGACAAGGGACTGTTCCTGTTTGAGGGTATCACGACCCTGTTTCTGCCGCATTTCGCGCGCATCCGTGAGAAACTGGTCGAAATCGGGCCGGTGCGGCAGGTGTCGTGTACCTTCTGCCAGTATTCGAGCAAATACGATGCGCTGAAAGCCGGACAGACGCCCAATGTGTTCAATCCTGTCTTTGCGGGCGGCGCGCTTATGGATATCAACCTGTACAACCTGTATTTTGTGTACGGTCTGTTCGGCATGCCGGACAAACTGACCTACCACGCACGGCGGCACGAGAACGGCATCGATCTCGGCGGCGTTGCGGTGCTGGAATATCCGGGTTTTGTCGCCCAGTGTACGGGCGCAAAGGACTGCAAAAGCGAAAACGGCGCGCACATCATCGGAGAAAAGGGCTTTATCCGGGTGGAAAACCCGGTCAGCATGTGCACGCGCGTCACGGTCGTGACCGACGAGGGCGAGCAGGTTTTTGATGAGCAGCAGGGCGAAACCGCGTGGTACTGGGAAATGCAGGGTATCGCGGGGCTGGTTGCGGCGGATGACCGCGCGGACTGCCGCCGCCGGATGGAGAAAACCATCCAAATGATGGAGCTGCTCGAGCGCGCGCGGCAGGATGCGGGCATCGTGTTCCCGGGTGTGGACTGAGCGGGGACTTCCCCGCGGGACGCAAAGCGTGTATAATAAAAGAAAACAACCAATAGGACAGAGGAGGTCCGGTTATGGCGGATTTTGTATCGCATCATCTGTTTGGAGAGCAGGCGCAGAGTGTGTTTCCCGCACCGGTGCAGGAGCTGATAGGCAAGCATCCGGTGAGCTTCCGGTGGGGGTGTCAGGGACCGGACCCGCTGTTTTATCGCAAAATATTGCTGGGCAGTCCGCTGCATAAGCTGGGCAACCGGATGCACTCGGAAAAGACTGACGAACTGTTTGCGGCGCTGGCGCGCGGCGTACATTGCTTGACCGGCGCAGCGCAGGAGACGGCGGCAGCGTATTTTTACGGTTTTGTCTGCCATTATGCGCTCGACAGCGAGATCCATCCCTATGTCTACTGTCGGCAGGAGCAGATCCGCTCGGCGGATGCCAAGCTGCATGCATCTGCTGTACATTGTCAGATCGAAAGCGATATCGACTATCTGATTTACGAGCGGGCGTATCACGCGCCGGTGACCAACTTCCGGCCTGCGGGGCTTTATGCGCTGCCCGCGGAGGAAAAGGCAGTGCTGGCGGTGCTGCTGCATGCCGTTCTCGAAAACGTGTATGGCGAGGATGTGCCGGCGCGCGATCTGCGCCGTTCGTTTGACGAAATGCTGTCGTGGGAGAACTTTTTCTATGCGGATAAGCGCACGGTGTACCGCAGCGCGCAGAAGCTGGAACGGCTGGCGGGGCGCGGTGCACTGCTGACCGGTCATATGAAGGTGGAGCGTCCGGCATGGGATGCGCTCAACGAGCAGCATACGCCTTGGCACAACCTGTGGACACCGGAGGAAACCCGGACGGATTCCGTGCCCGAGCTGTTCGGGCTGGCGCGCATCGGCGCAGCAGCACTCGCGGGGCAGTACGCCGCGCAGTTTGACGCGGGGTTGCAGCTGTACTGCCATTTCAAGCAGCCGTTCGACAACGGCAGTCCGAAAAAAATACCGCAATAGAAAGAACCGCCTGCAAAGGCGGTTCTTTTCTTTGGGTGCGTGCCTTGCGACCGGGGGCGACACAAAACCCGTTAGCCACGGCTATTTTTTCCATCATGGTTTGCGATATGCAGCGGACTGTGGTACAATAAAATGAAATTTCGCCGGAGGAGGGCATGCGGGACGTGCAGGGCGTATTATATTATTTCATTGCGGTCAGTCTGATCGGTGCGGTCGTCTGCATTTATGATAAGCTCGCCGCGCCGCGCGGCTGGCGGCGGGTACCCGAACGCACGCTGTTTTTCTGGGCGTTGGTTGGCGGCGGGCCGGGCGTGTACCTGACCATGCTGCTCATCCGCCACAAGACGCTGCACCGCAGCTTTATGTGGGGTATTCCGGCAATTATGATATTACAAATTGTAATATTGATTGGCATTTATAATATTTTGTATTCGAGGGGATTGTTATGACCAAAGCATTGGTCCGCCTATTCATTCGTGATGCGGATAATACACGGGATGCGCGTGTGCGCGAGCGGTACGGTGTTCTGTCCGGCGCGGTGGGCATCGCGTGCAATGTGTTTCTGTTTGCGCTCAAGCTGGTGATCGGCCTGCTGACGGGGTCGATCTCGATTGCGGCGGATGCGTTCAACAACCTGTCCGACGGGCTTTCCTGTCTGATTTCGATTGTGGGCTTCAAGGTGGCCGGCAAAGCGCCGGATGCGAAGCACCCGTTCGGCTACGGCCGCACCGAGTACATCGCGGGTCTGATCGTGGCGTTTATCATTGTGCTGGTGGGCTTTGAGTTCCTCAAAACCTCGTTTGACCGCATCATCCATCCCGAACCGGTGGCGTTTTCGGTCGTGCTGCTGGTGATTCTGGCGGTTTCCATGCTGGTAAAGCTGTGGATGGGCGTGTTTAACTCCTCCATCGGCCGCCGGATCGAGTCCCCGGTGCTGATGGCGGCGGGGCAGGACAGCCGCAATGACGTAATTACGACATCGGTGGTTGTCATCGGCATGATCGCCGGTCGCTTCACCACCCTGCCGGTGGATGGCTATGTCGGTGTGCTGGTGGCGCTGTTCATCATCTGGGCGGGCGTTGGTATCGTGCGCGATACGGTCGCGCCGCTGCTCGGCGAAGCCGCCGACCCGGAAGTTGCGCGCAGCATTGAGGAGATCGTGCGGGAATCCGATTACATTGTCGGCGTGCATGATCTGATCGTACATAACTATGGCGCTGGCCGCTCGCTGGCTTCGCTGCATGCCGAGGTGCCGAGCGATTCCGACTTTGTGGCGGTGCATGAGGTGATCGACGAAGCGGAAAAGCGTGTTTGGCAGCGCACAGGCGTGTATCTGGTCATTCATATGGACCCCATCGACGTGAACAATGAGCATGTCGCCGCGCTGCGTGAGCAGGTGGATAATGTGCTGCGGAGCATTGACGAAGCCCTCTCCATGCATGACTTCCGTGTGGTAGGTGGTGAGCGGCAGATCAACCTGATTTTTGATGTGGTCGTGCCGTTTACTTATGATGAGAAGGGGAAGCGTGAGCTGATGATGCAGCTGTACGACCGTCTCAAGGAGATCGACGTGCGGTATAATCCGGTGGTGACGCTGGATCACCAAATGTGAGTGTTTCGCTGAAAGCGTACAGCTTTCAGCGAGGGGCGTTGCCGCGCGGCGCGCGGACACCGCTTATGCGTGATTTTGCGCGCCAGTGCGGCACACAAAATCGCGTTCTTGTATCAAATCCGAGGCACATATCCTCGAATTTGATGAAAAAGCCTGCATTCGCAGGCTTTTTCTGTTTTATGCGCGCCTTACGGCGCGGGGAACGGGGACGGCTTGCGGCGCGGATGGTAGCATGATACAATGAAAACAGAAAAAACGGATGCCCGCCGAGTGCGGTGGGTACGATAACAACAGAACGGAGGACAATTCCTATGCTGCTGATTCAAAACGGGCGGGTGCTCGATCCTTATACCGGCGTGGATGCGCCGCGCGATGTACTCATTGGGGACGACGGTGTGATCACTGCGGTGCAGCCGCACATCGACGCGCCCGCGGGCTGTGAAGTATACGATGCGGCGGGGCTGACGGTTTCGCCCGGCTTTGTCGATGGGCATGTGCACTTCCGCGATCCCGGCCAGACCGAAAAAGAGGACGTGCTGACCGGCGCGGCGGCTGCCGCTGCGGGCGGCTACGCGACCGTCATCTGCATGGCGAACACGCTGCCGACCTGCGACACGCCCGAACTCATTCAATATGTGACCCAAAAGGCGAAGGATTGTCCGGTCGAAGTGTTGCAGGCGGGAGCGGTGACAAAGGGACTGAAAGGGCAGGAGCTGACCGATTTTGATGCGCTGACCGCTGCGGGCGCGCCCTGCCTGACCGACGACGGCATCAATCTGACCTCGGCGGCGCTGTGCCGCACGGCGATGGAGCAGGCGGCTGCACGCGATATCCTGCTTTCCTTCCATGAGGAGGAACCTTCGCTCGTGCCGTCGCCCGGTGTCAATTACGGTTCGGCGGCAGCGGAGCAATTCGGCGTACCCGGTGCGATGGCTGCGGCGGAAACTGCGATGATCGCGCGTGATATTGCGCTGGCGCTCGACACGGGCGCACGTGTGGTGTTCCAGCATGTTTCCTGCGGGCAGTCGGTCGCGCTCATCCGCGCAGGCAAAGCGCTCGGCGCGCGCGTCTATGCCGAGGTCACGCCGCACCACCTGAGCCTGACCGAGGACGACGTGCCCGCGCATGGCACTTATGCGCGCATGAACCCGCCGCTGCGCCGCGAGGCCGACCGGCAGGCGCTGATCGAAGGGCTGCGCGACGGTACGATCGACATGATCGCCACAGACCACGCGCCGCATACCGCGGCGGAAAAGGCGCGCGAGTTTGCCAAAGCGCCGAGCGGCATCACGGGGCTGGAGACTGCGTTTTCGGTTTGCAATACCTATCTGGTCAAAACCGGCAGACTGACCCCGATGCAGCTGATCGACAAAATGAGCAAATCGCCCGCTGAGATCTACGGCTTGACCGGCCGCGCGGTGGCGGAGGGCAATTTCGCCCGTCTGGTGCTGCTTGACTGGGAGAGCAAAACGATTTATCAAACGTATCATTCCAAAGCGGTCAACACGCCGTATACCGGCATGTCGTTGACCGGTGCGCCCCGCGCCATCGTCACAGGGGCGCGCGTGACGGCCCGCTGAGCATAAAAATTGCATATACGCGTCAAAAATTGCCAGAACTGCCGTTGCATAATGCGCCGCGTTCCAGTCATACTACCTGTACAACCAGAAATTGCGTATGGGAGGGAACGCGTAAATGAAGGCAACCGGCATTGTGCGCCGTATTGACGATTTGGGGCGTGTCGTGATTCCGAAAGAGATCCGCCGCACGCTGCGCATCCGTGAGGGTGACCCGCTGGAGATTTTCACCGACCGCGACGGCGAGGTGATTTTCAAGAAGTATTCCCCGATGGGGGAGATGGGCGCGGTGGCAGGTGAACTGGCTGAAGCGCTCGCCCGCACAGCGGGAATGAGCTGTGCAATCTGTGACCGTGACGCGGTCATTGCCGCGGCAGGCGGCGCGAAAAAGGACATTCTGGAAAAACGCATCTCCGCCGAGCTGGAGCAGCTGATGGAGCAGCGCGTGGTGTATGAGCGCGGCGTAGATGACGCGCCTGAGCTGAACGTCTCGGACAACGACGCGTATAATGTAGTCGTGGCGGTGCCCATCATCACCGAAGGCGATGTCAGCGGCTGCGTGGTCTATGTCAGCGAGGACGAAAATGCGTCGGCGAGCGAGGTGACGGTCAAGCTGTGCCAGACCGCCGCCCAGTTTATGGCCAAGCGTGTGTCGGTATAAGGGGGCGCGGCATGAAGAACAACGGAAAGCCAGAGCGCGAGCCGAAACCGTTTCCGCAGTATGACGATGCGGCGCATATTGATTCCGCTGCGGTAGCATCCGTGCCGCCCTGGTCGCAGGACGCGCCGCCGCGCGGCGACCCGGCCGCTACAGCATATACCGAAATGTACTGCCAGAAACCGAAAGAGAAAAACTGAAACGACCGGCTGGTGCCATCATGGCACCGGCCGGTCGTTTCTTTGGATAAAAAGCAGAAGAACTGGGTCACAAAATGCCAGAAAATAAGGATGGCTTCTTTACAATTTCTGCAAGGCGCTATATAATATTGACAGGAGAAAACGGAAAAAAGACGAAATCTCTGTATAAAATGACAATAGCAGAAAGCAGGGAAAACATGAATATAGGTTCCAATGGGTTGGTCTACACCAATGACAACTGTATCGGCTGCAACCGATGCATTGCCGCCTGCCCGGTATTGACTGCCAATTCGGTGGTGGAAAACGGCGACAAGCAATTCGTTCATGTCGATCCTGACAAATGCATCGCCTGCGGCGCCTGTCTGGATGTGTGCGAGCATCATGCCCGCGAGTTTGATGACGAAACCGAGCGGTTTCTTGCGGATCTGCGCCGCGGGGAGAAAATTTCCATTTTGTATGCACCTGCGCTGATCGCGAACTATCCGCAGAATTACCGCTATATTCTGGGCACCTTGCAGCAGATGGGCGCAAACCGCGTCATCAGCGTGGCGTTTGGCGCGGATATCACCACGTGGGCTTATATTCAGTACATCCAGAACAACAATTTTCAGGGTGGGATTTCCCAGCCCTGTCCGGCAGTGGTGCGCTATATCGAAAACTTTATCCCCGAACTGCTGCCCAAGCTGATGCCGGTACACAGTCCGCTGCTCTGCGCGGCGATCTATGCGCGCAAATATTTGGGTATCAACGATAAATTTGCGTTCCTGTCTCCCTGCATTGCCAAGAAAATGGAGATCAGCGACCCCAATACGCATGGGTTCGTGCAGTATAATGTGACGTTTGACCATCTGATGCGCTACCTCAACCGGCATGGCATCAGCAAAACGCCGGTAAAAGAGGAGCTGGTGTCCGGTTTAGGCACGATTTACCCCATGCCCGGCGGTTTGAAGGAAAATGTCCGCTGGTTCTGCGGCGAGCAGGTCTTTGTGCAGCAGAGTGAGGGCGAGAAAAAGGTTTACGAAACGCTGCACAAGTACGCAAAGCGTGTCACCGGCGGCCGACCGGTACCGTTTTTGGTGGACGTGCTCAACTGCGAAAACGGCTGCATCGACGGCCCGGCGATTGAAGAATCCAAGCGCGGCGACGATGCCATGCTGTATGCGATCAGTGAGCAAAAAGCCGAGCAGCAAGCAAAAGGAAAAGGGCTTTGGAGCAGCAAAAAGAGCTGCGGCGCGCGCTTGCGCATGCTCAATCGCGCATTTTCCAAGCTGAAGTTGGAGGATTTCCTTCGGCAGTACACCGATCGGTCACGCGAGCATCAGTTCCTCATTCCACAGGAGGGACAGGTGCAGGAGATTTTCCGCAAGATGGAAAAGCGCACGGAAGAGGATCAGTCGATCAACTGCGGTGCCTGCGGTTACTCAACCTGTCGGGAAATGGCGCAGGCGATTTTCAATCGCTGCAATATCCCGCAAGGCTGCGTCCACTATATCAAGCATATGGTCGAGGTCGATAAGGAGCAGATGGAGCGTATTTCCGAGGACATCCGCGAAAAGAACCGTGTGATCCGCGAAATGGTGGCGGATGCCAATGGACAGTTCGATATGCTGACCGGCTCGATTGCCAGCATGGCCGAACAGAACGCCAACACGGCGGATGAAAGCGTGGGCATCAATGAATCTATGCAGAAGGTCGTCGAATGCACGACCAAAATGACCGACGTGGTCGACCAGATCAACGGCTTGCTGCACGCGCTGGAACAGAACAACAATGGCATCGAGCGGGTTGCCAGCAACACCCATCTGCTTGCGCTCAACGCTTCGGTCGAGGCAGCGCGCGCGGGCGCGGCGGGTAAGGGATTTGCCGTTGTGGCAAATGAGGTGCGTTCGCTCAGCCAGTCCACGCAGCAGACGGCGCGCGAGAGTAACCGCAACAAGGATCAGATCAGCACAGTGCTCAAGCTGATTACGGAAGATGTGGAACAGCTGCGCGGTATTGCGCTCGATGTCAATGATCGTTTGAGAAACCTGGCGGCGAGCAATGAAGAGATTGCCGCGGCAGCGCAGCAGATCAATGAGGCCACCAATCAGCTGCACACTCATTTCCAAAATCTCAGCCAGATGGAATGAATCGTGGATGGGATGCAGAACAAACCATGACGATGCACCGAGGAACAGCGCCCCCGTACTTTTGTGCGGGGGCGCGGCTTTGTTGGATATGCGTTCGACCGGCGTGGAAATACGCCGGCTTTTTACTGCTTTGGGGAAGGGTGGAAAAACTGTAAAATAACAGTTCGTTCACAAAAGAAGTGGAGAAAGCACCAGCAGATAATCAAGGCGCACAAAGTTTTTTTGTTTTTTGGTCAAATTTTTTGTGTTTTGGGCTTGCTAATTTGGTGCAAGAAACAGTATAATCTATTTTGTAAGGCTGCGCCAAGGCACGGCCTTACAATTTCCTTTATGAAGATGGAGCCGCGCCCCCTCGGCGCAGGTTCTTCTTGCGCAAAAAAATAAAGAGGTGAAAAACATGGTGTATTCGTTCCGTGGCGGCATTCACCCCGGCACTCATGCAGACCCGGGTTACAAGGCCGCGACAAACACCAAGCCGATCGAGAAGCTGGCACTGCCTGATCAGGTCATTCTGCCGGTTTCCATGCACATCGGCGCCCCGGCCAAGCCGATCGTTTCGGTCGGTGATACCGTGGATCTGGGACAGCCCATCGCAGAAGCCGGCGGCTTTGTCAGCGCTCCTGTCCACGCAACCGTGTCCGGTAAGGTGAAAGCAGTTGAGCCGCGTCTGCATCCCAACGGCAGCAAGGTGCTGTCAATTGTGATCGAAAACGACGGCGAGGACCGCCTGCACGAGTCCGTGCATCCGTATGATTTTGCTTCCATGTCGAATGAGGAGCGCATCGAGTGCATTCGCTCGGCTGGTATCGTCGGTCACGGCGGCGCAACGTTCCCGACCCATGTCAAGATCCAGTCCGGTATCGGCAAGTGCGACACGGTCATCATCAACGCAGCGGAATGTGAACCATACATAACGAGCGACCATCGCCTGCTGCTGGAGCGCCCGGAGGAAGTGATTGGCGGCCTGAAGATGCTGGCCGACATCATGGGCGTGCAGAACGCGATCATCGCGGTGGAGGAAAACAAGTCCGACGCCTTCCCGGGCATCGAAAAGCTGATCGCGGACGATCCGCGCCTCAAGCTCTATCCTCTCAAGTGTAAGTACCCGCAGGGCGCGGAGAAGCAGCTCATCAACGCCTGCACCGGCCGCGAGGTTCCCTCCGGCAAGCTGCCGGCGGACGCAGGCTGCGCCGTGTTCAATGTGGACACCGCCGGCGCGGTTTACCGCCGCTTCACCATCGGCATGCCGGTCATCCGCCGTATCGTAACGGTATCCGGCTCCGCCATTGCCGAGCCGAAGAACCTCGAAGTGCGCATCGGCACGCAGGTTGAAAAGCTGATCGACGCTTGCGGCGGCTTCAAGGAAGCCCCCAATAAGCTGCTGATGGGTGGCCCGATGATGGGCGTTGCGCAGTTCTCGCTCGAGATCCCGATCTTCAAGGGCACCAATGCGTTCCTTGCCTTCTGCGGCGACGAGGATAAGCGCGTGGCCGACCCGCAGTGCATCCGCTGCGGCAAGTGCATCAACGCTTGCCCGATGCACCTGTTGCCGAACTACATGAACCTGTACGGCAAGAAGGACGATCTGGACAACGCGCTCGAGTGCGGCGTGATGGACTGCATCGAGTGCGGCTCGTGCGCATATGTCTGCCCGGCCCGCATCCCGCTGGTGGCACAGTTCCGCCTGACCAAGGGCAAGATTCAGGCCAAGCGTATGGCGGAAAAGGCTAAGGCAGATGCCGAAAAGGCAAAGGCTGAGGCCGAGAAGAAGTAAGGAGGGGAAACGAAAATGTATGATCTGAGTAAAGTCGTCGTCACCTCCTCACCCCATATCAAGGCGGATGACGATACCCGCAGCCTGATGCTGGATGTGCTGGTGGCACTGCTTCCTGCGCTGTGCGTTGCGGTATACACCTTTGGTCCGCGCGCGCTGGTGCTGACTGTGATTTCCATGGTTGCCTGCGCGGTTTTCGAGACCATTTATAACAAAATCGTAAAGCATCCCAACACGATCGGCGACCTGTCCTGCTTTGTCACGGGCATGCTGATCGCGTTCAACGTGCCGGTTTCGGCTCCGTGGTGGATGCTGGTGTTTGGTGCACTGTTCGGCATCATCATCGTCAAGATGCTGTTCGGCGGCATTGGCAAGAACTTTATGAACCCGGCGCTCGGCGCGCGTGCGTTCATGATGGCGTCCTGGGCGGGCCTGATGACCACTTGGACTCAGCCGCATGCTTCCCTGCCGCTCATCGGTTCGGTCACCGTGACCGACGCGATCTCCACGGCAACGCCTCTGGCGTCCCTGAAGAACGGCGTGCTGCCTGAGGGCGTGAGCCTGCTGGATATGTTCCTCGGCCAGACCGGCGGCGTTATCGGTGAGACCTCCGCACTTGCGCTGCTCGCGGGCGGTGCGTACCTGCTGTGGCGCAAGGTTATCACCATCAACATCCCCGCAGCTTACATCCTGACGGTTGCAGTAGTTACCTTCCTGTTCCCGATGGGCGACGTATCCCGCGTACAGTGGATGCTCAGCCAGGTGCTTTCGGGCGGCTTGATGCTCGGCGCGATCTTCATGGCGACCGACTATGTCACCAGCCCGGTCACTCCCAAGGGTCAGATCATCTTCGGCATTGGCTGCGGCCTGCTGACCGTGTTCATCCGCTACTTCGGCGGCCTGCCGGAGGGTGTTTCGTATTCCATCCTCATCATGAACACGCTGGTTTGGGCGATCGACAAGGCCACCCATCCCCGCAAGTTCGGCTACGCGCTGGATAAGAAGAAGGAGGCACAGTAAGTTATGGATAGCAGCAAAAAAGAAGGCGGCATCGTACAGCTTGTCGT
>NZ_CALWJK010000017.1 GCF_944380975.1 uncultured Agathobaculum sp. | reverse complement strand
AACCCTGGTGCGAATGCTCATGTGCCATAAAGTAACACACAGGAATTTGATAGACAGCAATCCTACTATTCCGTTTGAAATTATTATGAAGCTCACTTCACTTTATCTTGACAAATTCATTTTTGAATGATAACATGAAGTTAGCTTCACAGGAAGTTAACTTCATGTTATTGGGAGGGAGTGCATGAAAACAAGAGTAAAAGAATTGCGTACAGCGGCAAAAATGACGCAGCAGCAATTAGCAGATTTAGTTCATGTTTCATCACGAACCATTATATCAATCGAAAAAGAACAATATAGTCCCTCACTCATGCTGGCATATCGTATGGCAGAGGTTTTTGGAGTTAGTGTTGAGGAATTATGTTGCCTAAAAGAGAATAAGGAATTGGAGGATTTGCAATATGAAAATTTATAATAAAAAGAAGTTTTATTTCAGCTTATTATGGCTTGCAATGGGAATTTCTGTTATGATATTTACCCTTGTGAATGGAGACTTGAACTTTAATAGTGTTTTCAGGGCGGCTTGCTGTTATATCTTGGGGATAAATGGTCTTGGCAGAAGTATTTCACAAAAAAAGTCACGAGAGGACAAAGTAGAAGAACTGGATGAACGTAATCAGTTGATTGAATTAAAATCAAAACGGAAAGGATTCCAACTTATACAGTACACTCTACTTTGTGTAGGATTTGTTTTTGCCATCCTTGGTGGCATTTATAAGGATATGATACTTGGCACAGTAGGGATCACCAGTACTATAATATGGGTTTTTTCACTGCTGATTGATTGGTTAACATTTGTTTACTACGAATCTAAGAATTAAGAATCAGGAGGAAACATTTTATGAGACAATCATCACCCCGAAGACCCGTTAAGGACGAACGAGATGAACAAATTGATGTTCAGGCTAAAAGCTATTCACTTGAATATGTGACTGCGGCAACGCAGATTTTAACTTTTATGTGCTTAATCAAGGGCAATTCGGCATGGAAAGGAAGTTTGTCTTTTGTGTCGTTGATATGGAACTGTGGCCTAGTAGTGATTGAATGTATCGGATATCCATTCCTGCTTCTAAAAGAGATGTTGCAAAAGTGTGTCGAAACATATGTGGAGTGATATGACTTTGTATGTTTAGCTTTTTTAGATACTTATTGATGATGCGTTGAACTGACTGCGGAGAGATTCGCTTGCCATTTCGATTATAGAGAATTGCACCATGTTCTTGTATTTGATGAGAGTATGTTTGACAGTAGATTATTCTAAGCGCAAACCGTTCTGCCAAAAGCTACGTGCTAGCAGGACGGTTCTTTTTGCCTTATTATGCGGTGTTACCTTAATATACCATTTATGGATAGTTCGTGATAAAATGCTCGGACACTTGCTATCTTTCGCTTAACAGAGCGTGGGGCAAACTGTTGGTTCAAATGCATAATATATCGCTTAATCACATCCTTCTTGGCCAAAGTGTTTTGGGTAAAAGATGCAAACTGCTTTAGGTCGATGCGATAAGCTTTTATGGTGTTTGGTGACAATTTTTTGATGTTTTCAGATACTTCTATATAATTTGCAATCAAAAATTTTAAACTTTGCATATAAGAAACCTCCATATTTTTATCTTTTTTATTATGGAGGGATTGCGACAAAATGTCTATTACCTAATGTACAGTTTGTTATAACAAAGGATATGGTATAATGCAATCCTCTGTCCGTTGTGTCTGTGCTTGGAAAGAAATGAAGGAAGTTATGCAGCCAGTGTAAAGCAGGGGACATGATTTTCTTGTAAAATAGAGCAGGAGAGGCAACAAGTTATATTGCCTCTCCTGTGGTAGTTAAATTATAAAGATTTTCTTATAAGTGCTGTTTGATCCATTGTAACAAATCCTGCTCTTGTGCGGAACCGTCAGCAATGGCGATAAACATATCTGCCAGTTCACCCTGCCGCAGTTGGAGAGTATAGCCATTCCATTTGAGCAGAAGTTGCACCATTATGGCTCCGATTCGCTTATTTCCGTCTAAAAACGCATGGTTGGCTGCTAATCCAAAGCCAAGTCTCGCAATTTTCTCAAGGTCGGTTGGGAACAACTCTGTTCCGCCAAAGGATTGGAGCGGTGCGGAGATAGCAGATTCCAGAATATCTCTGTCGCGTAGCCCATCCAAACCACCACTTTTTTCAACAACGCGAGAATGGATGGCAATTACATCGTCTACTGTAATCCAGATCATTCGGCCATCCTCTTGTAATCCTGGGCGAAATCGCTTAAAATATCATCTGCATCGGACAGCATTTGTGCACGTGTTACCGTGGAGGATGGAGAATCCAATTTTATAGCAAATGGCATACCATTGGCTCGTACAAAGGCGTTTGCGAAGATATTAAAGGCGGTAGAGGTGGTCATGCCTAGCTGAGCGCAAATCTCCGTCATTCTGGTCTTGGTTTGACTATCCATCCGAAATGTCATGTTAGTATCCATATAGCATACCTCCTTGCACTACAAGTATAGTACTTATTATGTGCAAAGTCAATATTTCGATATTTTGCGCTTTTGTCGATCTGATAATAAAGAAAAAGAGTCCATGGATCGCTTATCTTAGCGTTGTTCTATATATCAAGTCCTTGCAATATCCTATTTTTTGTGATACTATTTTGATACTAAGAAATCATGATAACAATGAAAACAAATAGAACATTCACCAAAATACAAACGAATTGCGTGATTTTTAATTGAAAATAACCTGCTAAATATTAGAATTTGTCGACATAACAATTACCTCATTTCTAAAAATTATTTTTTATCCACAAGTAGTAGGGAAAACACTTACCACAAGTGGATATGAGCAGTAGGGGAATCGAACCACCTAAAAAACCATTCTGCTCCACCAGTTTTGCACGTTGAGGTAATTTACCTATGTTCAGATAAGCGTAAAACTATTTTCTATCAAATTCTTTCTTCTTCAATCCTGTCGTATTCACAGTCAGGGCATAGGCCATCTTCTGAAAGTACACCTTCATAACAATACCAACCACACTTACTACACTGTTCATAAGACGAATCAGCAATGTCTTTGCAAATCCATACAGTTTCATCTTCTGATACCCACAGACTAACAAACTCATTAGAAGGTCTGATACATGGATAGCACTCTGCACAAAAATCACAAAACCAACTATTTTTTTTACAATCTTCACACACATACTCATAGTCTTCTGTTTCAGAGAAATAAACATGAGTAAATTCATTATCATTTTCCTTAGTACAAACCTTACCACAGATAGGACACTTACCCAGCACCTCAATCTCTTCCTCATTCTCAACTTCAAAAATCTCATTATTTACCATATCAGTTTCCTCCTTAAAATATTTGGTTTACCCACAAGGGGCAAAAGCAGTAGGAGGAATCGAACCATCCTGTAAAACACCTGTCCTGCTATATAAAAGTAATTATTTATGTTCATTGCGACCTAAAACTGTTTCCACTTTTCTTTTATGTATCCAAAAACTTCTTTTAATTAGCATATGAATAGAATATGGCAGATATAGGTTTCCTCTATAAGGTACTTATTTTGAAAATACACTTTCAAAATAAGTACCTTAATCATTACTTCGTCAAAATCCAAACGCTCTCATAATCAAAATTCTTATTCAATGTTATATCTCCTTTTCTTTTTATTTCTTTGTGTAGAGTGGTTTTAAAACCACTCTACACTATTACCAAATACAGATTTAATAATTCTATCGTAAAGGTCTGAGTACATATATTTCATAATGATACTAATATCAAAGTGGTTTGAAAAATCCTCAAAAATCATCAGTTCTTCTTCTGACAAGTTAAAGTTAAAGTCAAGCAAATCAGCAATTTCCGCACCAAAAATAGTATCAAGGTCATAATCAAAAATCTTCTGAAGGTCCCAAAACATCAAAGTTTCAATTGGATAACCCATCATGTCTACTACTCTGTCAAAGAAATCTTCTCTATCAAAGATAGTCATAGTATCCAAGTTCTCAGCCCATAGACTCATAATGTGATCCAGACACTCTTTAACAGAAGAGTCTTCCTTAAATACTTTTAGAATCTTAAACAGAGAAATTACTTCATCTAAACCATCAGCATAACAACCATGGTAAGAAGGAAATTCACCTGTTTCAAGGTATTTTTTCATATCAAATCGCTTTTTACTTACTGTCATCATTCTAATACCCACATCTACAAGGGCTGTATCAATGGATACTTCCATCTGTTGCTTCTTCGCTTCCCAATCTTTCTTTACCAAAGCAAGACCCTGTTTCTTTGTAGGGGCCTCAGCTACCATAGAACCATAATTCACCAGAATATTCTTATAATCAATCTTATTTTTCATTTTAAATACGTCCTTTCAAATTTTTATTTTCTTTTGATTTCTTGTTTTTTACATCAACAATCGTAGATTTTGCTTTTTTATGTTTTTGGTATCATTTGACCCTCCCTCTATTTTTTCTATTTACATCAAAAATGATTTTGCTTTTTCGTATTTCGCAAATCTTATTGTAGCCCCAGTATAAACGATGAGATTCCATTTGTCAACCCCCTAAATAAAAAAATATTTACTTTTTTTATAAAAGCAAAATAATATTTTATTTTAGCTCTGGGCACATATCCAGCAAATTATATTTTGACTATCTGCAAAACACCAAATTATTCTTGACTTTTCGAGAATAGACACATAAAATGCTTGTAGGAGGTGCTGATATGGAGCAAGAAAAATTCAAAGACAGATTTAACTGTCTTTTAAAAGACCCCAGGTATATTCCCTTTGACCCTTTTCTCAAAGAATTAAAGGAGAAGAAAAAAAAGTTAAACCCACCTGATCTTTTGAAAACAGGTAGGTTTAACTGTTCAGGGCAGACAATTAGGAACTGGACTTCTGGTAAAAGTGTCCCTAATAATGCTAATCTGGAAGTACTGGCAGAACTTTTTGGGGTTTCTACAAGTTGGTTGAGTGGCTATATAGATGCAAGTAAGGCTGATGAAGTTGATGACTATGAACCCTTCAAAAAACTGGGTTTCTCTTATGATGCATGGAAGTCACTAACTGATATGTATGATAGTTTTTTAAGAACATCCATAACTCCCCAAAGCGCAAGTTCAAAAATGGCATCTACTTTATCTGGTATAAATATTATCTTAGAAACAATTAGCAAAATGGACTATTACAATACCATTCAAAAAAAGATGTACGATAATGTTTTTAAAAATCCATTCCGTATTGATAGTACATATGCTGTACCCATTCTTACTGATTTGAGCAGTTTTTTGGATGTAGAAAACCCCTTATTTGTTTATAGTCTTACTGACTTTTTAGATTTAGAGGGTTATTTGGAAGATAAAGACTACTTGAATAAAGAAGATGAACAAGTCCTTCAAGATTTCTGTAATCACCTGTTGGAGTACAACCCTAAACGACTGATAAACCCTGTTGAAAACGACCTCATTATTATGGGTAGACTTACAGATAAGATTAAGCAGTTCAAACTTTTTAAAATCAAAGAAGAATTGCAAAATATCGTTTATGAAATAACAGACGATAAGAATAGAGATTTTAGAGAGGGGCTTACACCAGAAGATCTGGATGGTATTGATGATATCCTCAGTAAAAAATATCATTATCTCTATTCTCTGTTCATCTATTACTCTCCTGATAAAAATTAACTGATTTTGTTCTTTTGAAAATACATTTTCAAAAGAACAAAAAGTGTGTCACTCCCACCCCCATATTTTGAGTAGGGCAAAAGAACAAAAGGTGGGTAAGGGAAAAGCAGCAAAACACCAAAAAATCCAGCTCCAGATCTCATTTTTAGATGAACTACTCCAAAACCTTTACAGGACAAAGAAAATAACAGCATCCAGATTTTTGAGGTCTGACAAGGGTTTTAATTCCTTGCTCTGTCTGTATTTTTCTTTTCTGTCAAAATCAATTTTTTACGATTTTGACCATCTAAAAATACCGGAGACCACCCGTTGGTGGTCTCCGGCTGCTTAATCGTCCATAATCTTAAAATTTTACTTCTCCACCAACTCCATAGGTACTCCACAGTCCAGACACCCTATATGTACTTCCTTGGTTGCTCTGACACTGCACCCACAGGTAGGACAGATATACTTACGAACATTACTTTTCTTCTTTCCTTTCTCCCCACCATCAGGATCACCACCAGAACCACCCTCAGCACCACCAGGGCTTCCATACCAGCCTGTCCTACTTAGGTCTATCCCAGTCCACCCCTGACCCTCTACAAAGGCTATAAGGCTCTCTGAGGGGCTGGTAGGGGAGTGACCTATCCTGGGGTCATACCCAATCACCAGACCACGCTTTTCTGCTTCTGCTTTGAATTTCTTGTTATGATAGGTTCCACCCCTTGAGGTGTCCTTGATACCAGCCATAGCACAGTAATGGTGCGTCATTTCATGAATCAGGGTGGCAATGGTAAAAGGAAGACTTCTGGATAGGTTCTCTGCACCTAAATTTATCTCCCTGAATCCTTTTTCATTTTCACGCCACGCATCCCAGGTAGTGTAATGCCCGAAGGCCCTTGGACTACTCTGGACTGTTATAACCACAGGGGGTAGGCAACCATCAAAGTATTCCTCATTTAACACACCGTAGGCGTGTTCCAAAAAACTTGTTATCTCACTCACACGCATAAAAAATCCTCCTTGAAATGTACTTTCAAAGAGAATAGGATTTTATGTCTCCATTTATGTTAATTAAAAATTATTTATGTCCAATATGTCTGTTTTTAGTTAAAAATAAAAAAAGGAAAGTAAACTACAAAAAATCATACATAGATTTTCAGCATTTTACTTTCCTTGACTATAACTATTTTAATTTATTATTTATTATTGAAAATAACTGGTATCAGGCCAATTGCAACATAAATCCCAAGTATTATAATCTGCTAACCAAACCCAAACACCATTTGAACTAATTTGTCCATTGTAACTACCATATTCAGCAGGGAATGGATTTGCATCTAAAATCACTTGCCATTCAGTACCCCAATGACCCTCACCAGTCCAAGGATTTACCTTATAATCATCATTATTATATGGCTTACCTACACTGTTAGTATCATATTCACCAAGAACAGGACCAGGAGAGAAACGTTCTTGATTTATAACCTCATTACCTCTTCCACCATTAGGTGTAGCCTTAAAACCAAGGTCTGGAGCAACACCCTGACCTTCGCCAAGAACACCATTTGGCCCCTTCTTCAGAACAACCTTTGTACCATCAGCCTTAACAAAGATATCACCCTCACGAGCAAGACGGCTTTCACCTGCTGTACGAGTTTGACCCTCATAAATTGTGATAGGTTGACTTAAATCTGAACCTGGTTTCTCAACAGGAGCATTTAAATCAGGAATACTACGCTCGTCTGGATATGCAAAACGATAAAGAACTGTTGCACCCTGCGCACGAGTGGCTGTCTGCTTAGGACTTACTGTAGTATCACTTGTACCTGCTATAATACCCATTGTGTATGCCTTAATCATACTATCTCTCATTTCACCTTTACAGTCATTTAAATCTGTCACACGAGCAGAAACACCAGCAGCATTAGAATAAGTCTGCTCACCCATTGCTTCAAGACCCTTAATAGCAATGTCCGTCATACGCTCACGAGTAATATTTCTTGCATTCATATCAGCACCACTACCATAGACAGACTGACTGATAATACCCTTTGCTAAACCTAAACGATAAGCACCATCAAACCAACTACTTGTATACTGAGCATTATACTGTGTTAATTCATTAGGGAATGCTTTACGAAGTACAACTGTTAAGAACTGAACTTCTGACATTTTAGCATTTGGTGAAAATGTTGTTGCTGAAGTACCAGCAAACAAACCATCTTGTACCATTCTGGCTACATAATCATAAGCCCAATGACCTGTCATGTCTGTGAAGTCTGCCATTACGTTTTCCTGCTGCTGAATCTGTTCCACCTGATCTTGAATATTCAGAGCAGACACAGGTGCAGTCAGACAGGACAGGGCAAGCCCTGTCGCCAGCACACCAGACAACATTTTTTTCTTGTTGAACCTCATAAATACTACCCCTCTTTTAGTTATTCTAATGTTATATCTATGCTTTACTAGTTTCTAATTAGTTTATCTTGATTGTATCATATAACATTTTCCAACTCAAGTCCCTACAATATTTTTGGAGGGGCTTTTGCTATGAAAAATGATAACATCAACAAGTACAAGGATGAATTTGTGGCTGTTGGCCTGAAAATTGGATATCTGAGACGTCAAAGAGGAATGACGCAGGAGCAGCTTGCAGAAAAAGCAGGGATTTCTCTGGGTTTCCTCAGTCAGATTGAAGCCCCTAACCTGAGCGTGGGGATTTCTTTGGCTACGCTCTTTTCTATCGCTGAGGTGTTGCAGATATCACCCTCTAAGCTGTTAGAATTTGATTGATTTTTTATTGAAAACCACTATGTTAAACAGAAACACGGGTTGCCGACACCGGCAACCCGTGTTTCCGTCTACTCACCAAAAAGGTCAAGAGCAAAAGCAGCACCCATACGAAAAGCATAGAGGAACATTCTTTCAAGTTCCATATTATTTTGAACTGTCCTCAGATGCTTCAGTTCCTGACACACTTTCTGTTCTTTTTTAGACCTACCCACCATCAGAGAGTATTCCAACTGCTCAATCTTACGGGAGTTCATCTTATAGACTGGATCATCTGAAAAACCAAAGTCCTCCCAAGGCTTGACCTTACCCATATAGAAATCCTCTAAGATACCCATATCCTCACCACCTTATGTTCTTTTTTGTGGGGACATGATACCTCTTCCAAAGGGAAGAGCCAAGGGCCAGTTTTTGAAGATACATCTTCAAAAGTTCTGTTGACCACGTTGACCAAATGGGCAACAAAAACCCCGTCTGCGAAATCGCAGACGGGGTTTTGGAGCTAGTGGTGGGAATCGAACCCACGACCTGCTCATTACGAGTGAGCTGCTCTACCTCTGAGCCACACTAGCATTTTTAATGATTTTCGTGCTTTTTCTGAACTTTTTAACCCAAATGACCAGTTGATTCAGGAATGACCAGATTATACAGAACTGACAAGGGTTTTGTCAAGTTTGCAATTCGACCAGCGCATTACGAATGCGCTGCTCTACCAACTGAGCCACGCAAGCAACAATCTAAGCTGACAGCGTTTCTGTATGTCAGCCTTGATAGTATATCATGTTTTTTTCCTTTCGTCAATCTTTTTTTCAAATTTTCCTTGACTTTTTCTATCAATTCGATATAATAGTAAAGTATCCTTGCTCACATCAAAGGATGTGGGCCAAAAGTCCAAAAGGAGGTGCTAAGAAAATGGCAAAGATTTCTGGCAAGTACGAGACGATCTTCATTGTCAACCCCACGCTGGAAGAGGCAGCGGCTACCGCTGTTGTGGACAAGTTCAAGTCTCTCGTCGAGGCGAACGGCACGAACGTAGAAGTTGAGGATTGGGGCAAGCGCCGTCTGGCGTACCCGATCGAGGACCAGACGGAAGGCGTTTACACCCTGATCCGCTTTGAGTCCAAGCCGGAGTTCCCGGCCGAGCTGGACCGTATCTACAAGATTACGGACGGCATCATGCGTTCTTTGATCGTCTGCCTGGACGACTAAGGCGGTGAACGACCAATGCTCAATAAGGCTATTCTGATGGGTCGTTTGACCCGCGATCCCGAGTTGCGCCACACGCAATCCAACATGGCTGTGTGCTCGTTCCGCCTTGCGATCGACCGCGACCGCAAAGGCCCGAACGGCGAACGCCAGACCGACTTCATCGACTGCGTCGCATGGGGCCGTCAGGCGGAGTTTGTTTCACAGTGGTTTGCAAAGGGCGTCATGGCGATCGTAGTCGGCCGTGTTCAGTCCCGCCAGTGGCAGGATCAGAACGGCAATAACCGCACAGCCATTGAGGTAAACTGCGACGAAGTTTCCTTCGGCGAGACCAAAAAGTCTCGCGAAGCAAACGCTGGTTACGCAGGCGGCGGTTATGGCGGCTATGATAACGGATCGCAGATGCGGCCCGAGCCTGCCGCGTCTCAGGTAACTCCTGCATTCGATCTGCCCGCGGGCGATTCGGATTTTCAGGAGCTGGCCGATGACGACGGCGATGTCCCATTCTAAACTGAAGGAGGTTACGCGACAATGGAAGAAACCAAGAAGGAATTCACGCCCCGTCCGGAGCGTGCAGAGCGCCCGCAGCGCGGCCGTCGCCGCCGCAAGGTTTGCGCTTTCTGTGTTGATAAAGTCGAGCACGTTGATTACAAGGATGCTGGCAAGCTTCGCAAGTATATGTCTGAGCGCGGCAAGATCCTGCCCCGCCGTATGACCGGTACCTGCGCGCGTCATCAGCGCCAGCTGACCGAGGCAATCAAGCGCGCCCGTCACATCGCTCTGCTTCCCTATACCGCAGAGTAATTCGTTTTTCATTCATAAAGGATACAAAAAGACCGTTTTCCAATGGAAAACGGTCTTTTCTTCTATTATTCCTCGGTAAAAGTAAAAACCTCTTCAACTGTCAGACCGAACACCTTCGCAATGTCCATCGCCAGCTTGAGCGACGGATTATACTGCCCGTTTTCCAGCCTGCCGATGGTTTCTCTGCGCACACCGACTAGCTCTGCCAGCTGTACTTGATCCATGCCGCGCGCGGCGCGCAGCTCCTTGATCCGTGTTTTCAGCATGGCGGTCACGACGCGTGGCGTTCGTAGTACAAAAACGCCAGATCCTGAAACACATTGAGCAGCGCCATGAGCAGAAGGGCGTACTCATAGGAGATCGTGACCGGCATTTCCTTGCCGAAAAGGATATAGAGCACCAGCGCACCGTTGAGCAGGTTGAACAGCAGGGAATTGGCCCTATAACCGTTGGCATTGGCGCGCTCGTCCGGCTTTTCCACGCCAAGCCCAAATTCCAGCAGCAACAGACCAATTAACAGCACCACGCACAGCGCGATGCCGATTCCCTGCCACGGCTGATCCTTGATCGGGCCATAGTTTTTGGCAAACATCCACAGAACGACGAGCACACCCCATGCGACGGCGTGGAGTTTTTTTGCGCGGGTCAGCGACATAATGATTCCTCCCACATGTGATATATTTGTATCTCTATGTGATAAATATATCACTTAGCAAACATACCGTCAAGTTTTTTCTCCACAGTATTGTGGAGAATTTTTCGCATGAGATAGGGGAGGGGAAGAAAAAGGACGCACTTTCGTGCGTCCTCTTGTATTATTCTTCGGTTGTCTCTGCGGAGGTTTCAGTATTCTCGCTGTCCTCAGCAGTTTCGTCCTCTTCCTGCTTGTCCGTCCGGGCAATCGAAATGACCTTTACGTCCTCGCTTGTGCGCATGACGATAACGCCCTGCGAGCCTCTGCCGCATTCGCGAATCTCCTCACAGCCCGTGCGGATGATAACGCCGTCATCCGTAATAATCATCACGTCATTTTCGCTGTCCACGACTGCAATGCCGGCGACCAGACCGGTCTTTGCGGTCAGGTTATGCAGCATCATGCCGCCGCCGCCGCGGTGATGGATGGTGAACTCCTCGACAGGCGTGCGCTTGCCGTAGCCGTTCTCGGTGATCGACAGCACATAAGCGCCCTTGCGCGCCCGCGCTGCGCCAACAACATAATCGCCTTCGCTCAGGCGAATACCGCGCACACCGGTCGCTGTACGGCCCATTGCGCGCACTTCGTTCTCGTCGAAGCAAACCGCACGGCCCTCATGCGTTGCAATCAGAATGTTCTGCTCGCCGTCCGTCAGGCGCACATCGACGAGTGCGTCGTCCTCATTGAGGTTGAGCGCGCGTAGACCTGCGCGGCGGATATTCTGCAAATCGGACAGCACCACGCGCTTGGCAACGCCCTGCCGGGTGACAAAGAACAGGAATTTGTCGTCTGCAAACTCCTTGATGGCAAACATCGCAGTGATTTTCTCGTCGCTTTCCAACTCGAGAAGGTTGACGATATTCATGCCCTTCGCGGAGCGGCCGGTTTCGGGAATCTGATAGCCCTTGAGCTTATAAACCTTGCCGCGGTCGGAGAAGAACAAAATGGTGTCATGCGTCGAGGCGGTGAAGATATCCTTGGCAAAGTCCTCTTCGCGCGTGCTCATCGCGGACACGCCGCGGCCGCCGCGCCGCTGCGCGCGGTAAACCGAGGTCGGCTGACGCTTGATATAGCCGAAGTGGGTCAGCGTATAAGCGCAGGTCTGCTCCTCGATCAAATCCTCAATGTCGATCTCATCCGCGACATTGGCGATCTCGGTATGACGTTCATCGCCGTATTTCTGCTTGATCTCCTGCAATTCTGCCTTAACGACTGCGAGAATATTCGCGTCGCACGACAAAATATCCTCAAAGCCCGCGATTTTGCCCTCGAGTTCCTTGTATTCGTCGTTGATCTTCTCCTGCTCCAGACCGGACAGACGGCCCAGACGCATATCCACGATCGCCTGTGCCTGCGGCTCGTCGAGGTGGAACTCGAAGTGCTCCGAGCCATCCACGATGCCGAGCAACGCAATCTGGTCGATCCAGAACGGCTCTGCCATCAGGTTTACCTTGGCTTCCGCTTCGTTTTTGGATGCGCGGATGATGGCAATGATGCGGTCAATATTATCGGTGGCCACCTTGAGACCTTCCAGAATGTGCGCGCGATCCTGCGCTTTCTTGAGGTCAAAGCGCGTGCGGCGCTCGACGACGTCCTTCTGGAAAGCAACATACTGGTCGATGATCTGCCGCAGCGTGAGCACGCGCGGCTGCAGCTTGCCCGATGCACCCGGCACCAGCGCAATATGGATCATCGAAATGGTGTCCTCCAGCTGCGTATAGGTGAACAGCTGGTTCAAAATGACCTGCGCGTTGGCATCGCGGCGGATATCGACCACGATCTGCATGCCCTCGCGCGAGGAATGGTCCTGAATGTTGGTGATGCCATCGACGCGCTTATCCTTGACGAGGTTCGCCATGGATTCAACCAGACGCGCCTTGTTGACCATGTAAGGAATCTCGGTAATGAGAATCTGGCTCTTGCCGTTCGGCAAATCCACAATCTCGGTCTTGGCACGCACTTTGATTTTGCCGCGGCCGGTCGCATACGCCGCGCGGATGCCGCTGCGGCCCATGATGACGCCGCCGGTCGGGAAGTCCGGCCCCTTGATGAACTGACAGATCTCGTCCATCTCGGCTTCCGGGTGGTCGATCACATAGCAGATGCCATCCACGACCTCAGTCAGGTTGTGCGGCGGGATGTTGGTTGCCATACCGACCGCAATACCCGACGAGCCATTGACCAGCAGGTTCGGGAAACGCGACGGCAGCACGACCGGCTCCTGCCGCTCTTCGTCAAAGTTCGGCTCAAAGTCGACCGTGTTTTTCTTGATATCGGCCAGCATGTAATTTGCCAGCTTGGCCATACGGGCCTCGGTATAACGGTAAGCTGCCGGGGGGTCGCCGTCGACCGAACCGAAGTTGCCGTGGCCGTCGATCAGCGGATAGTGCAGCGAAAAGGGCTGCGCCAGACGCACCAAAGCATCATAAACCGACGCGTCGCCGTGCGGATGATAGCGGCCGAGCACATTACCGACGGTCGTTGCAGACTTACGGTAGGGCTTATCCGAGGTCAGGCCGTCCTCGTACATCGCATACAGGATGCGGCGGTGTACCGGCTTTAAGCCGTCGCGCACATCGGGCAGCGCACGGCCTACAATAACGCTCATCGCATAGTCGATGTAGCTCTTTTTCATCTCTTTTTCGAGATCGACCTGCAATATTTTTTGCTGTTCGTATTCTTGACTCATTCTTTGCCTCCGGAATTGTTGGCGTTATTATGCATACCGTCCGCGCATCAAACGTCCAGATTCATAACATACTTGGCATTTTTCTCAATGAATTCGCGCCGCGGCTCAACCTTTTCACCCATCAGCAGCGCAAAGGTCTCGTCAGCCGCTGCCGCATCCTCCATCGTTACCTGAAGCAGCGTGCGGTTTGCCGGGTCCATGGTGGTCTCCCACAGCTGCTGTGGATCCATCTCGCCCAGACCTTTGTATCGCTGCACACGCACGCCCTCGCCCATCTCGGCGATGCATTCGCGCTGCTGCTCGTCGGTATAGGTATAGCGTACATTCTTGCCCTTTTCGTTCTTGAAAAGCGGCGGCTGCGCGATAAACACATGTCCATGCTCAATGAGCGGCCGCATGAAGCGGAAGAAGAATGTCAGCAGCAGGGTACGGATATGGCTGCCGTCAACGTCAGCATCGGCCATCAGGATAATCTTACCGTAACGCAGCTTGGACAAATCAAAATCGTCGCCAAAGCCCGCGCCGAATGCGGTAATCATCGGGGTCAGCTTATCGTTGCCATATACACGGTCAAGGCGCGCCTTTTCGACGTTGAGCATCTTGCCCCACAGCGGCAGGATCGCTTGATGCCGCCGGTCGCGGCCTTCCTTGGCCGAACCGCCTGCGGAATCGCCCTCGACGATGTAGATTTCGGTATAGGTCGGGTCTTTTTCAATGCAGTCAGCCAGCTTACCGGGCAGGGAGGCCGAATCAAGCGCGGACTTGCGACGCGTCATCTCGCGCGCCTTTTTCGCGGCTTCGCGGGCGCGGGCAGCGGTCTGCGCCTTGTCGATGATCGTGCGCGCAACCTGCGGATTTTCCTCAAAGAAGGTCATCAGCTTTTCGGACACCATCGCATCGACCAGCGTGCGCATTTCGCTGTTGCCCAGTTTGGTCTTGGTCTGTCCCTCGAACTGCGCTTCCTGCAACTTGACGGAAATGATCGCGGTCAAACCCTCGCGCGCGTCCTCGCCCTTGAAGGACTCGTCGTCTTTCAGCAGCTTATATTTGCGGCCGTATTCGTTCAGCACGCGGGTGAGTGCGGCCTTAAAGCCGGTCTCATGCGTGCCGCCCTCGGTCGTATTGATGTTGTTGGCAAAGGACAGCAGCAGCTCGCTGTAGCTGTCGGTATACTGCATGGCAACCTCGGCCATCGAGGTATCGCGGCTGCCCTCCATGTAAATGACCTGCTCATGCAGCGGATTCTTGGTGCGGTTGAGGTGCTGTACAAACTGACGGATACCGCCCTCATAGTGCATAACCTCTTCGACCGGCTCATCGTCGCGCTCGTCGCGGAGCGTGATTTTAAGACCCGCGTTCAAAAACGCCTGCTCACGCAGCCGCTTTTCCAGCACGTCGAACTCATAAACCGTCGTCTCGAAGATCTCCGGGTCAGCATGGAAGCGAATGGTCGTGCCGGTCTCGCTCTCACAAGGCGTGTCGCGCATTTTGATCTGCGTCACACCGCGCTCAAAGCGCATATAGTGCTTGGTGTGGCCGTCGCGCACCTCGGCTTCCAGCCAGTCGGACAAGGCGTTTACAACCGACGAGCCAACGCCGTGCAGACCGCCAGACACCTTATAGCCCGAGCCATCGAACTTGCCGCCTGCGTGCAGCACAGTCAAAACAACTTCAAGCGTCGGAATGCCCATCTGCGGATGGATGCCGCAGGGAATGCCGCGGCCGTTATCCGCCACGCGGATGATATCGCCCTTTTCGATCGTCACCTCGATATGGGTGCAGTAGCCCGCCAGCGCTTCGTCGATCGAGTTATCGACGATCTCATACGCCAAATGGTGCAGACCGCGCGCCGAGGTCGAGCCGATATACATGCCCGGACGTTTGCGCACGGCCTCCAGGCCTTCGAGCACCTGAATCTGGCTTTCGTCATAGGTGTCCGTGACCTTCAGGTCGAGCACTTCGTCCTTGATTTCCATTTCTTCACTCATATGATTTAATTTCCTTTCCAGAAATTGCGGTAACGATGGTTTGATGCGCTTATATTGCGTATGCCTTTTCCGCGCGGCGCTGCAATGCCTGTGATGAAAGGCTGGTCAAATACAGCGTTTCGCCCAGCGCGTTTTCGCATAAAACGCCGGCGCGCGGCAGATCCTCATACAGCTCGATGATACGCCCTTCGTCCTGTAATCGCTCGATCAGGCGGGCGGTGCGCTTAGAGGCGGTGGCGGTGTCCATATCAAACACGGCGACCACGCTTTGCAGCGGCACAATATAATCCTGTCCCAGATGCAGATACATGGAATATCCTCCTGTTTTCCCACAAAATGGACAAAATAACAGACCGCAAAACGACCGCGCGCGGGTTTTTTCAGCCGCCGCGCGGAGGCTCGTCCGCCGGTCTGTCCCTCGGGCTGTATTCTATTCTGATTATACCACTTTTTTCAGGTTTTGTGTACCAAACAGACGGAAAAACTTAAATGATTTTACCATTTTGTATTTGGAAAACCGCGCCAGCGCGCAGCTTATCCGAAATACCGTCCTCGCAGCAGGTAATCATGACCTGACCGGCCGAAATGCGGTTTAACACAAAGTCCTGCCGCCGGCGATCCAGCTCGGAAAGTACGTCATCGAGCAGCAAAACCGGATACTCGCCGTCCTCCCCGAAAAACAGCTCACGCTCAGCAAGCTTTAAGGACAGCGTACAGGTGCGCACCTGCCCCTGCGAGCCGTAGGACGCGGCGCTGCGCCCATCAAGCAGCAGCACCAAATCGTCCTTATGCGGGCCGGAAAGACAGCTGCGTGCCGCGATTTCAGCCTGTTTATGGCTTAAAACGTGGTCGATCAGCTCCTGTTCGATCTGCTTTTCCGATGCAAAGGGATCGGTCACCGAGGAGACGGTTTGATACTCACCCGAGAGCACCTCCTGCGGTGCAATATCGGCATAGACAGTAGCTGCCGCTTGGAGCAGTTTTTTACAGTAATAGGCGCGATAACGGATAATTTGCGCGCCGATATGCGCCATGCGCAGCGAAAAATCCTCCCACATCGAGAGCAGTGAGGGCTTTTCCTCACTGTCGCGCAGGATGCGGGTTTTGTGTTCATGCAGGCGGTTATATTCCTCCAAATAGCGCGCATAGTATGGCCGCAGCTGGCACAGCGCGGTATCCAGAAATCGCCGTCTTGCACCCGCGCCCTGCCGCACCAGCATGAGATCCTCCGGACAGAACAGAACGGTTTTCAAAAGCCCCTGCGCATCGGCCTGCCGCTTCTGCCGCACGCCGTTTTTATAAATTTCCATAGATTTTGTGCGCGAAAGGCGCAGTTCCAGCGCAAAATCGCGCCCTTGTGCCTGAAAATCGGCTAAAATACGCGCGTGATTTTCTCCAAAGCGCAGCCCCTCTTTTTTCTGTGCTGTGCGGAACAAACGCATGGTGGAGCAGGCGGCAGCGGCTTCGAGCAGGTTGGTTTTTCCCTGTCCGTTTTCGCCGCAGATCAGGTTGACCGCCGGATCGAATACAAACCGCGCCTGCTCATAATTTCGGAACTGTTCCAGCTCCAAAGAACGGATATTCATACGATTTTGACGGTTTCACCGTCGAGTGTCACAGTATCGCCCGGGTGCAGTTTTTTGCCGCGCATGGTGCAGCTTTCGCCATTTACCAGCACTTCACCTTCGGCAATGCGGATTTTAGCCTCGCCGCCGGACATCACTAAATTAGCAAATTTTAACAAAGCATCCAATTTAATGAATTCTGTCTCTATTTTAATCTCAGTCATTGGCTTTCAACCTCACGGGCAGCACCAAATAAGTGTATTTATCACCTTCGAGCGGCGAAATGACGATCGGGTTGAGAGCGCCTTTGAGCTGCACTTTGACGGTATCATCACCGGCGGCACGCAGCGCGTCCAGAATATAGCGGTTGTTAAAACCGATTTCCAGATCGTCGATCGTGCCTTCAAACGCGCATTCGTCATAGCTCTTGCCAACGGCGGTAATGCACGACATTTGCACATAAGAGCCGTCAAAATGGAAACGAACGGGATTTTTCAGCTTTTCCGACACGATCAGCGACACACGTTCGATGCAGGTGATCAGTTCGTGGCGATCCGCCTTGACGACATATTCAAATTCCGACGGAATTGCCGCGCGGTAATTGAGAAATTCACCGTCGATCAGACGGGTAATGAGCGTTGTACCGCCGATGCGGAACAAAATGTTCTTTCGATCGGGGAAAATCTCTACATCGCCGTCCTCTTCGGTTAAAATGCGTTCGATTTCGCGCAAAGACGGGCCGGGCACGACAAATTTCATGTCCCCGGAAATACCTTCCACGGTTTCACGGCGCACGGACAGACGATAGCCGTCGACTGCAACCACGTTCAGGCGGTTGGCTTCTAGTTCAAACAAGCAGCCAGTGTGGATGGGTTTGGATTCGTTGTCGGATACTGAGAAAATCGTTTGTGCGATCATGCTTTTGAGGATAGACTGCGGCAGGGAAAAGTCGGTATCGGCGGAAACCTCAGCCAAAGCCGGGTATTCGTCGGCTTCGGTAGCGACCAAGTTGAATACAGCGCGGCCGCATTTGATGGTGGTCAGCAGTTTGTCATCGGTTTCCAAATAGACAACATCCTGCGGCAGCTTGCGTACAATGTCGTAAAACAGCTTTGCATTGAGCACAATGCTGCCGGGTTCGACAATGTCAGCTTCAGCTGTGGTTCGAATGCCCATGGAAAGATCGTAGCCGGTCATAGTCAGCGAATCGGTTTCTGCGGTGATGAGTAGGCCTTCGAGCAGCGGCATAGCGCTTTTGCCGGTAACGGCACGGGAGGCAGTACCGATCAGGCTGAGCAGTGTTTCTTTTTCACAGGAGAATTTCATCGGTCGTTCCTCTTTCTTTGGAAATCGTAAGAAAAAACAGGATAGGATTTTATCGTAGTAGTAGGGGCTGGGGAAATTGGGGAAAAACGGTGAAAAGCCAGACGTGGTGCGGGAAATGTCGTACACAGGAGGATGTGGATGAATTTTATGCGCTCCACAGCTTCCACAGTTTGTTTTTTTATCCACAGGACAACTCTTGTGGAATCCACAGGGATATGTGGATAGATTTTTTATTCCCCGCGGATGTTATTATGCAGCTTTTTGATGACCTCTTCGGTCTCTCGGGAGTTTTTGCGCTCCTCCTCGATTTTGTTGCACGCATGCATGACCGTGGTATGGTCGCGCTTGAAAATCTTTGCAATATCGGGGAAGGAGTATTCGAGTTCCTGACGGATCATATACATGGCCATCTGGCGCGGATAGGCAACGTCCTTGGAACGGTTTTGCGAGATCATCTGCTCGACAGGGATATAGAAATAGTTGGCGACGGCCTCCATGATGCGTTCCGGCGTGGGATTGAGGCCGGGATTTTCGATACGCAGGGCATCGATCGCGTTTTCCGCCAGCGAGACTGTGATGCGTTCGCCCATTAGCTCATGCATGGCTTTGATTTTCTTGACTGCGCCTTCCAGCTGACGGATGTTTGCCTGAATATTCTCTGCGATGTAGGTAGAAACGTCGTCAGGCAGGTCGACCCCCATCTTGACCGCTTTATCGCGGATGATGGCGATACGGGTTTCAAAATCCGGCGGCTGGATATCCGCCAGCAGGCCCCATTCGAAACGGGTTTTCATGCGGTCTTCCAAGGTATTGATTTCCTTGGGCGGCCGGTCGGAGGTCAGTACGATCTGCTTTTTTGCCTCGTACAGCGCATTGAACGTATGGAAAAATTCTTCCTGCGTGCGCTCTTTACCTGCGATGAACTGCACGTCGTCCAACAGCAGCAGGTCCACCATGCGGTATTTGTTGCGGAAGGTTTGCACGTTACCTTCCTGAATCGCGGTGATCAGCTCGTTGGTGAAGTCCTCGCCCTTGACGTAGATGATGCGGAATTCCGGATGCGTGCGGCGCAAAACGTTCGCAATCGCGTACATCAAGTGGGTTTTGCCCAGTCCGGAGTTACCGTAGATAAATAGTGGGTTATTTTCCGCTGCCGGACGCTGCGCAACCGCAAGCGCTGCCGCATGTGCAAACTTGTTGCTCGAACCGACGATGAACCGTTCAAAGGTATAGTCATCATACGGAGAAGAGCTGGTGCTCGGCGCGGTGTACTCGCCGGTGACGACCACAACGGTTGTCGGGTCGCCCGTCAGCTCATACAGTGCATTTTGCAGCGGCTCGATGAATTTCTGGTCGATAAATTCTTTTTTGAACTGGACCGGAGAATGCAAAATCAAACGGTTGTCCGTAAAAGAAACAACCGTTGCATCGTCGAACCAGGCGGAAAGGCTGGACGGCGGGAAATCGCGTTCAAGGCGTTCGAGCGCCATTTCCAATATATTATTAGCCATGGGGCGCCTCCTGTCGATATAAGTACATAGATAATAATATAATAGCACAAGTCTCGGGCGGATTCAACAGCAAGGGTTTTACACAGCTGTGCGGAAATTTGTGTATAAAATTTTGTATTTTTTCGTTTGGCAGCCCAATGTATAGTGTGATTTTGAAACTTTTCCCCAAGATGTTGAAAAGATGTTGAAAACACAAAAAATCCTTGACATTTTGGTGCTTCTATAGGATAATATTTATTGTCTCATATTCTGCGGACAGGCAGCGGCATATGCCCGCGTCTCGCGCCGGACCTATGCCGGTGCCCATCCGTAAATCTATAAACAGGGAGGTGCACGAAGAAATGAAGAGAACCTATCAGCCCAAGAAGCGTCAGCGCTCCAAGGAGCATGGTTTCCGTAAGCGTATGCGTACGTCGAACGGCCGCAAGGTATTGGCCCGTCGCCGTGCCAAGGGCCGCGCACGCCTGACGCACTAAGCGAAAACCGATTTTTCAATACGCGCCGGCGGCGCGAAGGAAAAACGAAGCGAGCCGCTTTATCCTGCGGTTCGCTTTTTCTTTTGTCAGGGAACGGACAAGCTGAAATGTTCTTCTCTTTGACGAAGGAAACCGGCGAAAAGGGTTTGGGTCGTATCCGCCGGAACAAAAGCGATGCGGCCAGCTTTGCAAAACATACTTAGCTGCAAAGAAATTGGGATAACTCCCAATCGGGCGTTACCTTCCGTTTTTTCCCGGGCATCGGAAAAACGAGGAGAAAAAGATGAAACACACCATATCCTTGAAGGAAAACCATGAGTTCCGGCGATTGTATCACCGCGGGACTTCCACGGCAGGGCGGCATTTGGTGCTGTACTGCCGGAAGAACCGTTTGGGGTATAACCGGTTGGGGCTGACGGTCAGCGCAAAGCTGGCTGGCGCGGTGCAGAGAAACCGCGTCAAACGCCTGTTCCGTGAGGCATATCGTCTGCACGAGGACGAATTTGCGGTGGGCGTGGATCTGGTGCTCGTCGCGCGCAGCCGCGCGGTGGGCGCAACTTATTTGGAAATTGAGAAATCGCTGCTGCGGGCTTTGCAGGAAAACAAAGTCGCGGCAGCTCGGTCATGAAGCGTTTTTTGCTGGCGGCAATCCGATTTTACCGTCGGCATATTTCACCGACCAAGCCACCTTGCTGCCGTTATATCCCGACCTGCTCGCAATATGCGATCGAAGCGATTGAGAAATACGGCGCGCTCAAAGGCGGCTGGCTGGCGTTTAAACGCATCTGCCGGTGCCATCCCTTCTCCAAACGCGGGCCATATGACCCCGTGCCGTAACGAAGGGAGAAAAAGAGTGGGTGGAACCGGTTCCATTTCGTTTTACGAATGAACAAACAACCCTACGGAGGTTTATATGGGAGAAATTTTCGGACTTGTCATCGTCAGGCCGCTTGGTCTGATCCTGTTGGCAATCTTTAAGGCGGTTGGCTCGTATGGTCTTGCGGTCATCCTGTTTGCTTTGATCGTTAAGCTGATTTGTATTCCGCTGGCGATCAAGGGCAAAAAGAGCATGCTTGCCATGAATGCGCTCAACGCGGAAATGCAGCAGCTGCAGAAGAAGTATGCAAACAACCGCGTCAAGCTCAACGAGGAAATGCAGAAGCTGTATGATAAGCATGGCGTCAATCCGATGTCCGGCTGTCTGCCGCAGTTTATTCCGTTGCCGATCATGATGGGTCTGTACTATGCGGTACAGCAGCCGCTCAAGTTCATGATGGGCTTTAGTGACGATGTGATCTCGCAGCTTGGCTCGCTGGTGGGCGTTGATATGGCGTCCGCCGATTACTATGGCCAGATCACAATTGCCGAAAAGTTGGGCGACCTGTTCACGCAGAATGGCGGCGTGTGGCCGGATACGGTGACCAACATCACCAACGGTGCAGGTGAGCTGCTCAATATTGATTTCAGCTTCCTCGGTTTGAATCTGGCGCAGACGCCGTCTATTTTCAATCCGAGCATTCTGTGGGTCATCCCGATCCTGTCGGGTGCAACTGCATTTTTGGCAAGCTTTGTCATGCAGAAGATGCAGGGTACCCAGAACAGCGCGGCAGCCAGCCAGCTGAAGATGATGAATCTCATCATGCCGCTCATGTCCTTGTATTTCGGCTTTATTCTGCCGGGCACGATCGGTATTTACTGGATTTTCAACAACGTATTCTCCTGTGTGCAGGAAATCGTGCTGACGACCTACCTGCGCGGCAAGAAGGAGAAGAAGGACGCGGAAGAGTCTGCGCGCATCGCGGCGGAAAAGGAAGCCAAGCGCGCGGCGCACAAAGCGGCCCAGCAGGAACAGTCCCAGAACGCGAAGAAAAAGAAGGGGGACAAGTAAGTTATGGAGAAATTTATCGAAACCACGGGCGATACCCGCGACGCTGCCATTGAAGCAGCGCTCAAGCAGCTCGGTATGGACCGGGATGATGTATCGGTAGAGGTTCTGGATAACGGCAAAAAGGGATTTCTCGGCATCGGCGCAACGCCCGCGCGCGTGCGCGTCACCTATGAGGTGCCGGATGAGCCGGTCAAGAAGGCGGAACCTGTCCACATCACTGTGGAGAAACCCGCAAAGCCGCATCGTGCGGAAAAGCCGGCAAAGGAAGAAAAGCCCGCTGCCAAGCCGCAGAAGTTGTCCATTACGGATGAGGATGATACGCCGCGTCTGGTCAAGGCTGCGCCCGCGGATTTTGTGCCGGAAAAGCTGGAAGTGGAGCGCCCGCCGCGTCGGGAGCGTCCGCGCCGGGAACGCGGCGGCCGTCGCGACCGCCGTCCGCGTGAGGAACGTCCGATCACGCCGTCTGTTCCTAAGGAGCGCGAGCTGATTCCGGTTTCGGAGGAATGCATGAAGAAGGCGGAGCAGCTTGCGACCGATTTTGTCACCGGACTGCTCGAAAAGATGGGTGTCGAGGGCGAAGTCAAGACGCTGCCGCAGGTCGAGTGCGACCAGCTGCGTCTGGAGATTTCCGGCCCGGATATGGGTCCGATCATTGGCCGTCGCGGCGATACGCTGGATGCGATCCAGTATCTTGGTTCACTGGTGCTCAATAACGCGCTGGACGAGCATGTGCGTCTGTCGGTCAACACCGAGAATTATCGTGAAAAGCGTGCGGAGAGCCTGGAGCGTCTTGCCCGCAAGATGGCAATGAAAGTGGTCAAGTCCCACCGCTCGATGACGCTGGAACCGATGAATCCCTATGAGCGCCGCATCATCCATGCCGCGCTGCAGGATTTCAACGGTGTCACCACGTACTCGACCGGCACTGAGCCCGGCCGTCGTGTTGTGATTGCACCGGATAACAGCTTCCGTTCGCGTTCCTAACGCGGGGTATTGTCTATGAACGATACGATTGCCGCCATTTCTTCCGCCGGCGGACCGATCGGTTTGATTCGGGTGTCTGGTGAGCAGGCGATACAGGCGGTAGATACCATTTTCCGTGCAAAAAACGGCAAGCGTATGCTGGATGCACCGGGGCAAAAGCTGGTTTACGGCACGCTGCATGATAAAAACGGCAAGATGATAGACTGCTGCTATGCGGTAGTCTTTCATGCGCCGCATACCTACACGGGTGAGTCGATGGCGGAATTGCAATGCCATGGTTCGACCGCTGTTTTGCAGCAAGCGCTGGATGCGCTGTTTGCGCAGGGCGTGCGGCAGGCCGAAGCAGGTGAATTTACTCGCCGGGCATTTCTGAATGGCAAGCTCGGTTTATCCGAAGCGGAAGCCGTGCACGATTTGATCACCGCCCGCACCGCCGAGGCCGCGCAGAATGCAGCGGCGCAGATGATGGGTGCGGTCGGTTCTCCCGTGCAGCAGATGCGGGAAGATTTGATCGGCATGGTAGCGCATTTTCATGCGGTCGTGGATTTCCCGGATGAGGATATCGACCCGATCTTGTTTGATGATGCCGCTGCACTGCTGCACCGTACCACCAGCCGTTTGTATGCAATGGCCGAAAGCTATGAGCGCGGCCGTATTCTGCGCGAGGGTGTTCCATGTGTGATTTTGGGCCGTCCGAATGCGGGCAAAAGTACGCTGCTCAATACGCTGCTTGGTCGTGAACGCGCTATCGTCACCGATATTCCGGGCACGACCCGCGACCTGATTGAGGAAAACGTAAAGGTCGGCCAGCTTTTGCTGCGCGTGACCGATACGGCAGGTCTGCGAGACACGACCGACCCGATCGAACAGGCGGGTATCGACCGTGCAATGGCGGAAGCATCCGCTTCCGCACTGATCCTTGCGGTGTTTGACGGTTCGCAGCCGATCGGCGACGAGGATATGCTGGTGCTTGCCCGCGCAGCGGGCCACCGTGCGATTGCCGTGGTCAATAAGGTTGATTTGCCGCAGCAGCTGGATGAAAAGCTGCTCAAAAAACATTTTCTGCATATTGTGCCTCTGTCCGCCAAGACCGGTGAGGGCATGGACAAGCTGCTTTCGCTCATTCCGCGCACGATTGGCTTGGGAGACGGTGCGTTTGACGGCGCGCTGATTACTAACGCCCGTCAGGCTGCCGCTCTGGCTCGCGCGGCGGAGCGCTGCGAAGCGGCGCTGTATGCTGCACAGTCCGGTATGACACCAGATGCGGTCGTGATGGATGCGGAAGGCGCGATTGCCGCGCTTGGGGAAATCACGGGCGAGACCGTGACCGAAGCGGTGGTTTCCCGGATTTTCAGTGATTTTTGCGTGGGAAAGTAAATATGTATGCCACAGTGAGAAGGGCCGCCTGCCGCGCGCAGCGGCCCTTTTCCGTGGGATAACTATATTACTATTTGTAATATCAGTATGTAATATTTTATTTCTGTTATCAATTTATTTGCCAAAAGTGCAAGTTATCCAAAGTTTACACAGAGTTATCAACAAGTGTGGATAAAGTTTGGCTGGTCTATTCTTTATCCATGACTCTCTGTGACGCACGAAGAAGGAGGAGGATTCATGACGGTTTTTCCAGCCGAAGCCTTTGACGTTGTCGTTGTTGGTGCGGGGCATGCGGGTATTGAAGCGGCGCTTGCCGCTGCACGCCTTGGGATGAAAACCGCGTGTTTTACGATCAATCTGGACGCTGTGGGCAACATGCCGTGCAATCCTGCCATTGGCGGCACGGCGAAAGGGCATCTGGTGCGCGAGATTGATGCACTGGGAGGAGAGATGGCGCGGGCGGCGGATGCGGCCTGCATCCAGTATCGCATGCTCAACCGCGGCAAAGGCCCGGCAGTGCATTCGCTGCGCGCGCAGGCTGACCGTGTTAAATACCGCACGTATATGAAGCATGCCCTCGAGCAGCAGGAAGGTTTGCAGTTGATGCAGGATGAGATCGTTTCGGTCGAAACCGAAAACGGCGCAGTATCCGCTGTTGTGACTGCGATCGGCGCGCGCCACCCTGCCAAAGCGGTCATCATTGCGTCCGGTACGTTCCTTGGCGGGCGTATCATTATTGGCGAATATGCGCGCGAGAGTGGCCCGGACGGCATGGCGGCAGCAAAGCCGCTGACTGAGTCACTGCGTGCGCTTGGTTTGCATCTGCAGCGTTTCAAGACCGGTACACCGCCGCGTATCCACCGCCGTTCGATTGATTTTTCTGGTCTGGAATTGCAGGAAGGGGAGAAGGAGATCATCCCGTTTTCTTTTGAAACCGACCGACCGCCGGAAAACCGTGTGGTCTGCTATCTGACTTATACCACCGACCGCACGCATGAGCTTATCCGTGCGAATCTTGACCGCTCTCCGCTTTATGGCGGTCAGATCGAAGGCGTTGGCCCGCGCTATTGTCCGTCCATTGAGGATAAGGTGGTGCGCTTTGCGGATAAACCGCGTCATCAGCTGTTTTTGGAGCCGATGGGACTAGACACGGAAGAAATCTATGTGCAGGGCTTTTCCTCTTCCATGCCGTTTGATGTGCAGCGCGATATGCTGCATACGGTCAAGGGGTTGGAACATGCGGAGATCATGCGGCCGGCTTATGCGATTGAATACGATTGCGTCGATCCATTGGAGCTGCGCCCGACGCTCGAAACCAAAAAGGTCAAGGGTTTGTATGGTGCAGGTCAGTTCTGTGGTTCGTCCGGTTATGAAGAGGCTGCCGCACAGGGTCTGGTCGCAGGCGTGAATGCGGCGCTTGCCATCAAGGGAGAAGAGCCGCTCATCCTTGATCGCGCGGACGGTTATATCGGTACGCTGATTGATGACTTGGTAACCCGCGGTACAAATGAGCCGTATCGTATGATGACTTCGCGTTCGGAATACCGTCTGCTGCTGCGGCAGGATAATGCCGATGAACGTCTGGTTCCGATTGGTGCGCGCATTGGCCTGAACCCACCGGAGCGCGGGGAAAAGGTACGTCACAAATACGAACAGGTTCAGACAGAGATCGACCGCATTGCTGCGGTCGGTATTGCGCCGTCGGATGCGCTCAATGGATTTTTGGCAGGAAAGAACAGCGCACCGGTCAAGGCTGGGTGCAAGCTGATCGACCTGCTGCGTCGTCCGGAACTCAGCTATGCGGATTTGGCTTTGTTTGATCCGGAACGACCCATGCTGCCTGCGGTCATCCGTGAGCAGGTGGAGATCCGCGTCAAGTATGCGGGCTATATTGGCCGCCAGCAGAAGGACGTGGAGCAGTATCGCAAATTGCAGTCTCGCCCGCTGCCGCCCGATTTGGATTATGAACAGGTTGAATCACTTCGGTTGGAAGCGCGGCAAAAGCTGAATGCAGTACGGCCGCTCAACTTCGGACAAGCCGCGCGTATCTCCGGTGTGTCACCGGCGGATATTACCGCGCTGATGATCTATATCGAAACGCGCTGGAAGGAGGACAAGGCATGACCGCATATGAGCTGTTGGTTTCCGGCTTGCGGGAGTTTATCCCGGAAGTTTCTCCACAAGCTGTGGATAAATTATTGCGTTACTCGGATTTACTGCTCGAAAAGAATAAGGTGATGAATCTTACCGCCGTGACCGATCCCTGTGAAGTCGTCACACGCCACTTTCTCGACTGCGCTTCGCTTGCGCCTTATATTAAGAAAGGGCAGACTGTGCTGGATGTGGGCACTGGCGCGGGCTTTCCTGGTCTACCGCTTGCGATCCTTTGCCCGGGTGCGGAATTTACCTTATTGGATGCGCAGCGTAAGCGTATTGATTTTCTCTCTGAGGTGGTCGATGCGCTTGAACTGACCAATGTCCTCCCGGTGCATGGGCGTGCGGAAGAGTTTGCAGCGGTACATCGTGCATCGTTTGATCTTGCAGTTTCCCGTGCGGTGGCGGAGCTTCGTATGCTCTGTGAGCTGGCGCTGCCGATGATAAAAGTGGGCGGTGCGTTTTATGCGATGAAGGCGGCCGACTGCATGGATGAAGTCGGTTCTGCGTCGCAGGCATTTGCTGTGTTGGGTGCACCGTCCGCGGAATTGCTTCGATATACAGTGCCGCATGATGGGGTTGAGCGCGTGTTGGTGCGTCTGCAAAAAATCAATGAAACGCCGGACAAGTATCCGCGCCGTTTCAAAAAGATTCAAACTGATCCGCTCTGAGAAAATACATTACAAGTTGTTTACCCTCTGTATGGAAATTACAGAGGGTTATTTTTTGTCCGAAAATGCATGGAAATGTGTGATATCTGGGAGGAAATGACAAATGCGTGTCGAATAACGCAGGTTTTGCGGTCGATTTTCCTTGCCAAAATGTAATAATATGGTAATCTATTACCGAAGGACAAACCGGCGTGGTGTTTTGGGCCGGTCGACAGCACAAGGAGGAGATGACATGATGTCGGTTTTAACATTGGTGACAGGAAAAGAGGACCGGACGTTGCGGCGAGTGCGGGTGAGTGATATTGTGCGCAATCCCAATCAGCCGCGCAAGTATTTTGATCCGGAGGCGATTGCGCAGCTTGCGGAAAGCATACGGCAATACGGTGTGCTTAATCCGCTGACGGTGCGTCGTGCGCCGGGCGGTGGATACGAATTGGTTGCAGGGGAGAGACGGCTGCGTGCCGCGCGTGTGGCGGGACTGAATGATGTGCCCTGTCTGGTGATTGCTGCGGATAATGAAGATTCCTCTGCGATTGCGCTGGTGGAAAATTTGCAGCGACGTGATTTGGATTTCTTTGAGGAAGCGGAAGGCTTTAAGCGATTGATTGATCAGTATGGGTTGACGCAGGAGGAAGCCGCGCGCAAGGTTGGCAAGACGCAGTCCGCGGTGGCAAACAAGTTGAGGCTGCTGCGTTTGTCCACGCAGAACATGGAATTGATTCGCAGCGCAAATTTAACAGAGCGTCATGCGCGTTGTCTGCTGCGGCTTGATGATGAGAACGACCGCATCAATGCAACCAAATATATCATTGAGCATGATCTGAATGTCAGCCGTTCGGAGCAGTACATAGATGCTTTGCTCAAGGAAAAGGATGCGCCGCCTGTTGGGGGAGAGCGCAAGGTAGTGCGCCTGATTAAGGATGTCCGCTTTTTTCTTAATACACTGAACCGTGCGGTCGGTGTCATGGTGGATGCGGGCATTGGCGCAACGGTTGACCAAACCGAGGATGAAGATTGCTTGACCTTAACCATCAGTATTCCACATGCGCGGGCATAGCGTGTGTTTGATATAGAGAACCGGGGTTGTTTCACGTGAAACATTTAACCGGAGAAGAGAGCTGCCGCAGGGCAGCTCTCTTTTTTATGTTTCACGTGAAACATACGAGAAAATTTGAGGGATTTGCTTTGCATTCTAATAAGGGTGTGATATAATGAAACCCGTAGGAAAATTACCAAAGATAAGAGGGAACCAGATATGGGGAAAATTATCGCGTTCGCCAATCAAAAAGGCGGCGTAGGGAAAACCACCACAGCCATCAATCTGGCGGCTGCGCTCTATGAGCGTGGCAAGCGCATGCTGCTGTGTGATTTCGATCCACAGGGAAACGCGACCTCCGGTTTTGGCGTGGACCCGCGTTCGCTCGAAACCTCGGTCTATGATTTGATTGTGGCGGATGAGCCGGATGTGAAAAGCGCGATTGTATCCACAAAATGGGTGGATCTGATCGGCGCAAACGTCAATCTGGCGGGCGCGGAACTGGATTTGATCGCAATGGAAAACCGGGAAAACCGTCTCAAAAGCGTATTGGACCGTGTGCGCGATGACTACGATTACATTTTTATTGATTGTCCGCCGTCGCTCGGTCTGCTGACGCTCAACTGCTTGTGTGCAGCAGACAGCTTTCTGGTGCCGCTCCAGTGCGAGTATTATGCGCTGGAAGGTCTCAGTCAGCTGATGACAACGGTACGTATGGTAAAAAAGTCAATGAATCCCGCACTGGAATTGGAGGGCGTGCTGCTGACTATGTTTGACGGCCGCACCAATCTTTCCATTCAGGTAGTGGAAGAAGTGAAAAAGCACTTCCCGGGTCAGGTGTTTTCATCGGTTGTGCCGCGTAATGTGCGCCTGAGCGAAGCGCCCAGCCATGGTAAGCCCATCACGGACTATGACCGGCTGTGCCGCGGTGCGGAGGCATATTTGTCTCTTGCAGATGAAATACTGAAGAAAACGGAAAGGAAGGGGAGAGGCTGAGCATGGCGTCAACCAAAAAAGGATTGGGAGGCGGCTTGTCCAACCTGTTCGGTGCGGATGCGACTGATTTGAGCGCTGCCGGTGCGACCGACAGTGTATCACAGATCGCGCTTTCAAAAATCGAGCCAAACCCCAACCAGCCGCGTAAGAAATTTGACCAGCAGGCGCTGGAAGAGTTGGCGGAGAGCATTCGTTTGCACGGTATCATCACACCGATCACCGTGCGGCCGGGAGACAAAAACGGATATTATCAGATTATTGCAGGCGAGCGTCGATGGCGTGCTGCGCGTCTGGCGGGACTGAAAGAAATCCCCGCCATGGTGCTCGAAGCCCATGAGAGTGAAGTCATGGAGCTCGCGCTGATCGAGAATTTACAGCGACAGGATCTGAATCCCATCGAAGAGGCAGAGGGCTATGAGTTGCTCATGCAGCAGTTCGGCATGACGCAAGAGGAGGTCGCGCACCGCGTGGTCAAATCCCGTCCGGCGGTAGCCAATGCATTGCGTTTGCTCGCGCTGCCCGATGAGGTACGCACCATGGTATCCGAGGGGAAATTGTCCGGCGGTCATGCGCGCGCTGTTCTGGCAGTTGCAGAAGAGGACAAGCGTGTAGAAGCAGCCAAGCAGATGGTCGGCATGAGCGTGCGGCAGGCGGAAGCGCTCGCCAAGCGTATGAACAAAAAGCCGGCGCCTAAGCCGCAGCCCGAAGGCTTTTCCGTGGACTATGTCTCGGAGGTCGAAAAGGAATTGGAAAGCGTACTCGGCCGTAAAATCAGCATTGAACAAGGCAAAAACAGCGGTACGCTGTCGCTGGAATACTACGGCGCAGACGATCTGGAACGCTTGATCGAAGCGCTGCGCGGTTTGCGCGTATAAGGAGGAACTGCTATGGACGAAAAGAAAAAGCCTGAGCAGGTGAAACCTGAGAAAAAGCTCAGCCGCACAACGCTAACCTTTTATATCGTCGGTCTGTTTTCCGTGGCGATCGCCCTGATTTTGATTAGCTATGTTGCGCAGGCGCGCGCTGACCGTCAGCTGGATACACTGACCAACCAGCTCACCGAGCAGCAAACGGTTGCGCAAGGTGCAACCCAAAAAATGGAAGATTTGCAGGCCCAGTATGATGCCCAAAGCGCTGCGCTGGATAAGGTGCGCGAAGTGTTGGATATGGAACTGGCGAAAACCGATGTCGTGAGCGCCACCGAGCAACGTATGGAGGAACGAGAGGTCTATGCCTCTCTTGCTCGCATCAATGCACAGCTTCTGGCCGACAATCCAAATGAGACCAAGCAGGAATACGATGCGCTGGTGCAGAAGTATAGCGAAGACCGTTTGCTGGGCAACACAGAGGATGGCTTTGATACGGATATCAACAAGCTGTTTGAAGCGGTACAGCAGCAAATGGACAGCCAAAATAGCGATGCAGAATAAAAATTAAAGGAAATAGAAGGAGAAGAAAATCATGCTGGATATCAAATTTGTCCGTCAGAACCCGGACGCGGTCAAGGAAAACATCAAGAAGAAGTTCCAGGACGAAAAGCTGCCGCTGGTGGACGAGGTCATCGAATTTGACGCCAAGTTCCGCGCAGCCAAGACCCGCTGCGACGAGCTGCGCGCCCTGCGCAACAAGAAGTCCAAGGAGATCGGCGGCCTGATGGCGAAGGGCCAGAAGGACGAGGCAGAGAAGGTCAAGGCCGAGGTCAAGGCGATGGCCGATGAGATGGCAAAGCTCGAAGAGGATGAAAAGACCTTTGCCGAGGAAGTCAAAAACCGCATGATGGTCATTCCGAACATCATCGACCCGTCCGTTCCGATCGGCAAGGATGATTCCGAGAACGTTGAACTCGAGAAGTTCGGCGATCCGGTCGTACCGGATTACGAAATCCCGTATCATGTGGATATCATGGAGTCTTTCGACGGCATCGACCTCGATGCTGCGCGCCGCACTTCGGGCAACGGCTTCTATTACCTCAAGGGAGACATTGCGCGCCTGCATTCTTCCATCCTGTCCTATGCGCGTGACTTCATGATCGACCGCGGCTTCACCTATTATATCCCGCCGTTCATGATCCACGGTGATGTGGTGAAGGGCGTTATGTCCTTCAAGGAAATGGAGAATATGATGTACAAGATCGAGGGCGAGGATCTGTACCTGATCGGCACCTCTGAGCACTCTATGATCGGTAAGTTCATCGACACCATCAACGACGAAGCTACCCTGCCGCAGACCCTGACCAGCTATTCGCCCTGCTTCCGCAAGGAAGTCGGCGCGCACGGCATCGAGGAGCGCGGTGTATACCGTATCCACCAGTTTGAGAAGCAGGAAATGGTCGTCGTTTGTAAGCCTGAAGAGTCCCCGATGTGGTACGATAAGCTCTGGCAGAACACGGTCGATTTCTTCCGTTCGCTGGATATCCCGGTGCGCACGCTGGAGTGCTGCTCGGGCGATCTGGCTGACCTGAAGGTGAAGTCCTGCGACGTAGAGGCATGGTCGCCGCGCCAGAAGAAGTATTTTGAGGTCGGCTCCTGCTCCAATCTGGGCGACGCGCAGGCACGCCGTCTGGGCATCCGCGTGCGCGGCAAGGATTCCAAGGAGCTGTACTTCGCGCATACGCTCAACAACACGGTGGTTGCACCCCCGCGTATGCTGATCGCTTTCCTCGAAAACAACCTGCGCGCGGATGGCTCTGTTGCTATCCCGAAGCCGCTGCAGCCGTATATGGGCGGCATGACCGAGATCCGCAAAAAGGGAGAGTAAGAATATGGAAATCGGAATCAAGGGTGAGCAGAAGTTCGTAGTCACTGCGGATAAGCTGGCATGCAATGTTGGCAGCGGTCTGGTGTCGGTATATGCCACGCCCATGATGATCGCAGCAATTGAAAACACGGCGGCAGCATCGGTTGCCCCCCATCTGGAAGAGGGCAAGACCACGGTCGGTACACTGGTCAATGTCAGCCATGTCGCCGCCACGCCTGAGGGCATGGAGGTGCGCGTGGAGACCGAGCTGGTGGAAATCGCGCCGAACGGAAAAATACTGACCTTCAAGGTCGCGGCTTATGATGAAGCCGGCCTGATTGGTGAGGGCACGCACCAGCGCGCCATTGTCGCCAAGGAACGCTTTGAGCAGAAGGCACAGGCCAAGAAAAACGCATAAATGTCAAAAGGGCGGGGGAAACCCCGCCCTTTGTGATAGGGAGTTTGCGATGGAAAAGAAATACTTTGCATATGGCAAAACCGAAACCGATTATTTGACCGAACGTGATCCTGTGCTCGGCGCAGCGATTGCACGCATCGGCCATATCGACCGCGAAGTTATCCCCAACCTGTTTACAGCTTTGGTGAATTCGATTGCCGGGCAGCAGATCTCAGGGAAAGCGCTGGCGACCGTTTGGGCGCGTTTGTGTGACCGTTTGGGAGAGATCACGCCGGAAACCATCTTTGCGGAAGGGGAGGATGGCTTGCGTGCCTGCGGCATGTCTGGACGTAAGGCGGGTTATATGCTCGCCGCAGCGCATGCTGTGCAGGACGGAACAATAAATATCCACAGTCTTGTGGATAAAAGTGATGATGAAATCATCAAAACCCTGACCGCACTTCCCGGCGTCGGACGATGGACAGCGGAGATGCTGCTGATCTTTTCACTTGAGCGGCCTGATGTGCTCGCGTTCGATGATTTTGGTATCCGTAAAGGCATGTGCCGCCTGTATGGGTTGGAGGACTTGACCCGCGCACAGTTTGAGAAATACCGCGCACGGTATGCGCCATACGCAACGGTTGCAGGTCTCTATCTGTGGGAAATTGCAGCGCAAAAAAAGGACGGCTGATGCCGTCCTTTTTCAATGGCGCAAAGTGAAAGCTTGAAATAGCAGATTTAGGGAAAAACAAATGCGGACAGCTTTATAATAAGCTGTCCGCATTTTGCTATACTGGTACGGGTAGTGGGGGTCGAACCCACACGCCTTGCGGCACAGGAACCTAAATCCTGCACGTCTGCCAATTCCGCCATACCCGCATAAAAGTATAAAGAGACGTAACATCAGTATACCCATTTCCACCCGTTTTGTCAATGAAAATCGCGGTGTGGCGCGAACAAAAGGCATAGCATTTTGACGCAGAAAAGCCCTGCAATACGAATAAAAATTATACAATTTCCAGTACCAAACCGAAGGAATTTGTGCTATACTGAATTTGTATATCTGTTGGAGTATAATGAATGGGAGAAATCCATGAAACCGATTCGCATGCTTTCCGTACTGCTGTCTTTGCTGGTGCTCAGCGGCTGTACGTTTCCATCGGGTGACGAGCTGCTTGCTGCACCCAAACCGTCTACAAACTATCAAACATTGCAGGTTGAGCTGGAGAAACTCATCTCTTCCGGCATCTCTTATACCGCGCCGGTGGAGGGTGAAAACCGCTCCTCGATCCAGCTGATTGATCTGGATAACGATGGGGTGGAGGAAGCTATCTCGTTTTTCCGCGGTTCCTCCTCGGCAACCAGCAATGATTTTAAGGTATATATTTATCGCAAGCAAGAGGAAAGCTATGTCTGCACCGGTTCGATTGAAGGGACAGGCACGGCAATCCAGTCAGTGGATTATCCGGTGATCACACCGGACGGCCGTCGCGGTATGGTGATCATATGGCGGCTTTCTGCTGATGGTACCGGCGCGCTGACCATGTGCGATTTTGGAAGCGACTGTGCGCCGGGTGTGCTGCTCGAGACCGAGTATTCCGCCATGGAGCTGACCGATATGGATGGCGACGGCGCAAAGGATCTGCTGCTGCTCACCACCGCGCCGGATGGCAAGCGCGTGGCGCGGCTGTATCAGTATAGCAAAGGCAGTCTGTCGATGGTCGGAGAGGCATCCACCAGTGCGGAAACGGTTTCTGTCGAGCGGATGCAGACCGGCCATGTGCTGGATGATTACACGGCGGTGTTTGCCGAAGAAAAGACGGCAAGCGGCGTGGGTTTGACGACGGATATCTTTGTATTTGCCGACCGGACGCTGGTCAATCTGGCGTTGGACGGCGAGGATTCGATCACCCGCAGCACCTATCGTCCGGTGTCGGTCTATGCGACCGATATCAATAACGACGGCGTAACTGAGCTGCCGCGTGCCGTGCTCATGGCGGGTTATACGGATGCCGCGGCATCCGATGCGGTGTTCATGCTTGATTGGTATGCTTACAGTGTGGATGAACCGCCCGTACTGGTGAGGACCACCTATCAGAATATTTCGGACGCGTGGAGCCTGGTGATTGACCCCACCTGGCATGACCGTATCACAGCAACCAAAACGGCCGACAGCGGCATCAGCGCCGTTACATTTTCAGAATATGTCGGCAGAGGCGGGCAAATCCCGCTGTTTACCATTTACTGCGCCACTGGCTCCAGTCGGGATTATTATGCCGGCCGCACCGATTTGCTGCAGCTCGGCGAGACAGCGCAGGCAGTATATTTCGCGCGCATCGCGGACGAGGCGGAACAAAGTTCTCTGGAAATTACCGCAGAGGCGATACAAAATCGTTTTTCGCTCGTCAAACAGGATTGGAACAATTGATCGTTTGTAATAAAAGGAGGACTTTCCATGAAGCGTAAGATACTGGTATTGGAAGATGAGGAAAATATCCGCTCGTTTCTGGTGCTCAATTTGAAGCGCAGCGGTTACGAAGTGATAGAAGCGGAAACCGGCGAGCAGGCGCTGGAAAAATATCATGCCAATCAGGATATCGCGGTCGCGGTGCTGGACGTCATGCTGCCCGGCATTGACGGCTATGAGGTCTGCCGCGCGATGCGCGCTGCGGGCTACGCCGCAGGTGTTATCATGCTGACCGCCCGCACGCAGGAGGCCGACAAGGTCACCGGCCTGATGAACGGCGCGGATGATTATGTGACCAAGCCCTTCTCGGTGATCGAGCTGGCGGCGCGTGTGGATGCGCTCTACCGCCGCGTGTCCGGTTCGCCGTTTTCGGAGGAGGATGTCATCAAGTCCGGCCCGTTCAAGCTCAATCTGCGCGCGCGCGAAGTGCTCAAGAACGGCATCAAGATCGAACTGACGCAGATCGAGTACGGTCTTTTGAAGGCATTTATGGAGAATATCGGCAAGGCGCTTTCGCGCGACGAGCTGCTCGAAATGGTGTGGGGGCATCATTATGTGGGCGAGCTGAAAATCGTGGATGTGAATATCCGCCGTCTGCGCATTAAAATTGAGGATGATCCGGCCGAGCCGACGCACATCGTCACCGTGCGCGGCTATGGCTATATGTGGGAAGGCTGATTCAGCCTTCCCGCGGCGTTTTGCCGCCCGCAAACCGGCATTTTGCAGAAAGGCCCTCTGTTATGAATTATCACAAACAAAAGAAAAAGCCTGAAGTGCCGCCGCAGCCGGCCGTGCCTAAGGTGCTGCACTCACCGGGCGGCATCAAGGGACGCTGGATGATGAACTCGCTTTCGTTCGTGCTCGTTATCCTTGCGGTCGTGATGATCCTGATTTCGGTCGGCATATCGGGCTATTATTATGCGACCGTGCGGGACAATCTGGTGTCCCGTGCCACGACCGCGGCGGATACATTCCGCAAATATTTCACCGAGACATACGACCAGTTTTATGCACAGGCAGAATCGACTGTGACGACCTTTCAGGAGCAGGATAAGCTGGAGCAGCAGTTTTTGGATTCGACCGGTCGTATCCTGCTGTCCACGTCCGGGCTGTCCGGCGGCGGTATGGCCTCGACCGAGGATGCCACGCAAGCGCTTGCCACGCAAAAGACTGCGGTCTATACCGGACGCGACCCGCTTTCCAGCGAACGGGTGATGAGCGTGACCGCGCCGCTGCTGTCTGCGCGCGGCGATCTGATTGGCGGCGTGCGGTTTATCACCTCGCTGCGCATCGTCGAGCAGCAGATCTGGATCATCATTGGCATTGCGCTGCTGGCATGTTTGGTGTTCCTGATGCTGGTCGTTGCGTCCAACAGCTATTTTGTTAAATCGATCGTCGATCCCGTGCTCAAGATCAATACGATTGCCAAGGAAATTGCGGCGGGGCGCTATGGCGTGCGCCTGCAAAAAACATACGATGACGAAATTGGCGAACTATGCGATACCATCAACTATATGTCGGATGAGATCAGCCGTGCCGAACGCATGAAGAACGACTTTATTTCCTCGGTGTCGCATGAGCTGCGCACCCCGCTCACCGCCATTGGCGGCTGGAGCGAAACGCTCATGGCGGGCGGCGGCGAAGACCCGGAGGAAGTCATGCAGGGTCTGACCATCATACAGAAAGAAGCCAGCCGCCTGACCCGTATGGTCGAAGAACTGTTGGACTTTGCCCGCATTGAATCCGGCCGCATGAAGCTTGAGGTCGAGCTGTTCGATTTGTCGATCGAACTCTATGAGGCGGTTTACATGTATGAAAATCTGCTGCATAAAAGCGGCATCCAGCTCAGCTATGATGAGGATGTGGAAGCCAACTATTATATCAACGGTGACCGCCACCGCATGAAGCAGGTGTTTCTCAACATTCTGGATAACGCCGCAAAATACGGCGGCGACGGCAAGAAAATCGACATCACCCTGCGGCGGGACGGCGGCAAGGTGGTCGCATCCGTGCGCGACTACGGTCAGGGTATTCCGGAGGCCGAGCTGCCGTTCGTCAAGGAGAAATTTTATAAGGGTTCGTCCAAGCAGCGCGGCAGCGGCATCGGCCTTGCCGTCACCGACGAGATCGTATCGCTGCACGGCGGCACGCTGGATATCGCGTCCACGCTGGGCGCGGGCACGACCGTGACCGTCACGCTGCCCGCCGCCGAAGCCGAAGAGGCGCTCGGTATCACGGGTGCGATTCCGAAAGTGCCGGACAGCCCCTATACCCCCGAAGGAGATAACCCATGACAACGCAAAAGAAAACCACCATCGGCGGGCAGGCCATCATTGAGGGCATCGTAATGAAAGGCCCCAAAAAGACCTGTACCGTCGTGCGCCGTGCCAACGGTGAACTGGTGACAAAAGAAGAGAACGCACATCAGCCGTCCGCTTTGTGGAAAAAGCCGGTCTTTCGCGGCGCTTACGGTCTGTTCATGGCCATGAAAGACGGCATTCAAGCCATCAATTATTCGGCATCCTTTTTTGAGGATGAGGAAGCCGATGTACCGCCCTCCAAGTTTGAACTGTGGGTGGAAAGCAAGTTCGGCTCGGAGGGGCTGGACAAATTCATCCTCGGCATTTCGACCGTGATCGGCATTGCGCTGCCGGTTGCGCTGTTCCTGTTGCTGCCGAGCTTTCTCGGCGGCTTCGTGCCGGAAAGCTGGGGCGTGCTTGCCCGCAATGTGCTGGAAGGTATCGTGCGTGTGATTATCTTCTTGATTTTCATGTGGTCGGTGTCGCATATGAAGGATATCCGCCGCACCTTTGAATATCACGGTGCGGAGCATAAGACCATTTTCTGCTATGAGGCAGGGGAGGAGCTGACGGTGGAAAACGTGCGCCGTCAGAACAAGTATCATCCCCGCTGCGGCACCAGCTTCATGTTTGTGCTGATTATCATTGCGACCATTGTTTCGTCCATTGTCTTTTCCATCGTTGACATCACCAACCCGTTTTTGCGTATGCTCGCGCATCTGGTTCTGCTGCCGCTGGTGGTCGGCATCAGCTATGAGTTTAACCGCTATGCGGGACGGTCGGAAAGCATTGTATCCCGTGCGCTGCGCTGGCCGGGTCTGATGATCCAGCACCTGACCGTGTTCGAGCCGGATGACTCCATGATTGAGGTGGCAATCACCGGCATGAAGGCAGTCATTCCGGAGGATGGCTCGGATAACTGGTAATAGGCTTTATTCAAGAGAAGAGAATGATGCGGCTGTGCGCCGCAGGCACACTACGACTCGCTAAGAGCCGCCGCTATGCGGCGGTTGCTCGCATGCACACTCGTTGCGGCTCGCGAAGAGGGGAGACACCAAGGGTTTCTCCCCTCTTGTGAATCACCCCTTTTTCTCAAGGGCGCGCTGCGCGCGCAAAGCAGGGTTCCTGTTTGCGGCTGCCGCCCTTTTCGCAGGATCAGAACAACCGGCACGGTTGCCACCCCAGAGGGGAGGGGTGCGATAACATTCTGCGTGCTCATTTCACAAAAAGAGGTGAATTGAATTGACTAAAACGATCAACGACGTGTACATGGAGCTGTTCCACCGCTTCAAGGAAGCGGACGAGCCGCAGCCGTCGCTGTCTGCGCGCGAGCTGACCGCGTATGCCTGCAAGGTGGACAAGAATAAAACAGGCGAATGGGGTCATCTGTACTTAGATGATGCGACCGTTGATTATGCGAATTTACTCTGCGATAAGTGTCTGGATGGCGAGCCGCTGGCGTATATCCTCGGGGAATGGGATTTTTACGGCCTGACCTTTCAGGTGGATAAAAATGTTCTTATCCCGCGCGCGGATACCGAGCCGCTGTGTGAGCTGGTGATCGAGCAGGCAAAGAAAAAGGTATCGCCCCGTATTCTCGATTTGTGCTGTGGTTCAGGCTGTATTGGTATCACCGTCGCGCATATGGTAAAGGATGCACATGTGGCTGGTGTGGATAATTCCGAAGGCGCGCTGCGTGTCACGCGGGAGAATGCGCGTCGGCTGGGCGTGCAGAGCCGGTTCGTGGCGGTCAATGCGGATGTGCGCTTTCGCCCGCCGGGCAATATGGGTCAGTTTGATATCATCGTATCCAACCCGCCTTATATCACCCGCGCGGAGATGCACCAACTGGACAGGAGTGTGTACAACTACGAGCCGCACGAGGCGCTGTACGGCGGCGTGGACGGGTTGGATTTTTACCGCTCGATCTGTTCCAAGTGGGGATCGCTGCTGGTGACAGGCGGGGTGATCCTGTTCGAGTGCGGTTGGCAGCAGGCGAACGATGTTGCCGCAATTCTGGAGGAAAACCGCTTCGGCGGTATCGGCATCACCGAGGATCTTGCCGGTGTGCCGCGCATCGTCTATGGCTACAATACGGAAATCAACGATCCGCTGGAATGAGCGGACGCGGTGCCCATCCGAAAGGTGGGCATTTTTTATGCAAAAAATAAACGAACAAATTTTCGATTTTTCTTGCTTTTGTTTTTTGACACTGCTATAATAAGAGCAGGAATTTTTGAAACGTGCAGGAGGCTTTTCATGGCTACCAAGAAACAGTTGGAACCGGTCGCGCCTGCGGCCGATAAAAAGAAGGCGCTCGAGGCCGCGCTGGGACAGATCGAAAAGCAGTTCGGCAAGGGTTCGGTTATGCGCTTGGGCGAAAACGCCGGTATGAATATTGACCATATCCCGACCGGTTCGATTGGTCTGGATCTTGCGCTGGGCATCGGCGGTCTGCCGCGCGGTCGTATTGTGGAGATTTACGGGCCGGAATCCTCCGGTAAGACCACGGTTGCGCTACACTGCGTGGCCGAGGCGCAGAAGATGGGCGGCACTGCCGCATTCATTGATGCAGAGCATGCGCTCGATCCTGTCTATGCGCAGGCGCTGGGCGTCGATATCGACAGCCTGCTGGTCTCCCAGCCGGATACCGGCGAGCAAGGTCTGGACATCGCGGAAGCGCTGGTGCGCTCGGGCGCGATCGATATTGTGGTCATTGACTCGGTCGCTGCGCTGACCCCGCGTGCCGAGATCGAGGGCGAAATGGGCGACTCGTTCGTTGGTCTGCACGCCCGCATGATGAGCCAGGCGATGCGCAAGTTGGCGGGTTCGATCTCTAAGTCCAACTGCGTGGCTATTTTCATCAACCAGCTGCGCGAAAAGGTCGGCGTGATTTACGGCAGCCCGGAAGTCACGACCGGTGGCCGCGCGCTTAAGTTCTATGCGTCTGTGCGTTTGGATGTGCGCCGCATGGAACACCTGAAAAACGGCACGGAAATGATCGGCAGCCACACGCGCGTGAAGGTGGTCAAGAACAAGGTCGCACCTCCGTTCAAGGAAGCCGAGTTCGATATCATGTACGGCGAGGGCATCTCGCGCACGAGTGAGCTGGTCGATCTCGGCGTTAAGTACGGCATCGTCAACAAGTCGGGCGCATGGTTCTCCATGGGCGAGACCCGTTTGGGACAGGGCCGCGACGCCGCCAAGCAGTATTTCAAGGATCATCCGGAGATCGCGGACGATGTGCAGAAGCAGATCATGGAAAAGGTCGAGGAAGAGCGCCGCAACGCGCATCAGGCAATGACGGCCAAGCCGGGAACACCGGTCGCCGCGCCCGTCTCCAAGCCTGCTGCCTCCAAGGCCAGCTCATCCAAGGCGGTTTCGATCGACGCGGACGATTTTGACGATCTCGACGAAGAATGAGCGAGGATAAATACCGCGCAGCGCTGGACGCTGCCGCCAAGCAGCTGTCCTACCGCGCGCTCAGCGCCAAAGGCTTGCGCGATAAGCTGCTGGACAAGGGTCACGACGAAGAAGCCGCGGACTATGCGCTTGCGTGGCTGACCGAGCGGCATCTGCTGGATGACACGGCGTATGCGGAAAGCGTTGTGCGTTCGTGCGCCCGCAAAGGGTACGGTGAAATGCGCATCCGGCAGGAGCTCACGCGCCGCGGGGTTGACCGAGAGACGGCGGAAGCCGCGCTGGCTGGCTTTTCGCCCGACCGCGCGCAGCTGGTCGCGCTGCTGGACAAGCGTTTGCGCGGCGATGTGTCCGATCGGAAAGAAATCGACAAGGCAGTTGCCTTTTTGCAGCGGCGCGGCTTCTCGTGGCAGGATATCCGCGACGCGCTTGCAGAGTACGGGCAGAGCATCCCGGATACGTTTGAATAAAAAGGGCGCGTTGCAGAAATGAAATCTGCAGCGCGCCCTTTTATGCGCCGTCCAAAGGAGTATGTAGCCGATAGG